>CAYNPQ010000012.1:0-46231 GCA_964399065.1 uncultured Treponemataceae bacterium | reverse complement strand
GTCTCGCGGAGCGCGAGGCGGCGCCCGCGGAGGCCGCTCCTCAGTCCGCCAGGGAGTAGTCCGCGCTCGTCAGCTTGAAGATCTTCGCGGCGCCCGGGCTCAGGTAGACCCTGTCCGCGTCGTCGACCATGACGACCTGGACGCCGGGCAGGGTCGCCGCCAGGGCCATGCCGCGCTCCCGCCCGAGGGCGAAGAGGGAGGTCGAGAGCCCGTCCGCGTCGATGCTCTTCGTCGTGATGATCGTGACGGAGACCAGGCCGTTCTTGACGGGATAGCCCGTGCCCGTGTCGAGGATGTGGTGGTAGCGCGTGCCGTCCTTCTCGAAGAAGCGCTCGTAGACGCCCGAGGTGACGACGGTGAAGTCCTTGCCCTCGACCACGCCGAGGTAGGAGCCGCGCGGCGCCTCGTTCTCGGGCAGGGGCACCTGCACGCCGATGCGCCAGGGCGAGCGGTCGCGCTTCTCGCCGAGGGCGTAGACGTTGCCGCCGAGGTCGACGATGGCGGCCTTCGTCTTCGCCGCCTTCAGGATCACGCCGACCTCGTCGGCCGCGTAGCCCTTCGCGATGGCCCCGAGGTCGATGCGCATGCCGGGCGCGGCGAGGCGGACGGTCTTGGCAGCCGGATCGACGGCGACCTTGCGCCAGTCGACGAGGCGCCGCGCCGCGTCGATCTCCTGCCGGGAGGGGAGTCGCGCCTGGGGCGTGCCGATGCCCCAGAGCTTCACGAGGGGGCCGACGGTCGGGTCGAAGGCCCCGTTCGTCAGCCGCGCGTACTCCAGGGCCTTGCCGAGGACGTAGTAGGTCATGTCGGAGACGCGAACAGGCGCGCCTCCCGCGGCCCGGTTGACCCGGTCCACGTCGGTGCCGTCCTTGTTCGCGCTCAGCGTGTCCTCGATCTCGTGGAGCTTGGCGAAGGAGGCGTCGAGGGCGCGCTCGGCGTCCTTGCCCCGCGGCCCGTCGACGATGCGGACCGTGCAGAAGGTGCCGATGACGAGCTCGGTCCTGGAGGGCTCCTCGGCGGCCAGGAGCGAGGGGCCGGCGAGGAGGATGAAGGCGAGGAGGGCGCCTGCGGCGCGGGTCTTCGTTGGCATGTGGGGTCGAGTATGGCCGTCCGGGGCCCCCCTGTTCAACCCGCCGAGCCGGCCTCCCGGCCGATGGTCGTGGGCTCGCCGTGGCCGGGGAAGACCTTCGTGCCGGCGGGCAGGGCGAAGAGGCGCTTGAGGCTGGCCTCGAGGGCCGCGGGGTCGGAGTCGGGGCCGTCGGTCCTGCCGACGCCGTCGCGGAACAGGGTGTCCCCCGAGACGAGGAGGCCGGCCGCCTCGTCGTAGAGGCAGACCGAGCCCGCGGTGTGGCCGGGCGTATGGATGACGCGATAGGCGGAACCGGGGATCGCGCCGCCCTCCTCGAGGAGGAGGTCGGGGGCGGGCAGGTCGCGCCAGTAGCTCTTGAAGTAGCCGAGGGCGCGGATCGCCGCGAAGAGCTCGCGGTTCCTCGCCTCGCCGGTCGCGCCGAAGTAGCCCGAGTCGAGGGCGTGGACCGCGAGGCGGGGCGCGCGGCCCCGCGAGGCGAAGGCCGAGACGATGTCCGGTATGGCCGCGGTGTGGTCGAGGTGGCCGTGGGTGGCGACGATCCAGTCGGGGACGAGCCTCCGGTCGTCGAGGAAGGAGAGGATCCGGCCTCCCTCGTCGCCCGGGTCGACGAGGACGCATCGGCCACCCTCCCCCGCGGGGCCGGTCGAGGGGAGGACGTAGGCGTTCTCCCCGATGGGTCCTACTCTCAGTCGCTCGAGCATGGTATTTTCAATCTATATTCCGGATCGAGGATCGGCAAGCAGTGTTCCTCCCCGTGTTCGTCGCCCTCGCGGTCGCGGCGGTCTTCTACCTCCTCGTGCCCCTCGTGGGAGCCTTCATGCTCCGCGCCCAGTGGAGGCGCTTCCGTCTCCGACTCGCCGAGGTCTCGCTCGCCCCGACGCTCCGCTACCGCGATCTCGCCGCCGCCCTGGCCGCGGGCGACCGGGTGGTCGGGCGCTTCCGCCTCTACGGCCGCGTCGAGGCTCTCGAGGGGAGCGACCGGGTCTGGCTCAGGGGCGAAGGCGTCTCGGCCCTCGTCGACTTCGCGCGCGCCCCCCTGTACGTCCTCTCCCCCGAGGAGGAGGGGCCCGGCAGCCTCTCCCGCGTGCCCTGGAGGTCGGTGACCTCCCTCGCCGAGGGCACCACCCTCTTCGCGGGAGGCCTCCTCGTGCTCGAGGGAGGGAAGCCCGTCTTCGTCGAGGAGCCGGGCGAGGCCCTCGTCGCGGCCAGCTACGACTGCCCCGACGCGGCGCTCGGCCGCCGCCTCGTCGAGGGCGCGAGGGCGGAGAACGAGTACTGGACGCCGCTGACGCGGCTGTCGCTCTCCCTCGGGCTCGCGGTGACGAGCCTCCTCCTCGTCCTCGTGACGGGGAGGACGACCCTGGCGACGGTCCGGGCCATGTCCTTCCTCCTCGGGGGCGCGCCGGTGCTGCCCCTCCTGCCGCCGGGGCTCTTCCTGTTCCTGCTCTACCACGGGCTGTGGCGACGGGCCCTCGCGCTCCGCGCCTCGCGCGACGCCTACCGGATGCCCCTCACCTACTTCCCCGAGGGGCTCGAGCGCGGGCCCGCGGCCCTGCCGGACGGCGGGCGCTACGTGGCGAGGCGCCTCGAGCCGGGCGAGGCCCCGCCCGAGGGGGCCCTGCAGCTCGAGGCGCTCGGGAACGAGGATCGATGGGGCAGTCCCTGGATCTTCAGGGCGGAGGATTCGAGGGACCCCGCGGCGGCGACCATCGTCGCCCCGGGGGATCCCGAGCGCCTCGCCGCGGCGGCCTCGAGGGCGGCGACCTTCGCCGCCCTCGGCTCCGGCCTCGCCATGGCCCTCGCGCTCGTCATGAACTACGCGCTCGGAATCCTGCTCTGGCAGAGGCTCTTTTGAGGCTCAGCCCTCGGAAGGCTCGCCTTCGCGCTTCTTCGCGGGATTGACCGTGAGCTTGCGGCCGCGGAACTCGTAGCCGTCGAGGGCCGAGACCACGGAGGCGGCCTTGGCCGGGGCCACGTCGGCGAAGGAGTAGTTGTCGAAGGAGCGGACCTCGCCGATCTCCTCGAGGCCGAGGCCGGCGCGCTCGACGATGAGGTCGATGAGGATCCGCGGGTAGAGGCGCTGCCGCTTGCCCATCGAGACGAAGAGCGTCGCGCCCTCGCCGGAGAGCCGGGGGCGGGAGGGCGAGTCGGCGCGGCCGCCCCCTTCCTTGCCCTGCTCGGGCTTGGGCTCGGCCTTGCGCTCCGGCTTCCGCCGGGGCTCCTCGGCCTTGCCGCCCTTCTTCTTCTCGGAGGGCTGGGCCTTGCCCTTGCCCTGCTCCTTGGCGGGGCGCTGCTCCCCGCGGGCGGGAGCCTTGCCCTCCTGCTTCGCGGCCGGGCGGGAGAGGCCCGCCGCGCGGAGGATCATGACCGCGGCCGCGTAGGACCGGCGCGAGAAGGGGACCCTGCGGCGGAAGGCTGCCCTGACCTCGTCGAGGGCGGCGGAATCCGCGGGAGAGCGGAGCTCGACGAGGATGCCGTCGAGGAAGGCGTCGAGGGCCTCCGCGGGAAACCGCGGCGAGTTCGGATCGCTGGACACGTAGTGCTCCTTGGTATGGTATGAGGACGACCCGGCGCCGCGAGGGAAGGCGCGGCAGCCGGTTGCCCGGATTCGCCGTATCGGCGCTATTCTGTACGAAAGGGGCCGTCGCCGCAAGGCCGTGCCGGGAATGCCCGGCCACGGGACGGGCCGGCTCCGGATCCGCTTCTGGTTCGTCCCCGGCCCTTGCCTCCGATACTCTATCGACAGCCTGCCGAGCGTTCATGTAGAGTCGAAAGGTATGCGACGACTTCCCCTCGCGCTCGCCCTCGCCGCCGTCCTCCTCGGCCCGGCTTCGCCGGCCCTCGCCCAGGGATCGCCGCCCCTCCTCGAGGACGACCCCGCGCCCCTCCTCGGCCTCGCCGTGGCCGAGGCCATCGAGCGCTACGGCGCGCCCGAGTCGGTCTACGCGGTCCGCGGCGGCGAGGCCTGGCAGGACGACGTGGCCTTCCGCTACCGCCAGGGCTACACCCTCTTCATGTTCGGGGACAGGCTCTGGCAGCTCCGCTTCGTCCAGCCCTACGCCGGATCGGTGTACGGCCTCTTCGTGGGCGACTCCGCCGACAAGGCCTACTCCCTCCTCGGCGAGCCCTACGAGCGCGGCGAGGCCACCCTCGTCTACCGCATGCCGTACCGCGGCTACCCCGTCCGACTCCGCCTCGACCTGAGCGACGGGAAGCTCTCCGACATCTACGTCTACCGGGCGGATTTCTAGGAGGTGCCATGCCCCTCGTCTGCCTCTGCCTGACCGGCAGGACCATAGCGGAGGACCTCGCCGCCCTCGAGCGCTACCGCGGGAGGGTGGACATCGCGGAGCTCAGGACCGACTGCCTCGACCCCGCGGAGGGCTTCCTGGTGCGCTCCTTCCCCGAGCGCGCCGGCCTGCCCTGCATCCTCACCGCCCGCCGCAGGGCCGACGGCGGCTCCTTCGTCGAGGGCGAGGGCGTGCGCCTCGTCATGATCGCCAAGGCCCTCGCCTACGCCCGCCCCGACAAGAGCGCGAACTTCGCCTACGTCGACCTCGAGAGCGACTTCCGCGTGCCCGCGATCGAGGAGGCCTGCAGGACCTTCGGGACGCGGATCATCCGCTCGCGGCACTGCCTCGAGGGCCTCCCCGCGGACCTCGACGCCGCCTTCGCCGAGGTCTCGAGCGAGCCCGGCGAGATCCCCAAGCTCGCGGTCGCGACGCGGGGCGCGGCCGACCTCGCGCGGCTCCTCTCCTGGTCCCTCGGCCTCCGTCCCTCGGAGCGCATCCTCATCGGCATGGGGGACTTCGGGCTGCCGAGCCGCATCCTCGCCGAGCGGCTCGGCTCCTCGCTCGTGTACGCGAGCCCCCTGGCCGCGGGCTTTCCCTCGGCCGCGCCGGGCCAGCTCGACCCGATCGTGCTCGAGGACGTGTTCCGCTTCCGCGAGATCGGCCGGGACACGGCCGTCTACGGCCTCGGCGGGGGGCGCTCCATCGTCGGCTCGCGCTCGCCCGCCCTGCACAACTCGGCCTTCAGGGCCGCGGGCATGGACGCGGTGTATCTGCCCTTCCCCGCGGCCGACGCCGGCGGCCTCATGTCCGTCCTCGAGGCGGCGGGGGCGAGGGGCGCCTCCATCACGGTGCCCCTCAAGGAGGACGTCCTCCCCTTCCTCGCCTCGAGGTCCCCGGAGGTCGAGGCCATCGGGGCCTGCAACACCCTCGTGCGCAACATCGAGGGCTGGGCGGGCTACAACACCGACGCGGCGGGCTTCGAGCGGAGCCTCCTCGAGTTCCTCGGGCGGGAGGACCTCCGCGGCCTCCGGGCCACGCTGGTAGGCGCTGGCGGCGGCGCCAAGGCGGTCGCCCACTCGCTCGCGAGGCTCGGCGCGGCGGTCCTCGTCCTCAACAGGAACCCCGCCAAGGCCAAGGCCCTCGCCCGGCGCTACGCCTTCGCCTCGGGGCCCTGCGACGAGCGCTCGTCCGACATCGTCGCCGACCACTCGGACCTCATCGTGCAGGCCACGCCCGTCGGCATGGAGGGCGGAATTCCCGGCGATCCCCTCGACTGGTACTACTTCACGGGACGCGAGGCGGTCTTCGACCTGATCTACCGGCCCGAGCGCACCGCCATGCTCGCGAGGGCCGCCGAGGCCGGCTGCAGGACCTGCAACGGCTACGCGATGCTCCGCTTCCAGGCGGCGGAGCAGTTCAAGCTCTGGACGGGGCGCGAGCCGCCCCCGACCTATCAGGAGTGAGGCCAGCATGCCGAAGTCGGCTTTCGTCGCCATCGCGGGGCGTCCCTCCGCGGGCAAGTCCACCCTCGTCAACGCCCTCTGCGGGGGCAAGGTGTCGATCGTCTCGCCCGTGCCGCAGACGACGCGCAACGCGGTCCGCGGCATCGTGAACCGCCCGGAGGGGCAGCTCGTCCTCCTCGACACGCCGGGCTTCCACCTCTCGGACCGCCGCCTCAACCTCAAGCTCCGCGAGGTCGCGGTCGCGGCCATCGCCGACGCCGACCTCGTGCTCTACCTCGTCGACTCGACCCGGAAGCCGGGCCCCGAGGAGGAGGCGCTCGCCGAGGCCCTCGCGACCGCCGCCGACCGCCTCGTGGCCGCGATCAACAAGGTCGACGCGCCCGAGGCCGACGCCGCCTCCGCGAGGGCCTTCATCGCGGCCAGGTTCCCCGCGGCCCCGGTCCTCGAGCTCTCGGCCCTCAAGGGCACGGGCCTCGACGGCCTCCTCGCGGCCCTGTACGGACGCGCCGCCGAGGGCCCGGCCTGGTATCCCGAGGAGTACTACACCGACCAGGAGCCCGTGTTCCGCATCGCCGAGATCATCCGCGAGAAGGTCATGCTCCACACCCGCGACGAGCTGCCCCACGCGGTCTACGTCTCCTACGAGGACTCGAGCCGCGCCGAGGACGGCAGCCTCCACGCGCGCTACGACCTCGTCGTGGAGCGCGACTCGCAGAAGGGCATCCTCATCGGCAAGGCCGGCTCCATGATCCGCCGGCTCCGCGAGGAGGCCGAGGCCGACCTGGAGGAGATCTTCGACTACCCGATCAGGCTCAAGCTCTCGGTCCGCGTCGACCCGGACTGGAAGAAGGACGAGAAGAGGTTGCGCGACATCATCTTCTGAGAGGAGGGGCCATGGAGCTGTCCGAATTCCCCCGCGAGCGGTTGGCCTTCCTGCCGACGCCCCTCGTCGAGCTCCCGCGCTTCTCCGCCGCGCTCCGCGGCGCGCGCGGCGGGCCCCGCGTCTACATGAAGCGCGACGACCAGACCGGCCTCGGCGCGGGCGGGAACAAGGTGCGCAAGCTCGAGTTCCTCCTGGGCGACGCGATCGCCCGCGGCTGCGACGTCCTCATCACGGGCGGCGCCGCGCAGTCGAACCACTGCCGGCAGACCGCGGCGGCGGCCGCCTCGCGCGGCCTGGAGTGCCACCTCCTGCTCGGCGGCGAGGCGCCCGCCCGGCTCGAGGGCAACCTCGTCCTCGACGACCTCTTCGGCGCGCGGATCCGCTGGTGCGGCCCGCGTCGTAAGGGAGAGGACATCCCCGCCCTCGCGGAGCGGTTCCGCGCCGAGGGCCGCCGGCCCTATGTGATCCCCTACGGCGGCTCGAGCGGGCTCGGCGCCCTCGGCTTCGCGGCCGCGGCGGCCGAGCTCAAGGCCCAGCTCGACGAGGGCGGCCTGAGGCCGAGGCGGCTCGTCTTCGCCTCGAGCTCGGGCGGGACGCAGGGCGGCCTCATGCTCGGCGCGCGGCTCTTCGGGCTCGAGGCCGAGCTCTGCGCCGTCTGCATCGACAAGGCCGCCGACGAGGGGATCGACTTCGCGGACAGGGTCCTGGCGGTGGCCAACGAGGCGGCGGGCCTCGTCGGCCTCGGCGCGCCCTTCGCGCCCGCCGACGTGATCCTCCGCCGCGAGTTCACCGGAGAGGGCTACGGTGTCGTCGGCGAGCTCGAGCGCAGGGCGATCCGGCTCCTGGCCGAGACCGAGGGCATCCTCGTCGACCCCGTCTACACGGGGCGCGCCTTGGGCGGACTCATCGCGATGATCGAGGGCGGAGAGTTCGGCCCCCGCGATTCGGTCCTGTTCTGGCACACGGGGGGCATGCCTGCCATCTTCGCCTACGCCGACAGCCTGGCGAGGTGAGGGGGCGGGGTCAGCGCGCCTTCTGGGGAACCAGCTGGAGCCTCGATAGGTCGTAGCCCCGGGATTCGGCGATCGACTTCATGCGCGCCAGCAAGTCCGCGTCGACCTCGGGGTTCCGCGCGAGGAACCAGAGGTACTTCCTCGAGTCGTCGCCCACGAGGGCCCAGGAGTAGTTCTCCTCGTCGAGGCCGAAGACGAGGTAGTCGGCCCAGAAGGGGCGGAAGAAGCTCACCTTGAGCCGGCCGGGCTTGGCGGGGTCGGGTATCCTCGCCACGGCCCTCGCCTCCGCGTACTTTCCGTCCAACGAGCGCTTGAAACCGCTGTTGAGGACCGACACGGAGCCGTCGGGCTTGAGGCCGTACTCGGCCGTCACCCCGACGAGCTCCTTCTCGAAGCTCTGCGGGAAGCGCGCTATCTCGTACCAGCGCCCGGCGTAGCGGGCGGGATCGAGTTTCGGGACGGTCTCGAGGGAGCCGAGGCCCCGCGGCGCGGTGGCGCAGCCCGCCATGAGGGCGACCAGGACGGCGGCGGGGGCCAGGATTGTCTTCGGCATGACTCCTCCTTTATTTCCGAGGAGCTAAATATAATAAAAAGTATATATAACTACCAAAAACCTCTTTCCCCTCTTCAATAGGCGCACCGCTGTAGTGTCACGAAGATTAGGGGTCATGGACCGAGGGAAGGGCCGGCGGGAGTGCGACCAAGATTGTTTGGACGAGGATGCGCAGGACTTCCCGGACCTGCCTGCGCGGGCATGGCTGCTTGGAAGGGGGGAGCGCGACGGGGGGCAACCTTCCCCCGAAGGTGGCCCCTCAGCAATGAGGTCTTTCCGCTGTCGCGTCCAGACCTTCGCTCTCTCTTGAACGACAATCGTACACGCAGTGTAAATCCGCAGCGCTATAATCACTTCCTCATATCTCTGCGTCTCTGCGTCTCTGCGTCTCTGCGGTTGTTTTAGTATCGACCGCCTGTCATCACCGCCGACCCATCTCCTCCCGCGCGTAGATTGCCATCGCATCGCGCAGGTACTCGGCCAGGCCCGGCGCGACGGCGTCGTAGTGGGCCCTGAACTCGGGATGGTCGACGTACATGGCGCCGAGGCCGGCAATCATCTCGGGGCTCGGCTCGTAGAAATTGCGCAGGTGCGCCACCTTGCGCGCCACGAGTCCGCGGGTCTCGGGGGCGCCGGGGGCGAGGCCGCGGGCGAGGGCCTCCGCGAGGGCCGCGTCGATTTCTCCACCCTCTTTCTTGACTTCCGCCCAGCGTTCCTTGCTCATCCGCGCCACCTTCATCCGCGACTCGGCATAGGCCTCGGTCGCGCCCCATTGTTCCTTCGCCTCGCGCTCCCAGCGCTCGGCCTTCTCCCTCGGGAAGCCTTCGTAGAGCTCTTCCGTCGTCAGCATCGGTTCCTCCCCGCCCAGCCGGGCGATGGTCCTGTCGATCGTAGCGATGAGGCGGGCTATGCGGCCGGCCCGCTCTTCGAGGAGACGGCGATGGTCGCGCAGCGCCGTCACCGGATCGAAGCCGGGCTCGTCGAGCTCCTTCTTGATACGCTCGAGGGGCATGTCCAGCTCGCGGTAGAAGAGGATCTGTTGCAGCCTGAATAGGTCCTTCTCCTCATAGAGCCGGTAGCCTGCCGGGCTGCGGTCCGCGGGCTCGAGCAGCCCGATCCGGTCGTAGTGGTGGAGCGTCCGGACGCTCACCCCCGCCATGCGGGCCACCTCATGCACCGTGTAGCTCACCGCCTCTCCTTCGGGTCCGGCGATCATCCCAAGACCTGTCATTAGGGTAAAGTATGACGTTACGTCAGGGTCAAGGGAAAGTTGGGGGTCTGACCCCGGAAGCAAGGGGTCAGTCTCCGGGAACTCGAAGATCGGTGGGGGTCTGTCCCCTGGAAGGGTGGGGTCAGACCCTTGGAACCAAGAAGGGCTGTCGGGTCGGTTCCCAGGTAGCATTGGCGTTTGGGGGTCTGACCCCGAGGAGTGGGGGTCTGCCCCTTGGGCGGCAGGGGTCAGACCCCCAGCACTTAGGGTCAGACCCCCAGCCCTGTGCTGCCAGACCAAAACCGTACCCCGCGTTACATTCGCCGTTCCATTGTTTGGCTATACTTAGAAATAAACAACGTCAACGACTCTTTTTCGGGGAGGGTATCATGAAACGGCAGGTGCTCGGATCGGTATCGTGGGTCGGGAAGATCGACTGGGAGCTCAAGAAGTTCCATGGCAGCGAGTACTCGACCCATCGGGGCTCGAGCTACAACTCCTATGTGGTCGAGGAGGGCAAGGTCGCGCTCATCGACACGGTATGGTCGCCCTTCGCCAAGGAATTCGTCGACAACCTCGAGGCCGAGGGCCTCCTCGCCAGGCTCGATCTCGTCGTCGCGAACCACGCCGAGAGCGACCACTCGGGGGCGCTCCCGGAGCTCCTCCGCCGGAGGCCCGGCCTGCCGGTGTACTGCACCGCGAACGCGGTGAAGAGCCTCAAGGGACACTACCACCAGGACTGGGACTTCCATGTCGTGAAGACAGGCGACTCGGTCGATCTCGGGAACGGCAAGAAGCTCGTCTTCGTCGAGGCGCCGATGCTCCATTGGCCGGACTCGATGTTCACCTATCTCGCGGGGGGCGCGGTCCTCTTCCCGAACGACGCCTTCGGCCAGCACTACGCCTCGGAGCTCCTGTTCAACGATCTCGTCGACCAAGGCGAGCTCTGGGCCGAGTGCGTGAAGTACTACGCCAACATCCTCACGCCCTTCTCGCCCCTCGTGGCGAAGAAGATAACGGAAGTCGTCGGCATGAACCTCCCCGTGGAGGTCATCGCCCCGAGCCACGGCGTCATCTGGCGCAGGGATCCGCTCCAGATCGTGCAGCGCTACGCGGCCTGGGCCGCGGACTGGAAGGAAGACCGCGTGACGGTGGCCTACGACTCGATGTGGGAGGGCACGCGCAAGCTCGCGGAGGCGATCGCGCGGGGCATCTGCGCGGCGAGCCCCTCGACGACGGTCGTCGTCCACAACGTGGCGAAGACCGACAAGAACGACGTGATCACGGACGTCTTCCGCTCGAAGGCCCTGGTGCTGGGCTCCCCCACCGTGAACAAGGGCATGCTGAACGCGGTCGCTGGCCTCCTCGAGGAGATGAAGGGCCTCCGCTTCAAGGGCAAGAAGGCGGCCGCCTTCGGCTGTTACGGCTGGTCGGGGGAATCCCCGAAGCTCCTCGCCGCGGCCTTGGCGGAGGCGGGCTTCGAGGTCGCGGGCGAGGTCCACGGCTGCCTCTGGGAGCCCGACGAGGCGGCCCTCGCGGCCGCGGCGGAATTCGGCCGGCGCTTCGCGTCGACCCTGTGAGAGTCCTCGACGCGGGGACGCTCGCGGAGCTCTACGAGGGCTTCGAGCGCCACGAGAACGAGGTGATCGGCGCCGGGCGCCACGAGGAGCTCCACGGCATGCTCGCGGCCTTCGAGGCGAAGTTCCTCTCGGGCCGCGCCTAGCGTGCTTGCCGGCTAGTCGCCGGCCAGGGGGCCGCCAGGCTCCTCCGAGCGCAGGTCGAGCCAGGCGAGCTCCTCGGCGCCGAGCCGGAGCTCGGCGGCCCGCGCCGCCGAGAAGGCCTCGAGGCGGTTCTCCGCGCCGACCAGCGCGAAGGTGGGGAAGCCGCCCGGCTTTTTAGTACTCGAGGACGTAGGCCGCGGCTAGGGTGGCGAGGGGCACTCCCTTCTCTCGCGCGAGGATCGAGGCCCGCCGCAGCCGCTCGAAATTATCGTCGCTCCCGTAGGCCTGATCGCAGGCGGCATTGATCCGCCCCTCGGCGATCGCCGCCTCGAGCTCGCGCCTGTCCGCGACCTTGCCCGAGAAGAGGCCGAGGCAGAGGCTCGAGTAGGCGAGCAGCGGCATGGCCTCGGCGCGGTGCCACTCGCGGTCCGCGCGTCGCCCCTCCCCCGTGAGGGAGACGCAGCCGCCTCCCCAGGGATCCGCGCGCTGGACGCCGAGCGAGAAGTGCTGGCTCAGGACGGAGAAGCCCCGCAGGCCCCGCTCGCGCGCGTAGGCGTTCGCCTCCCGCACGCGGGGGTAGTCCCAGTTCGAGGCTCCGAAGGTCCGGATCCTCCCGGCCTCGCAGTGGGCGTTGAGGGCCTCGATCATGGGGCCGACGGGGACCGACTCGTCGTCGCGGTGGAGGAGGTAGACGTCGAGCCGGTCGGTCCGCAGGGCAGCGAGCGTGTCGCGTAGGTCGGATTCCAGGTCGAAGGGGGTCACGCGCTTGCGCCAGCGGTTGTGGTGGCAGCCCTTGGACACGAGCGTTATGCGATCGCGGGTGCCGGCCGCCGACATCCACGCGCCGATGCACTCGTCCGCGTAGCCGTCGGCGTACTCGCGCCCCGAGTCGATCGCCGTGATGCCCGCCTCGAAGGCCGCGTCCATGATCTCCCAGTACCGCCCCCGGTCGCCCCCGGGCTGGATGAAGCCCGTGCCCAGGACGAGGCGGGATATCGCCTTGTCGATGCCGTCGATCCTTCCGTAGGTCATCCTTCCCTCCGATCGCGGGGCCGCGCCTCCGCCCGCGGCAGGTTGCCGCGTTATGCGATGCAATGACGCTGCGGAGGGGGTCAGAGGAAGCAGTTCATCTTGTTCTGGGCGGTGCGGTAGTAGGCGTAGACGTTGGCCGATCCGGGACGGCTCATGCTGGCCTCCGCGGCCGTCCCGGGAAGCGGGGCGGCCGCCGCCTCGAAGTATATGAGCGCCTTCCGGCCGCGGTCAAGGAACGAGGGCTGCGGGCTCCTAGTCCAGCGCCTCGCCCCTCGTCTCCCTCGGGAGGAGGAAGGCGGCGACGCCGCCAAGGGCGTAGGCCGCGGCGAAGGCCGCCAGGGGCGCGACGAGGAGCCCGCCGGCGGCGCCTGCCGTGGCGAGGGCGCCGACCGAGGGCCCGACGAGGCCGGCGATCCTGGTCATGCCGCTCGCCGCGCCGATCCCCGTGGCGCGGATGGCCGTCGGATAGGCCTCCGGGGTATAGGCGTAGAGGGCGCCCCAGGAGCCGAGGGCGAAGAAGGAGAGGGCCGCGGCCGCGGCGATGGCTCCCGCGGGCGTCGACACCAGGGCGAAGGCGAGGGCGCAGGCGCCGCTCGCCGCGAGGTAGGCGCCGAGAGTCGGCCTGCGGCCCAGGCGCTCGACGAGCCGGGCGGCCGAATGATAGCCGGGCAGCTGGGCCAGCGCGAGGAAGACGGACCAGCCGTAGACCGAGGGCAGGGCGAGGCCCTTGGCCCTGAGCCAGCTCGGGAGCCAGGTGAAGGTGCCGTAGTAGCCGACCGAGATGGCGAACCAGACGAGCCAGAGGAGGAGGGTCGTGCGGCGGAGCCCGGGCGAGAGGAGGTCGCGGGCGCGGCAGGCTGGGGCCGCGGGGCGGGGGGTCGCGGTGGCCGGGCCGAGGGCCTCGTCCACGGAGGCGGGGTCGGCGCCGTTCGCGGCCGCCACGCGGCGGAGGACGGCGCCGGCTTCCTCGACGCGGCCCGCGGCCGCGAGGAAGCGGGGCGACTCGGGCATGCCCCGCCTGACGGCGAAGAGGAGGAGGCCCGGCAGGGCCGAGAGGGCGAAGAGCCAGCGCCAGCCGAGGCGGGGCACGACGAGCCAGGCGAGGGCGGCGGCCGCGAGGGTGCCGTAGGCCCAGAAGGACTCGAGGAGGACGAGGCGCCTGCCCCGGTCCTTGGCCGGGAGGAACTCCGAGAACATCCCGTAGTCCACGGGCAGGGTCCCGCCGACGCCGAAGCCGGTCAGGGCGCGGAGCAGGGCGAACCAGGCGAAAGTGGGGGCGAAGGCCGAGGCGAGCCCGAAGATCGAGTCGATCGCCACGGTCGCGACGAAGCCGGCCCTGCGGCCTATGCGGTCCGAGATCCGGCCCCAGAAGAGGGCGCCGGCGAGCATGCCGGCGAAGAGGGCCGTCGTGGCGAGGCCGCGTTGCGCGGCCGAGAGGGCCCATTCCGCGGACATGGCCGGCAGGGCGAAGGAGACGAGCATGACTTCCATGGCGTCGGCGGCCCAACCGAGGCCGCAGAGCCAGAGGAGGCGGCGCTGGAAGCGGCCGTAGCCGGCGGCCTCCAGCGCCCGGTCGTAGGAGGATGGCTGGCGCATTCCCGAAGCTCCCGAGGCGAGTGATGGTCCCCGAACGGTCGCTTCGAGAGCCGTGGCCTCTCGGCGGTCGCGCCGGGCCGGGTGCGCGCGGCGTCGCGGCGCCATGATAGCAGCCAACGCTCCGCCGATCAAGGCCGCGCCGCCCCCGGGGGGAGGCGCGTTATTCGATCGCCTTGACCTTGGGGAAGCGCTTGAGCGCCTCCTCGAAGCCCTCGGCCATGCAGAGCTCGAGGGCCGCGGCCGCCTTGGGGAAGACGGAGCAGGCGAGGGCCTCGCGCTCGGAGGCCGAGAAGTCCGAGAGGACGTAGCCCGCCACGTCGGGGTGGTCGGGGCGGCCGATGCCGAGGCGGAGTCGCGCGAAGTCGCGGGTGCCGAGCCTGGCCTCGAGGGAGCGAAGGCCGTTGTGGCCGCCGAGGCCGCCGCCCAGCTTGAAGCCGAAGGAGCCGAAGGCCATCTCGAGCTCGTCGTGCACCGCGAGGAGCTCGTCGGGGCCGACCTGGAAGAAGCGCATGAGCTCGGCGGCGGAATCGCCCGAGAGGTTCATGTAGGTCTCGGGCATGAGGAGCCAGATCCTGCCCGCCTGAGTCTCGCGTTGGGCGAAACGGCCCTTGAATTTGCGCTCCCAGCGGAGCTCCCCGTGGAAGGGCAGGGTCTCGAGGAGCTGCCAGGCGACGTTGTGGCGGTTGCCGCGGTACTCGCGGCCGTGGTTGCCGAGGAAGGCGTAGAGGCGGATCACGGTCTTCTCCGCGGGTCGCGTTTGACGGGCCCGCGAAGCGATAGTACACTGTCGGCCGTATCCGTGGATACCCGGCAGAGGAGCCCCCGGCCATGAACGTCGACCAACGCTTCGCCCTCAAGCTCGAGGAGCGCGACGGACAGCGCGTCCTCCTGTTCCGCGCAACGCGCGATGTGGAGGTCGAGGGCGCCGCCCTGCCCCTGGCGGAGGCCGGCCTCGACGAGCTCGTCGAGCTGGCCGCGGCCCCCCCGGAGGCGGCCGCGGCCCTCCGCGCGGCCGCTTCCGCCGCGGGGCCCGGAACCGTCTTCGCGAACGGCTGGCAATCCTGGTCCTCCTCGGGCGAGCTCGCGGGGCGCGAGGGCTTCGGGCGGGCGGTCCTCCCGGTCCTGAACCTCTACGTCGACGGCCCCGCGCCCCGCCCCCGGCGCGGCGAGATCCTCTCGTACTTCCTCGTCGCCCTCCGCTCAGGCGAGCACCGCCTGGTCCTCGCCTCCTGCGGCGAGGAGGACCGCGCCCTGCCGCCGGTCGCCTTCCGCGTCGCGCGCCGCGGCCTCGGCCTCCGGATCGAGCTCCTCGCGCAGGGCGGGCGCTTCGAGGCCGGGCAGCTCGCGGCGCAGCTCAGGCTCTTCTGCCGCGAAGGCTGGTTCGCCGCGAAGGACGCCCTCCGCTCGGCCTTCCGGGGCTACGGCCGCTTCGACCGGCTCGCCTTCCTCGGCAAGGGAGGCTCCCTCGTCCCCGGGGGCTACGAATCCTGGTACAACCACTATACGGAGATCGACGAGCGCATCGTCTCGAGGGACCTCGAGGCCCTCGGCTCGAACGCGAATCTCGTCAACCGCTACTACATCGAGCGGGGCAAGCCGACGGTCTTCCAGGTCGACGACGGCTGGGAGCGCGCGATAGGCGACTGGGAGCCCCATCCCGCGAAGTTTCCGCGCGGCGTGGCGGGCATCGCATCGCGCGCCGAGGCCAAGGGCTACGTGCCGGGGCTCTGGCTCGCGCCCTTCCTCGTCTCGCGGGGCAGCGCGGCCTTCCGGGAGCGCCCCGAGTGGCTCCTCCGCGACCGCCGCGGGAGGCCCGTGGTCGCCGGCTGGAACCCCGGCTGGGAGGGGAAGTTCCACTGCCTCGACCTCTCCATCCCCGGGGTCGAGGACTACCTCGCCGACGTCTTCGAGCGGGTCGTCGAGGACTGGGGCTTCCGCTACCTCAAGCTGGACTTCCTCTACGCCGCCTTCCTCGAGGGCGAGCGGGCCCGGCCGGGCGCCGCCTACGAGCACTACGACCGCGTGGTCGGGCGCATAACGTCCCGCCTCCGCGACCGCAAGGGCCGGCCCGTGGCCTGGCTCGGCTGCGGCGCCCCCCTCGAGCCCTCGTTCCGCCACTTCCCCCTCATGCGGATCGGGGCCGACACCAAGGAGGAGTGGGACTGGGGCCCGCTCAGGCACTTCATGCATGGGGGAAGGCCTTCGGCCTACGTGAACCTCACGCACACGATCGCGCGGGCCCTCCTCGACGGGACGGTCTTCGTGAACGACCCGGACGTGGTCTTCTGCCGCGAGTCCCGGATGAGGCTCACCGCGCGCGAGAAGGAGCTCGTCGCCCTCGTGGACCGAATGCTCGCCTCCCAGATCATGTTCTCCGACGACGCGAGCGAGTTCGGCACAGAGGCTTCCTTCACCGAGCGCGTCGTGGCGCTCTACGACCGGCTCGAGGGCCTCGAGTTCGGCGCGGAGCGGCTCTCTCCCGGCGCGGGCGGCTGCTCCGGGGCCGACCTCTACCGCGTCTTCTCCCGCGACGGCCGGATCCGGGGCTGGATCAACCTCGGCGACCGGCGGGCCCCCGTCGCCGGCCCCGAGGCCGAGTGGGCGCGGATCGCCGAGCGGATCGTCCTCGGCGGCCGCTTCGACGCGGATGGCATCGCCCTCGAGCCGCGCTCGATCTCGCTCTTCTCGCGGCCGTAGTAGCGGCGCCTCGCCGCGCCGTCGTATACTCGGCCCGCGGACGCGCGGGCCCGGAGCGCGCGCCTCCCGAAAGGAACGACGCATGCGCGCACGCGCGGCCCTGCTCGCCGCATTGCTCCTCGCCGCCCTCCCCTGCGCGGCCGATCTCCGCATCCTCCGCGACCCGCGGGCCAAGGTGGAGAGGATCCTCGGCGCACGGCTCGAGGACGACCAGGCCGCCCTCGTCGACATCGTCCTGGCCTTCTACGCGGTCAAGTACGGCTACCTCAAGGCCGGCGCCGAGGACGGGCTCAAGGCCGCGGTCCGCGCCATGTCCGAGGAGGAGTACGCGCACGCGACGGAGAAGGCCGCGATGGTCGCGGCCTCCAAGACCGCCCGGACCTTCCTCAAGATGGGCAAGTACGGGGAGAAGGCCCTGAAGGCCCTCATCGTCGTGGCCGAGGACGCGGCCAAGGACCTCGACCGCTTCATCCAGGACAAGGCGATCGAGTTCGACGCGCGGCACTGAAAGGCGGGAGCGCCCTCGTGAGCAAGACAGTCTACGTCATCGGGCACAAGAACCCCGACACCGACTCGGTCGTCTCGGCCGCGGCCTACGCCGAGCTCAAGCGCGCCCTGGGCATGGCGGAGGCCAAGGCAGCCCGCGCCGGCGCGGTGAACCCCCAGACCGAGTACATCTTCGACCGCTTCGGCCTTCCCCTGCCCGAGTTCGTGCCCGACCTCGTGCCCAAGGTCGAGTACTACATGGACGGCCCGCCGGCCACCGTGCGGGACACGACTCCGCTCTGGGAAGCCCTCGCGGCCATGGACAGCGCGGAGCTCAAGGCCCTGCCCATCGTCGACGCCGGGGGCCGCTACGTCTCCCTCCTCCACTACGGGGCCTTCGCGCAGAACATCCTCGCCAAGGTCAACCCGAAGAAGAAGGCGGTCATCCCCACGAGCGTCGGCCACCTCGTGAAGACGATCAAGGCCCAGCCCCTCGTGCTCCGCGACGAGGACGAGTTCTTCAAGGCCCGGGTGGTGGTCGCCGCCCTCTCGACCGAGTCCTTCCGCGCGGCCATCGCGGCGGACCCGCCGGAGAACAAGGTCGTCCTCGTCGGGGACCGCGAGGAGGTGCAGCGGATCGCCATCGAGGCCGGCGTGCGCGTCATGATCGTGACGAACGGCAACGTGGTCGGCAAGGCCGTCCGCGAGCTCGCCGAGGCCAGGGGCGTCTCGGTGCTCGTCTCGCCCTACGACACCTCGAGCACGATCCTCCTCGTGATCTACTCGACACCCGTCTCCACGATGGGCGACGAGAGCGTGGCCCCCGTGCTCCGCTCGGACTGGATCAAGACCGCGCGCAAGGCCATCGCGGCCTCGCCGAGCCGCTCGGTCCCCGTCGTCGACGACTCGGGCCGCGTGACGGGGCTCTTCACCGAGGGCGACCTCATCCGGGACCCCAACGTCGAGGTCATCATGGTGGACCACAACGAGTTCTCGCAGGCCGTCGACGGCATCGAGAGCTACCGCGTTCTCGAGGTCATCGACCACCACCGCCTCGGCTCCTTCTCCACGAAGTACCCGATCACCTTCCTGAACCGCGTCGTCGGCTCCACGAGCACGATGGTCGCCTCCATGTACCGCGAGCAGCGCGTGCCGCTGCCCCGCGCGATCGCCTCGATCCTCCTCTGCGGCATCCTCTCCGACACCCTCGTGCTCCGCTCGGCCACGACGACCGACGTCGACCGCGAGACTGCCGAGTACCTGTCCAGCATCACGGACCTCGAGATCGAGGAGCTCGGCCGCGACATCATGGGCTCGGCCTCGCAGGCCGCGCGCCGCCCCGCCGCCGAGGTGATCCGCCTCGACCTCAAGGAGTACGAGTCCAGCGGCGCGCGCTTCAGCGTGAGCCAGGTCGAGGTTTCGGACAACGCGGAGATCATGGAGCGCCGCGAGGAGATCCTCGCGGGCCTCGCCTCGCTCAGGGCGGAGAAGGGCTACTACCTCGCCGCCCTCATGGTGACGGACGTCACCGAGCTGACGAGCCTCCTCTTCCTCGACGCGGACCGCGACTTCCTCAGCCTCGTCGGCTATCCCAAGGCCGAGGCGGGCGTCTATGTCCTCAAGGACATCCTCTCCCGCAAGAAGCAGCTCATGCCCGCGATATTCGAGCTCGTCGAGAAGGCCAAGGAAGGCTAGACGCCGATCTCGAAGTGGAAGGCCGCGTCCTCGCCGTACCACTGGGGGAAGTTGGTGCCCCAGAGGTTGTCGTAGAGGGCGAAGTGGAGGCCGCCCGCGGGATCGGCGGGATCGTCGCCGGAGGCCAGGAGTCGGCGGGCGCCGAAGGCGAGGAGGGCCGAGTCGAGGGGCAGGACGCGGCGCTCCCCGTCGGGGCCGCGGTAGCGGGCCTCGCGGACCGCGTGGCACTGGCGGTTGCCGCCCGCCACCACCGCGGCCGGGTCGACCTCGGTGCCGATCTTCAGGGCACGCCAGCGCCGGGGCTCCGCGACCGCGAGGGTCATCGAGAGCCAGAGGGCCTCGGGCATGCGGTTCGGGTCCTTGCCGCTCCAGGAGGCCTCGAGGAGGATCGGCCCGCCCGCGCCGCGCGGGAGGCGCCAGGCCATGAGCGCGCGCCGAGGTGCGCCTGATATGTCGCACAACGCCTCGTCGAAGTAAAGCGCGCAACGCGCCTCGTCGTGGTCGTTGCATGAGTGAAGCGTTATGCGATCGAGCTGCGGCGAGTGGAAGCCCGGTGAGGGCCGCGGCTCGTCTTGCGCAAGGCCCGGCTTGCCGAAGTCGGCGTAGGCCCAGGCCTCGTCCCGCTCGGAGCCGCGGTTGTAGCGGAGGCGGAAGGCCTCGTAGTCGTCGGGGCCGAGGGCCTGGTAGCTGAGGGCGCCGAGGCCGCCGGGGCCCGCGAGCTCGGGGCCGCCCGCGCGGCGCAGCGAGGCCAGCGAGCCGTCCGGCGCGAAGACGAGGAGCCAGTCGCCGAGGCGGAGCGGCTCGCCGGGCTTCGCCTCGGAGGCGCGCGCTCCCGCGAGGGAGGGCGGCGTCGCGGAAGGCTTCGCGGACGCGATGCGCGACATCATATCCCGCGCCTCCTCCCTGAGCGGCGCCGGGAGGGCCTCGACGGCGCCGTCGAGGTAGGCGCGCTGCTCGGCGTGCGAGGACTCGAAGAAGGAGTAGCTGCGCCGCGCCCAGCGCGCCGCGCCATCCTCGGGGAAGAGCTGCATGATCTCGCGCGCCGCGTGCGCCTCGATGAAGAGGAGATCCTCGGGGCAGGCGTCGGCGTCGACCGCGTCGCGCCTCCGCGCGGCCGCGAAATCGGCCTTGGACCAGTGGCGCCAGTCGCCCAGGTACTTCTTCACGTCGAGGCCCCAGGTGTGCTCGGCGACGAGGAGGAGGCCGCGCGCGAAGGAGCGCGAGGCCTCGGAGCCCTCGTCCCAGAGGCCGCGCGCGGCCCAGGACTCGCGGAGGCGGAGGAGGGCGCGGAAGGAGGCGAGCTTGCGCGGGTCGGTCGCCGCACCGTGGATCCAGGTGTCGCCTATCTCCTCCTCGACGAGGGGGAGGCCCGGCGCGAGGGGGAGGAGGGCCTCGGCGAAGGCGTCGAGGGTCGAGGCGAGGACGAGGGCTCCGGGGAAGCGGGCGCGGACCCCGGCGAGGATGCGTCGCGTCTCCTCCGCCGAGGGCGGGCCCGAGTTGTCGGCGGAGTTGGCGATGACGAGGGCCTCGGCGAGGCCGGGGAGGGCCAGGTCGTCGCCGTAGCCCCCGGAGTAGTGGACGAGGATCTCGGAGCCCTCGGGGGCGCGCCAGCGGAAGAGCCGCGGGACCTCGGGGACGCGCGAGGCGCCGTTGACGCCCACGTGGAGGTAGCGGACCCCGCGCCTCGCGAGGATCGGGACGAGGCCGATCGTGTGGCCGGGCACGTCGGTCAGCTTGGCCGCGATCGTGCGGCGCCCGAAGCGCCCGTCGAGGCGGGCCGAGATCGCGAGGCCGGCGTCGGCCAGCCAGGGGTCCATGAGCTCGCTGTGGGTCGTGAAGGGCATGGCGTGCCAGGCGATGCCGCCGCGGCGGATCGCCTCCTCCATGCGCGCCCGGCCCGCGGGCGGGGCCTCCCTCAGGTATTCGTCGACGAGCCAGGAGCCCGTGGTCCACACGAGGCGGTCGCCGTCGCCCGAGCGCTCGAGCTCCTCGGCCGCCTCCAGGGCCTTGGGGATGAAGACGCGCAGGTAGCGCTCCGCCACGTTCCGGGCGAGGTCCGTGAAGCCGATGTCCAGGTGGGTCTTGAAGACGACGTGCACGCGCTCTATGCCGTTCCGCATGGGGCTAGGAATAGTCCGGCGGCGCCTTCCTGTCAATCGAGGCGGCGGGTATACTCGGCCCTTGGGGGGTAGGATGGATCGCGGTCTCATCAAGGCCTCGCAGCGGCTCTCGGAGATCGAGCTCAAGGTCTCGATCGAGGGCTGGTCCGTCGTCGTCTTCTGGTTCCGCGCCATGATCAAGGAACGGGACTGGTTCATCCGCCGCCACACCCACGGCACCTTCGAGTTCCACTTCGCGGCCAAGGGCGACTGCGTCCTCGAGCTCGACTCGGGCTCCCATCCCGTGACCGCGGGCTCCTTCTACATCACGGGGCCGGAGGTCTACCACGCGCAGCGCAGGGGCGCGTCGGAGGAGTTCGTCGAGTACAGCCTGAACTGCGACCTCCGCCCCCTCTCGGCCGAGGCGGCCTCGAGGACCGACGGCATCTCCCGGCTCCGCTCGACCTTCCTCCGCGCGGGGGGCGAGCCCCGCCCCGACGCGAACGGCGCGATAGCCCTCTTCGAGGAGGCCCTCCGCGAGGCCGACGGCCGCGAGGCCGGCTACGAGATCGAGCTCCGCAGCCTCATCCTCCGCATCCTCGTGGCCTGCGCCCGCGCCATAGGGCCCGAGGCCGGGGCGACGGGCGAGGCGGAGGGGGCCGAGGACTCTGAGGGACGCATGGCCAGGATCCTCGCCTTCGTCGAGGACAACCTCCGCCAGCCCCTCTCCCCGGCCGACGTCGCCGCGCACATGAACTTGAGCGAGAAGCAGGTCGGCCGCATCGTCGCGCGGCACAAGGGCTACTCGACCCAGAAGTTCATCACGCGCACCAAGCTGAAGCGGGCGAAGCGCTACCTCGTCGAGACCGACATGACGATCAAGGAGATCGCCGAGGAGCTCGGTTTCTCGAGCGAGTACTACTTCAACTCGGTCTTCCGCCTCCACGAGGGCTATCCTCCCGGCGTCTTCCGGGAGAGCATGCGCGGAGGCGGAGCCCTGCCGAACCGATCGACCGAAGACGCGGGCTTGTGATTTTCGCCCGCCCTCCCGGGCCGGGTCCTCGCGCCTCGCTCCCTTCCCGGCGCGTCCTGCAACGATATCGCGTGAAAGCGAAGTGATTGCGAACTCCGCGTGGAATCGGCCTTGCGCGAAACGGACATGCCTTTTGTCCTCCATTCATAAAATCCAGTCCGATTGGAATATTTCGCGTTCCGCGGAAGGCCCCCATACTGTGCGCATGGCCGCTGGAGCGAAGGGGCGCGCGATCCGGAAATTCCGGAGCCTCTACCTGATGTTCATCCCCGTCGCCCTCTACTTCGCGGTCTTCAGCTACTATCCCTTCGCCAAGGGGATAGAGATGAGCTTCCGCGGAAACCGGCTCATCGGCCCGAAGCCCTTCGTCGGCCTCGCGAACTACCGCGACGTCCTCGTCGACCCGGACTTCCTCCGCGCCGTCGCGAACACCCTGGTCATCGGCCTCGCCGACATGGCCCTCTACTTCGCCCTCGCCCTCTTCCTCGCCCTCTGCATCGCCGAGCTCCCGGGCCGGATCGCGCGCAGGACCGTGCAGACCGCCTCCTACCTGCCCTACCTCTTCTCCTGGTCGGTCATCGCGGGCGTCTGGATACTCGTCTTCGACCAGAAGGGGCTCGCGAACGCCCTGGCCGGGCTCCTCGGCGCGAAGAGCGTCTTCTTCCTCGCCGAGCCCGACCTCGCGCGGCCCCTCATCATCGGCATGGGCGTGTGGCGCTCGGTCGGCTACTTCGCCGTCCTCTTCGCGGTGGCGATCAACGACATCGACCCGACCCTCTACGAGGCGGCGCAGATCGACGGTGCCTCGCGCCTCAGGCAGGTCGCGAGCGTGACCCTCCCCTGCCTCCGCCCCACCATGAAGGTGGTGGTCGTCCTCCTCGCGATGGGAGTCCTGACCCACTTCGACGAGATGTTCGTCATGCAGAACCCGGCCAACAAATCGCGCATCGCGACCCTCCTCGTGTACGTGTTCGACCAGGGCATCACGAAGTTCAAGACGGGGCTCGCGACGGCTGGCTCGACCCTCGTGATGGCGGGGACCCTCGTCCTCGCCGCGGCCGTCCGGAAGGCGGTGAGGTACGACGATGCGCGTTAGGCGACGCCCGCTCGAGCGGTCGAACCGACTGCCCCCCGCGGCCCGCGCCCTGGTCTGGGCCGTCTCGCTGGTCGCGGTCGCGGCGATGGGCCTGCCCATGCTCAACGTGCTCGCGGTCTCCCTCTCGACCCCCGCGGGCTCGGAGAGCCCGGGGCTCGTCCTCTTCCCGAAAGACTGGAGCTTCGAGGGCTACTCCTTCGTCTGGGGCACCATCGACCTCTGGAGGCCCTTCCTCAACACGGTCCTCGTCTCGGTGGCGGGGACGATCCTCCACGCGGCCCTCGCCGCCCTCGGCGGCTACGTCCTGGCCCAGCCGGAGCTCCCGGGCCGCAAGGCGCTGACGACCTTCGTCCTCCTCACGATGACGGTGCCGGCCGAGCTGACCCTGGTGTCGATCTACGCGGTGAACAAGGAGCTCGGCCTCATCAACAGCTACGCGGGCCTCGTGGTCAACGGCGCGGTCTCGGGCTTCTCGATCCTCCTCATGCGCAACTACTTCTCGGGGATCCCGCGCTCCCTCTCGGAGGCCGCGCGCATCGACGGCTGCCCCGAGGCTGGCATCTTCTGGCGGATCTTCCTGCGCCTCGCCAAGCCCGGCCTCGCGACCGTCGCGACGCTGGAGCTCATCCGGCGCTGGAACAACATCGCGATGACCGTGACCTTGGTCTCGGACATGAGGAAGACCACCCTGCCCGTCGTGCTCCGCTGGCTCCTCTTCGAGATGAGCACGACCTCGGGGACCGCCTACGTCTACGCCAACGCGAAGATGGCGGCGGTCGTCATATCGGCCCTGCCCCTCGTCGCGCTCTACGCCTTCGCGCAGCGCTTCTTCGTCGCGGGAGCCCTGGCCGGTTCCGTCAAAGGCTGACCTGATAACGATATCGCATAACGCGCCGCGCGTCGGCGGCGCAAGGAGGCAAAGGCCATGAAGAAGATCGCGGTCATGATCGTCGCCCTCGCGCTCGTCGCGGGGAGTCTCTCCTTCGCCACGCCGAAGGAAGTCCGGGTGCTCGCGTCCGTCACGGGCGGGAAGAACGACGAGGAGAACAAGCTCTTCGAGCAGGCGGTGCGCAAGGCCACCGGGCTCGAGGTGGTCTGGGAGCGGGTCCCGGCGAACTACGACCAGGTCCTCATGCAGAAGCTCGGCGCCGGCGAGAAGTACGACCTCGTCTACCTGAACCAGTTCCAGATGTACGCCCTCGCGGAGCAGGGGGCGATCCAGGACCTCACGGCCCGCGCGCGGAAGTCCAAGGTCTACGCGGCCGAGGTGCCCCAGGCGGAGCTCGACAAGATCGCCCTCGGCGGGAAGTACTACGCGGGCTTCAACAAGCTCGAGGTCTTCCCCCTCGTCAACGCCAACAAGGCCCTGACCGACAAGATGGGCATCGACCTCGCGAAGCTCGCGACCCTCGACGACTACTACAAGGCCTTCAAGAAGGCCAAGGACTACATGGAGGCGGCGGGCCGCAAGCCCTACTATCCCTTCTTCGCGTACATGACCGACATCTGGGACCTCCAGCCTTGGTTCTCCTCCGCCGGGCTCCGCCGCGGCGTCTTCGTCGGCGCGAACGGGAAGCGCTACGCGCCCTACGTCGACGCGAAGGCCAAGCCCGTCTGGGAGTGGCTCGCCAGGCTCTACGCCGAAGGCCTCATGGATCCCGAGTCCTTCACGAAGAAGACGGGCGACATGCGGAACAAGATGTGGCAGTCCCAGGACATCGTCTTCGACTCCGACTGGGCGGCCTGGACGGGCCTGTACAACAACAACGCGCGCACCGCCGGTACCTATCCCGACAAGGTCAACGTCGTCGGCCTGCCGGGGACCAGGGGCCCGGACGGGAAGTACCTCATCGAGCAGGGCCAGGCCTCCCTCTTCGCCATCCCCGTCAACGCGCCCAACCCCGACGGCGGCTTCGCCGTCCTCGAGTTCCTCGCGACCAAGGAGGGAGGCCTCCTCCTGACGGCGGGCATCGAGGGCTACGATTACAGGCTCGAGGGCGGGAAGATCGCCTACACCGACAACGGCAAGGCCCACGCCAAGGACCACGGCGCCCCCCTGCCCATCTCGAAGAACTTCGACATGGGCCAGCTCGGCCCGATGAACCCCGGCTTCCTCGAGTCCCTCGCGGTCGGCAGGCGGGCGGACGTCTCGGTGGCCACGATGGGCTTCGCCGACGGCAAGCTCGACGCGCGCCAGTACTACGACATCCTCTCGAAGTGGATGACCGACTGCTTCATGGGCAAGCTCGGCGCCGACGCGGCCATCAAGGGCGCGGCCGACGAGCTCAGGGCCAAGAAGATCATCGACTGAGAGCCGGGGGAAGGACCTCGATCCATGACGCGTGAATACGAGTTCGTGCGCTCCTACGGCGCCGAGCGGGAGCGGTCCTACCTGAGGATCCCCTTCGAGGTGGACCTGGACGCGGAGCGGATCGAGGTCGAGTACTCCTACCCCCGCCGCGAGAGCGAGGCCCGGCCCGAGGGGCGGGCCTCGCACGAGGCCAACGTCGTCGATCTCGGCCTCTTCGACGAGCGGGGCCTCCTGCGCGGCTGGTCCGGCTCGGAGCGCCGCTCGGCCTTCGTCGCGCCGGCCTCCGCCACGCCGGGCTACCGCTCGGGCCCCATCGGTCGCGGGACCTGGGCCGTCTCCCTCGGGCTGTACAAGATCAGGAGGGAGGTCGAGGTCCGCGTCGCGGTCAGGGTCATCGGCAAGGAGCCGGCGATCCTCGCGGGCGACCTCCACGTCCACACGACCAACAGCGACGGGGCCTACCCGACGCAGGAGGTCATCCGCCAGTGCGCGGCGGCCGGCCTCGACTTCGTCGCCCTGACCGACCACAACAACACGGCCCAGGACGAGGAGATCGGCCGGCCCGAGGGCATCGTCGTCCTTCCCGGCATGGAGTACACGAACTACCGGGGCCACGCGAATTTCCTCTTCCGCGGGGACTCCGACTTCCGCGTCGACCCGCTCTCGAATTCGCGCGAGGAGATGCTCGCGACCTTCCGCGCGGCGCGCGCGATGGGCGCCCTCATCTCGCTCAACCACACGCACTGCGATTCCTGCCCCTGGGAGTTCGGCTTCGAGGGCCTGGACTTCGACATGGCCGAGGTCTGGAACGGCCCGATGAAGGCCTCGGAGCTCCGCGCGATCGCCTGGTGGCAATCCCTCCTCGCCGCCGGCAGGCGCCTGCCCGCGGTCGGGGGCTCGGACCTGCACCGCCACGAGATGTTCCGCGCCTACGGCGCCCCAACCACCTTCGTCCGCGCCGCCTCGCGCTCGCGCGAGGCCATACTCGAGGCCCTGATCGCGGGCCGCTCCTCGATCTCGGCGTCGAGGGGCGGGCCCCGGCTCGAGCTCTCGCTCGGCGAGGCGGGCCTCGGCGGCGAGGCCGCCTGGGAGCCCGGGCTCGAGGGCCGGGTCGCGGCCTTCGCGGCGAGGCGCGGCGACCTCCTGCGGGTCCTCGACGCCTCGGGTGGCGGCCCCTCGTGGACGGTCCCCTTCGACGGGGAGTTCGCCGCCTCCTTCGCGGCGGCGCCGGGCGCGCGCTTCTACCGCGCCGAGCTCCGGCGCCGCTTCGCCCCGGCCGGGGAGCCCGCGCTCTTCGCGCTGACGAACCCGGTCTACCTCGCCTCCTAGCCGTCCCGCGGGCCGCGCGGGATAATCGCGGCACCCCATCCCCGAGGAGCCATCCGTGGACGATCGCGAGATCAAGGGCCGCGCCGCCATCGCGCGCCGGCGGGCCGCGAATTTCCTGGACGAGGCGCGGAGCCTCGTCCTCCGCGAGGAGCTGCCGCTGGCGGCCTCCTTCGCCGTCCGCGCCGAGGCGATGCCCCTGCGCGACACGATCGGGCTCGAGCGGAGGCCGATCCGCGAGGGCGAGGCCTGGGGCCGCGACTGGGAAAGCGGCTACTTCCTTCTCGAGGCCGAGGCTCCCGCCTCCTGGGCGGGGGGCGAGCTCGTCGCGCGCCTCGACTTCGGCGGCGAGGCCCTCGTCTACTCCGCGGAAGGCGAGCCCCTCTGCGGCCTGACGAACGGCTCGGCCTTCGCGGAGCACTACGCGAAGGACATCTATCGCATAACGCGCGAATGCCGCGGCGGCGAGCGCGTCGCGCTGTACGTCGAGGCCGTCGCGAGCGGCCTCTTCGGCCTCGAGCCGGCGCGGCGGCCCGTCTCGCGGGCCGACCCGGCGCGTCACGGCTCGCGCTCGGCGAGCCTCGCGGCCGCGCGCCTCGCCCTCTTCGACGCCGAGGCCTGGGGGCTGGCCCTCGACCTCGAGTTCCTTATCGGCCTCCACGACGCCCTCGATCCGCGCTCGGTCCGCGCCGCGCGTATCCTCGCCGCCCTCCTCGACTCGGCCTGCGCCTGGCGCGGCCGGCGCTCCGACATACCCGCCTGCCGCGCGGCCCTCGCGGCCGAGCTCGCGAAGCCGGCCTCGGCCTCGGCCCTCGCCGCGACGGCGGTGGGCCACGCCCACATCGACACGGCCTGGCTCTGGCGGACCCGCGAGACGCGGCGCAAGGTGGCGCGCACCTTCGCGAGCCAGCTCGAGCTCGTCGAGCGCTACCCCGGCTACGTCTTCGGCGCCTCCGCGCCCCGGCACTACCGCTGGCTCAAGGAGGATCATCCGCGGACCTACGAGCGGGTACGCGAGGCGGTCCGCGCGGGGCGCTGGGAGCCCCAGGGCGCGATGTGGCTCGAAGCGGACTGCAACCTCGTCTCGGGCGAGTCCCTCGCGCGGCAGTTCCTCAAGGGCCAGGCCTTCTGGCGCCGCGAGTTCGGCCTCCGCGTCGATACCTGCTGGATCCCCGACGTCTTCGGCTACCCGGCCTCCCTGCCCCAGATCATGCGGCGCTCGGGCGTCGGGCGCTTCCTCACGCAGAAGATGTCCTGGTCGAAGCTCAACGAATTCCCCCACGACTCCTTCGTCTGGCGGGGCATCGACGGCTCCGAGGTCCTGACGCACTTCCCGCCGGAGTACACCTACAATAGCTACTGCGACCCCGCGGGACTCCGCAGGGCCGAGGACAACTTCCACGAGAAGGACCGGCTCGACGAGTTCATGACCCTGATGGGCATGGGCGACGGGGGCGGCGGCCCCAAGGACGAGCACCTCGAGCACGCGATGCGCGCGCGCTCGGCCGAGGGCCTGCCCCGCGTTTCCTTCGGCGGCTCCCGGGCCTTCTTCGACCGCCTCGAGGCGCGGCGCGGCGGGCTCGAGACCTGGGACGGGGAGCTCTACCTCGAGTACCACCGCGGCACCTACACCACGCAGGCGCGGACGAAGCGGAACAACCGCCGCCTCGAAGAGGAGCTCCGCGCGGCCGAGGCCCTCGCGGCCTGCCTGCCCGCGGCTTCCTGGCCCCGCGGCCGCATCGACGCGGCCGTCGACACCCTCCTCCTCCACCAGTTCCACGACATCATCCCCGGCTCGAGCGTCCACGCCGTGTACGAGGACGCCGAGCCCGCCTACGCCGAGGCCTTCCGCCTGCTCGCGGAGATCGAGGCCGAGGCCGCCGCGGCCCTCCTCGCCGAGGAGCCCGGCGCGCTGGCCTTCTTCAACTGCCTGTCGAGCCCCTTCGAGGGCCTCGTGGAGATTCCCGCGGGCTCGGGCGGGCTCGTCGACGCCGAAGGCTCGCCGGTGCCGGCCCAGGCCGATCCGGCCGGCGCGGTCGCGCGCGTCGTCCTGCCGGCGCTGGGCTTCGCGGCCTACGGCGCCGCGCTAGGCGCGACGTCGCGCGACGAGGCTCGAAATACGGCGTCGCACAACGCGCCCGTCGTCGCGGCAAGGCCCGCCTCCGGCGAAGCCCTCGTCCTCGAGAACGACCTCGTCCGCTACCGCTTCGAGGCGGACGGACGCCTCGTCGAGGCCCGGGACAAGGAGCTCGGACGGGACATCCTGCGCGCGGCGGGCAACGCGCTGATCCTGTACCAGGACGAGCCGCACGACTTCGAGGCATGGGACGTGGACCACTACTACGCCAGGCAGGTCGTGGAGGAGGCCCGCGCCGCGGCGGCCCCGGAACGCTTCGACGGTCCCCTGCGCTCGGGGATCCGCTTCGAGCTCGCGTTGGGCGATTCCGGGCTCCGGCAATACGCCCTCCTCGCCGAAGGCTCGAAGGCCCTCGAGTTCCGGACCCGGGTCGAGTGGCGCGAGGCGCGGCGCATGCTCCGCGTCTCCTTCCCGGCCGCGGTCGCGGCGCGCGAGGCGTTATGCGAAATACCATTCGGCTTCGTCGCCCGCCCCACCCACGCGAGCAGCGAGTGGGACTTCGCCAAGTTCGAGGTCTGCGCCCATCGCTGGGTCGACGTCTCGGAGGAGGGCTTCGGGCTGGCCCTCTTGAACGACTGCAAGTACGGCCACTCCCTCCGCGACCGAGTCCTCGGCCTCACCCTGCTGCGCTCCCCCCTCCACCCCGACCCCGACGCCGACCAGGGCTCCCACGAGTTCAGCTATGTCCTCTATCCCCACGCGGGGCGCCTCGTCGACTCCGGGGCGATCGAGGCAGCGGCCGCGCTCAACCGGCCGCCCCTCGCCTTCGCGGACCGCGGGCCCGCGGCGGGCGGCCTGCCGGTCGCGCCGATCGCCCTCGAGGGCGCGGGCTCCTCGCTCGAGGCGCTCAGGATGTCGGAGGAGGGGGACTGCCTCGTGGCGAGGATCGTGGAGACGCGGGGGAGGAGGATGCGGATTCGCCTAACGTCCCGTGTCGAGGGGGCGAGGGCGCGCGAGACCGACATCACCGAAATCGACGACGGCCCCGTCCTGGCCCTGCCCCTCGAATCGGAGCTCGGGCCCTTCGAGATCAGGAGCTACAAGATCCTCGGGAGCCGAGGCTAGCGGAAGAGCGAGCCGTAGAGGCAGGGAGGCATGAGCTCGCAGGAGCCGAGCTCCTTCCCCTTGCCCTCGCGCCGGACCCAGGCCCTGAGCCTCAGGAGCCGGCGCCGCAGCATTTCTTGTACTTCTTCCCCGAGCCGCAGGGGCAGGGATCGTTGCGGCCGACCTTGGGGCCTTCGCGCACGATGGTGGTCGGCACGATCTCGCCTTCCTCGAAGAGCCACTCGCCGTCCTTGCGGACGAAGTTCGAGATCTCGTGGTGCTTGTCGCGGAGGCCGTCCTGCACGTAGGTGGCCACGAACTCGACCTTGCCCTCCTGGTCGGAGGGACCGCCCTTCTCGGTCCGGAGTATCTCGAGGCCGACCCACTTCGACTTCTCGCTCCAGCGGCGCGTGGCCTCGACGTCGATGTCGTGCTTGTCGTCGCGGAGGCAGGAGTCGACGATGAAGTCTATCTTGCCGAGGGCGTAGGCGCTGTACCTCGCCCGCATGAGGAGCTCGGGCGTCGGCGCCTTGGCCTTCTTCTCGATATAGGGCTCGCAGCAGCTCGCGTAGTCGCGGCCCGAGCCGCAGGGGCATGCGGACATGTGGTTCTCCTTGATGCGCCGCGGTCCGTCGTCGCGGCCCCGGCGGCAGGATGCTACCCCCGCGGGCGGGGGCGTTTCAACCGGTCGGGGCGGCCTCGTCCCGGCCTCTCCCTATCGCCCGCCGCTCTTGTCCTCGAGCATGCGCGTCACGAAACGGAGCTCGTCCTCGAGCCTTCGGACGGACTGGTCGCGCTCGTCGAGCCGGCCCTCGAGGGCCTTGAGCCGGCTCCTGAGCTCTTCGAGCTCCGCCGGCGGGAGGGCCTCGGCGGTCTTCGCCTTGGCCTTGATCGCCGCGCCGACTATGTCGCCGACGATGGCGACCACCGAGATGAAGACGAGCCCTCCGACGATGATCAGTGCGATGGACATGAAGCTGCCTCCTCGCGGCCGGCCTGTCCCGAAGGCGGCATGCCGGCCCGAATCCAGGATAAATTCGCGCTAAACGCGGCTCCGGTCAACGTCCGCTCAACCGCCGATCGCGCCCGAGGCCAGGAAGGGCAGGGCTATGAAGTTGCCGATGGCCCCGCCGAGGCTCGAGAGGAAGAACACGAGGAGGATGTGGGTCACCCGGTTGCGGTAGAAGCCCTTGAGGCTCGCGACGTCGTCGGCGAGGTTCTCGAGGTCCTGGACGCGGGGCTTGCGGAGGAAGGCCTCGGCCAGGCCGGCGAAGAGGCCGACGCCCACGAAGGGGTTCAAGGTGGCGATCGGCGCGGCGAGGAAGGACAGGGCTATCGTCGCCGGGTGGGCCATGCAGAGGGCCGAGCCGAGGGCCGCGAGGGAGCCGTTGAACAGGACCCAGCGGAGGAGGAGGCCGAGGCTCGCCTCGGTGCCGGAGCGGAGGAAGCCGAGGACGAGGAGGCCCACGATGAGGACGGGGATGGACCAGCCGATGATCTTACCCCAGGGGCCGGGGGGCGGCACGGTCTCGATGTCGGAGGTGCCGGCCGTGGCCGTGCCCGCGTCGAGGCGGCGCAGCCATTCCTCGATGCCGTTCAGGTGGCCGGCGCCGACCACGGCGAGGACGAGCGGCTCGGTCGCCTCGAAGATGCGCGAGGCGAGGAAGCGGTCCCGCTCGTCGATGAGGACTTCCTTGACGGAGGGGAGGAAGTCGGCGAGCTCGCCCATCATCTCCTCGAGCTCGTTGCGCTCCTTGAGGCGCTCGATCTCCGCCTCGCTGAGCTGCTCCTTCGAGAAGGCGGATTCGACGAGGCCCGCGAGGAGCTTGGAGCGGTTCCACAGCCCGGAGCGGGCCCAGGCCCGCTTCAGGGTGACCTGGACCTCGCGGTCGCAGAAGGAGTAGGGGATGCCCGCCTCCTCCGCGGCGCGGACCGCGGCCACCATCTCCTCGCCGGGCTTGACGCCGACGCCCGAGCCCATGCGCCGCTGGAAGCCGGCGAGGGCGAGGTTGGCGAGGAGGAGGAAGCCTCGTCCCTCCTTCAGCACCTTGCCGATGTCGAGGCTTTCCCAGCTCCCGCCCTCGGACATCGATCTCCAGCGGCCCGCGTCGAGCTCGACGCAGAGCCTGCCCGGCCGCTCGGATTCGACGAGGGAGCGGACCTCGGCGATGCTCTCCGGCGAGATATGGGCCGTGCCCGCGAGGATCACGGTCCGGCCCCTCAACTCAACGCGCCTTGTCATCTGGGACATGTGTCTTCCTTCGTCTATTCGAGCCTGCCCTCGGCCCACAGCGCGGCCGAGGCGGCGAAGAATCTGGAGCTGAGCTCCCCTTCCGGGGGAGCGCCGGCCGCGGGCACGCTGCCCCCGGCCGAGTGGGAATGGCCGCCCCCGCTCCCGATGCCCTCGAGGGCGCGGCGCGCCAGGTCGAAGGCGGAGAGCCGGGGGCTCTTCGACCTGATGGAGAAGTGGAAGCCCGCGTCGTCCCGGTCGGCGACGACGCAGGCGCGGAGCTCCTCCGCGCGGAGGGCGAAGTCCGCCGCGACGGCCAGGGCCTCCTGGCCGCATCGGCCTTCCAGGGAGGCGTAGAGCAGGCCCTCCTCGACGCGGGCGCCGGAGATGGCCTGGGCGATGAGGTCGAGCTCGCGGAGGTCGAGGACGGTCCGCACGACGCGGCTCGCGCGCTCCCAGTCGCCGAGGTCGAAGAGGGCCGCGTAGGCGCGGAAGTCCTCGGCCGAGGAGCGGCGGCTCAGGAAGTCGGTGTCGGACTGGAGGCCGGCGAGGAGGGCGGTCGCGATGCCGCGGGGCGGGACCTCGCCCGCCTCCTCCCAGTAGCCGAATATCATCGTGGAGGCCGAGGCGAGCTCGGGCCGTATGTCGATGAAGGGCGCCTCGGGCTCCCCGGCCTTGCAGTGGTGGTCCACGATCCCGACGAGGCGGCCGGGGAAGAGGCCGACGTTGCCGTTCGCGGGCGAGCCGTCCACGACGACGATCTCCCGCCCCGGGCAGGCCTCCGCGGGCGGCGCGGCCGGCAACTCGATCCCGAGCTCGGCGACGAGGCGGGCGAGGCTCCTCGAGCGGATCTCGCCGCGATGCGCGATGGAGCTCCGGAAGCCCCTCCTCGCGAGGAGCTCCGCGAGGGCCCAGGCCGAGGCCACCGCGTCGATGTCGGGGTAGTCGTGGGTCTGGACGAGGATCGGCTCCCGGGGGTCGAGGAGCCCCGCGAGCCGGGCGAGGCGGCCCTCGCCGCGGAGGCTAGCCATTGGCCCCCGCGGTCGCGAGGCGGCGGCGCTCGGCCTTGAGGAGGCGGAATTCGAGGCAGGACTCGCGGCGCATCTCCTCCGAGAGGGCGAGGTACTTGGAGGCGAGGCCCTCCCTGCCCTTGCAGATCCAGAACTCGGCGAGGTAGAAGAGCATCGCCGCCTTCACGTCGAGCTTCTTCTCGGACTGGATCCTCACCTCGAGCTCGGCGGTGGCCTCGTTCTGGTCCTGGAGGAGGCGGAGCATGTTCCAGTAGATGCCGTTCCGCTCGCGGTCGATCCTCGGGGCGATGGAGCCGGCGAGGGCCGAGGCCTCCTTGGGCTTGCCCGCCCGCCAGAGGCAGAGGGAGGCCGCGATCGCGTACTCGTAGCGGTCGGGCGCGCTCGCGTAGGACTTCTTGAAGCCGGCGGCCGCGTCGGCCCAGCGGCCGAGCCGGAAGGCCGTCGCCGCGGCGCCCTCGTAGGCGTACCAGTAGTCCGGGTAGAGCTCGATGATCCTCGCGTAGTCGGCGTAGGCCTCCTCGTCCCGTCCCTCCTCCTCGTAGATCCCCGCGCGGTAGACGTAGGGGAGGAAGTAGTCGGGCTCGAGGCGGATCGAGGCGTCGAGGTCGGCCGCGGCCCCCTTCCGGTCCCCGCCGTCGAACCTGAAGCGGGCCCGGTCGAGGTAGAGCCAGGAGGACTCGGGGGCGAGGCGGATCGCCTCGTCGAGGTCGGAGGCGGCCTCCGCGCGGCGCCCGAGCCGGTCGCGCGCCTTGGCGCGGTCGGAGTAGGCGAGGGGCGAGGAGGGCTCGAGCTGGATCGCCTTGCCCAGCTGGGCCTCGGCATCGGCGTACTTGGTCTGGCGGTAGAGGGCGCGGCCGAGCCCGAGGGTCGCGTCGGCGCTCGCGGGATCGTTCCGGAGGGCGCGGCGGTAGAAATCCTCGGCCTTGGGCCAGTTCTCGGCGTCGAAGTGGAAGTCGCCCCAGGCGGAGAGGAGGGCCGCGTCGGTCGGGGCCAAGGCGAGGCCGCGGTCGAGGTAGGAGCGGCGCGCCTTGGCGTCGTCGGCGAAGACGGCGAGGCGGGCGCCCATGACGAGGGGCCGCGGGTCCTGGGGGAAGAGCGCCGCCGTCGCCTCGACCTCGGCGCGGGCCTCGGCGAGCTTGCCCGCCGAGACGAGGGCCGCGGCCTTGGCCAGGCGCAGCTCGGCCCGATCGGGCTGGGCTACGGCAAGCTTGCCGAGGGCGGCGGCGGCGGCCTCCGCCTCGCCTTGCCCGAGGAGGGTCGCCGCCTCCCCGAGGACCTTGCCCCTCTCCTCCTCGGGGCTCAGCGGCTTTTCCTGCGGCTTGACGACGGCAGGTTCCGCCGGCTGCGCCGGGGTCGGCCGCGCGGGAGCCGTCGGCTCGACCGCAGCGGCCGGCGTCGGGGGGCCGGGGGGCGTGGGCTTGGCGCCGCCGGCGCAGGAGGCCAGGGCGAGCGAGAGGGCGCAGGCGGCGAGGAGGATCGCGGAGGCGGCTCCGATGGCGCCGCTGCGGCTTGGGGCGGGCGAAGGCTGCGGATTCCGGAAAGTCATCGTCGATTACTCCAGGCTGCGATGGCGCGTCGGCCGATGCTATCGCGTTCGGGCTCCCTTGGCAAGGTTGCGCGAGGGGCCTCTTACCGGCTATAGTCCTTTCTCGATGAAATCCGGCGCGCTCAGGAGAGCCATCGGGCTCACCTTCCTCTATATCGGCTGCTTCGTCCTCCTCGTCCTCCTCCAGTTCTCGCGCGGGCCCGGTTTCTCCGAGCGCTTCGGCCGCATGGCCGTGGTCGCGAGCTTCCCGAAGGCCGACCGCGATTCCTCCGTCAGGGTCCCGGACTCCCTGCGGATCGAGTACGCCGGCCTCAGCCTCGAGATCTCGCGCCGCTCTCCTGCCCTCCTCTCATCCCCGGACGGTTCCTCCCGCCCCCTCCTCCCCCGCTCGGTCGAGAAGCTGAAGGACGGGGTCAGGATAGGTCTCGAGGGCGGGGTCGAGCTTCGCGCCTCCTCCGGCCCCGGCGACCGTTTCAACCTCGTCGCCTCGGCCCCCGACGGCGCCTCCGCGCTCAGGATCGCCTACTCGCTCTCCGGGCGCGCGAAGCTCGCCTCGGAGCGGGGCGCCTCGCGGATCGAGGCCGGGACCGCCACCTTCGACCTTTCCTTCTCCTCGGCCTCCCTGGACAACGGGGGCTACCTCGCCCTCGGCGCCGCCGAGGGCGGTCTCGGCCGCTTCGCCATGGTCGCCCGCGCCGCGGTCCCGACGCGGCCGGTCAAGCCCGCCCCCGTCGAGGAGCTCGTGGCCCAGGCGCCCAAGGACCCGGCGGCCTTCTCCGCAGAGGTCGTGGCTTGGCGCGACAAGGTCTGGTCCGGCCTCGCCGCCGGCCGCTGGGACGCCGAGCGCCTCGGCTGGAAGGGCCGGGCCGAGGGGGACGCGGCCGTCGAATCCCGCTTCAGCGAGCGCGCCCTGACCGCCTACCTCGCCGAGGCCCTCGCGCGCGGCGTATATACCGATGCCCTCGCCAAGACGCGGCCCGCGAGGGAGCGCTACTCCTCCGAGCTCAGCTACGTCTCGGCGCCCTACCTCGGAGGCCTCGCCGCCAAGATGCAGGCCGCCGAGGCGGCCGACCTGGCCGAGGACAAGCGCCTCGCCCAGCTCGTCCTCGACAAGTCGCCCGACCTCTTCGCCAAGGAAGCCCTCATCCGCTTCCTCTTCGACCGCGCGCCCGGAAGCCTCGCCAAGGACGTCCTCGCCTTCGCGGCGACCGTCGACCCGGCGAAGCTCACGACGAGGCAGGCTGTCGGCCTCCTCTCCTGCGTCGTGGAATCGCGCTCCTACCTCAAGGACGAGGAGAACCCCTTCCGGGCCCACGTCGCGGTCGCCGACCGGATCCGCAAGGCGACGCTCAGGACCGCCGGCGGCCTATTCCTGGTGACCGAGGAGGACGGGGCGACCGACTCGAGGCTCTCCCTCGTCGCGGGCCTCCAGCTCGCGGCCTTCGGCGCGGCCGAGGGCAGGCCCGAGCTCGTCGGCGTCGGGCAGGGGCTCGTCGAGGGCTTCCTCGGCCTCGCCGACGACCGGGGCATCGGCTCGGCGCGGGTGGTGGCGCGCGCCGGCGCCGTCGAGCAGCGCTCGGGCGCCCTCCTTCCCGAGGAGGTCTACGCCCTCGTCGCATCGAACCCCTACTACCCCCGCGAGGTCTCTTTCTACCGCGCCATCGGGCCCGGGGTCTGGGCCTGGACCTGCGCCCCCTCGCTCACCCTCTCCGCGAGCGAGGCGAAGTACTCCTTCGACGTCGACTTCCCCGAGGGACGCGCCCATTACATGGCCTTCTACGGCATCAAGCCCTTCGCGAACATCCAGCTCTACGACATCGACTACAGCCCCGACGCCGAGTTCGAGATCTACGACGCCTCGGGCTACCTCTACCGCAAGCAGGACCGCGTCCTCTACCTGAAGATGAAGCACAAGAAGGAGAGCGAGTCGATCAAGCTCTTCTTCTAGCCTTCCCTCCCTCTTCGCGGCCCGCTCCGCGGCTCGCTTTGCGGCCCGCTCCGCGGGGAGGGCCGGAGCTTGACGGTGGCGGACGCATTCTGTAGAGTTCGACATGCGCATCGAGACATGCTACGCCCGCGCCGAGCTCGACAACCGCGGCCGCGGGCCGGCCGCGCGGCTCGAGCGCGCGATCGGCGCGGTCGTCCGTATCGAGACGGTCGACGTGCTGCTCACCGACCTCGAGGCCGCGAGGCCCCTCGCCTCCGAACTCTTCGCCGATCCCGTCGTGCAGTACGTCGCCGACCGCCCCGCCCCGGAGCTCCCCGCCTTCGAGGGCTGGGACTGGCTCGTCGAGATCGCCTACAAGCCCGGCGTCACCGACACCCTCGCCATCACCGCCCGCGAGGCCCTCGCGATAAGCCTCGAGGCCGGGAGCCCCGGCGCCGCCTCCCTCTCCTCCGCCGCCGTGCAGACCGCGCGGCTACACCTCGTCTTCGCCCGCGGCGCGGAGCGCGACGAGATCGAGGCCGCCTTCAAGCCCCTCTGGAACCCCCTCGTGCAGACCGCCCTCTTCCTCTCGCGCGAGGACTGGGCCGCGGGCCACCGCCCGCCCGGGCTCTACCCCGCCGTCCACCTCGCCGAGCGCGCCGAACCCGAGCTCTTCGACGTCGCCGCGATGGACGACGCCGGGCTCGAGCGGCTCTCCTCCGGGCGCCTCCTCGCCCTCTCCCTCGCCGAGATGCGCGCGATCCGCGATTACTACGCGGCCCCCGCGACCGTTTCCCTCCGCGCCGCGCGCGGCCTCGGGCGCGAGGCCACCGATGTCGAGCTCGAGATGATCGCCCAGACCTGGAGCGAGCACTGCAAGCACAAGATCTTCAACGCGGAGATCGAGTACCGCGAGGGCGAGGCCCCGCCCGAGCTCATCGACTCGCTCTTCAAGACCTTCATCCGCTCGACCACCGAGGAGCTCGCCCCTCGGCGGCCCGACCTCAAGTCCGTGTTCGTCGACAACGCGGGCGTCTTCTCCTTCGAGGAGGAGAACGCGGTCTGCGTGAAGGCCGAGACGCACAACTCGCCCTCGGCCCTCGACCCTTACGGCGGCGCCATCACCGGCATCGTCGGCGTGAACCGCGACATCCTCGGCACGGGCATGGGCGCCCGGCCCCTCTTCAACACGGACGTGCTCTGCTTCGCGCCGCCCTCGACCCCCGACGCCGAGGTGCCCGCGGGCCTCATCCCGCCGCGCGAGCTCCTCGCGGGCGTGCACCGCGGCATCGTCGACGGGGGCAACCAGTCGGGCATCCCCGTGGCCGCCGGCGCCTTCGTCTTCGACCCGAGCTTCATGGGCAAGCCCCTCGTCTTCTGCGGCACGGGCGGCATCATGCCGGCCGAGGTCCGGGGCTCGCCCTCCTGGGAGAAGCGGGTCGAGGCAGGCATGCTCGCGGTCATGGTCGGCGGCCGGGTCGGGGCCGACGGCATCCACGGCGCGACCTTCTCGAGCCTCGCGTTGGACGAAACCAGCCCCTCCTCGGCCGTGCAGATCGGCGACCCCATCATCCAGAAGCGGATGACGGATTTCCTCCTCGAGGCCCGCGACGAGGGCCTCTACCAGGGCATCACCGACAACGGCGCGGGCGGCCTCTCCTCGAGCCTCGGCGAGATGGCCGGGACCGCGGGCGGCGTGCGCGTGGACCTCGGCTCCTGCCCCCTCAAGTACCCGGGCCTCGCGCCCTGGGAGATCCTCGTCTCCGAGAGCCAGGAGCGGATGAGCCTCGCGGTCCTGCCGGACCGCATCGACGCGTTGCGCGAGCTCGCGGCGCGGCGCGGGGTCGAGGCGACGGTCGTGGGCGAGTTCAGCTCCGACGGCCTCGTCGAGGCGACCTACGGCGGGCGGACCGTCGGCCTCGTCCACCTCGACTTCCTCCACGGCGGACTGCCCCGCATGCGGCTCGGCGCCCGCTGGTCGCCGCCCGGGATCCCCGCCGGCTCCCTGCCCGACCGCAGCGACTGGACCGGCGCCCTCCTCCGGGTCCTCGCCGACCCCGACGTCGCCTCGAAGGAGGCGCTCGTCCGCCAGTACGACCACGAGGTCAAGGCGATCTCGATCGAGAAGCCCTTCACCGGCGCCGGCCGCGACGCGCCCTCGGACGGGGCCGTGCTCAAGCCCCTCTACTCGTCCTGGCGCGGCCTCACCGTGACCCACGGCATCTGCCCGCGGCTCTCGGAGCAGGACGCCCGGGCCATGGCCCTCGCCGCCGTCGACGAGGCCTTCCGCGCCCACGTGGCCCTGGGCGGGGACCCGGAGCTCGCCGTGGCCCTCGACAATTTCTGCTGGCCCGACCCCGTCGAGTCGCCCTCGAACCCCGACGGCCCCTTCAAGCTCGGGCAGCTCGTGCGCGCCTGCCGCGCGCTCCGCGAGGCCTGCCTCGCCTACGGCCTGCCCCTCGTCTCGGGCAAGGACTCGATGAAGAACGACGCCTTCGCGGGAGGCCGGCGCATCTCGGTGAAGCCGACCCTGCTGGTGACCCTGGTCGGCGTCATCGACGACGTCCGCAAGGCGGTCTCCACCGACTTCCTCGCGGCGGGCGACCTCATCTACGTCGCGGGAGGCACCTCGGGGGCCCTCGGCGCCTCGATCCTCGAGCGCGCCCTCCCCGACGCGCCGCCGGGCGGCGGCCGCCTCGGCCCTTGCCCGGTCGCCGCGCCCGCCGAGCACCTGCCCGTCTACCGGGCGATCGCCCGCGCGGTCTCGGGCAAGATCGCGCGCTCCTGCCACGACCTCTCGGACGGCGGCCTCGCCGTCGCACTGGCCGAGTCCTGCCTCGGCGGGGCCCTGGGCGCGGAGCTCAAGCTCGACGCCCTGCCCGGCCGCGGGGCCGCCGGATCCTGGTCGGACCCGCCGCCGCGCCTGCCCCCGCCGCTGCCGAAGGCGGCGCGGGCCCTCTTCGCCGAGGATCCCGGCCGCATCCTCGTCTCGATCCGTCCCGAGGACCGCGAGCGCTTCGAGTCCCTCGTCGCGGGCCTGCCCGTCCGCATGATCGGCGAGGTCCGGCGCGAGCCGCGGCTCCGCGCGACCTTCGGCGGCCGCGTCGTCCTCGACGCCGCCCTCCCGGCCCTCGATCGGGCCTACAAGACCCCCATCGCCTGAGGAGGACCGCCATGGACGTGAAAGCGATCGTCGTCTCGGGCTACGGCTTCAACGCGGACGCCGAGCTCGCCGAGGCCTTCCGTCTCGCGGGCGCGCGGCCGGAGCGGATCCACCTCGCCGACCTCCTCGCCGAGCCCGCGCCGCTCGACGCGGCGGGCATCCTCGCCTTTCCCGGCGGCTTCTCCTTCGGCGACCACCTCGGCTCGGGGCAGCTCGTCGCCCTCCTCTGCCGCCGCTCCCTCCGCGGCCGCCTCGAGGCCTTCGTCGCCCGCGGCGGCCTCGTCATCGGCATCTGCAACGGCTTCCAGTCCCTGACGCGGATGGGCATGCTCCCGAACCGCGCGGGTTCCTGGACGCGCGAGGCGAGCCTCGTCCACAACGCCTCGGGCCGCTTCGTCGACACCTGGGTCAAGGTCCATTTCGAGTCCGGCTGCCGCTCGCCCTGGGTGCGCGGCCTGCCCGACCGGCTGCTGCCCGTGCGCCACGGCGAGGGTCGCTTCGTGACCCGCGCCCCGGCGACGAAGCGCGAGCCGAGCCTCCTCAAGGCCATCGAGGCCGAGGGCCTCGTCGCCCTGCGCTACGATCCCGCCGACGATCCGAACGGCTCCGAGAACCTCATCGCCGGGATCTGCGACCCCTCGGGCCGCGTCCTCGGCCTCATGCCCCACCCGGAGGCCTTCCTCGTCCGCGAGAACCACCCCCTGCGCCGCCGCGGCAGTCCCGACCGCCCCGGCCTGGACCTCTTCGAGAACGGCGTGGCCGCGGCCCGGGCGGCGCGCTAGACTGTAGCCATGCCCGAAGCGCCCGACCTCGACGCCCTCCGCGCCGAGTACGAGAAACAAGTTTTCGACCTGCGGCAGCTCCTCGAGATCTCGAAGAGCCTCAACTCGACCCTCGACTACCACATCCTCATCGACTCCATCCTCTTCACGATCATGGGGCAGATGCGGGTGCTCAAGGCCGGCCTCCTGGCCCGGAAGGGGCTCGACGCGACGCACCTGAGCCTCCACCGCAACTACAAGGGCTTCGAGGTCTCGCACGGGGTCGACTACACGGTCGCCGAGGACCACCCCCTCGTGAAGCTCCTCGCGCGCACCGGCCGCTGCTTCTCGCTCGGCGAGGCCCTCGAGCGGATCGGCTCGCCGAGGGGGATCGAAGGCCTGGCATCCCTCGATCCCGGCCTCCTCGTGCCGCTCAAGGCCAAGGGCCTCGTCAACGGCGTCATCCTCGTCGGCGACCGGATCGAGGGAGGCGGCTTCGACGAGGCGGAGCGGCAATACGTCCTCGACATCGCGGGCCTCGCGGCCATCGCCATCAACAACGCCTTCCTCTTCGAGATGACGACGACGGACATGATGACGAAGCTCAAGATGAAGCATTACTTCTACACCATGCTCCTCGAGAGGATGGAGGCCGCCGCGACCTCGGGCCGGCCCCTCTCCGTCGTCATGATGGACATCGACTTCTTCAAGCGCTTCAACGACAGCTACGGCCACAGCTGCGGGGACGCGGTCCTGCGGCAGGTCGCCCGGGTGGTGCAGGAGAGCGTGCGGACCGTCGACCTCGCGGCGCGCTACGGCGGCGAGGAGTTCTGCGTCCTCCTGCCGGACGCCGAGCGCGACCGCGCCGCCGCCGTGGCGGAGCGGATCAGGCGCGGCGTGGCGACGGCGGCGACCGAGTACGATGGCCGGTCCCTGATGGTGACGATCTCGCTCGGCGTGGCCCAGTACGACCCTGCCCGGGACCTGTCGGGCAAATCCCTGATCGACCGCGCCGACCGCGCGCTCTACTATTCCAAGCAGAACGGCCGCAACCGCGTCACCGCGGCCGACTGACCATCCCCGGAGGAGTTATGCGACACTGGTGGCAGGACGCCGTGTTCTACCAGATCTACCCGCGCAGCTTCGCCGACTCGGACGGCGACGGGATCGGGGACCTCGCGGGGATCCGCTCGAGGCTGCCCTATCTCCGCGAGCTCGGCGTCGACGCCCTGTGGATCTCGCCCTTCTTCCCGAGCCCGATGAAGGACTTCGGCTACGACATCGCGGACTACCGCGGCGTCGACCCGATGTTCGGCGACCTCGCCGACTTCGACGAGCTCGCGGCCGAGGCCGGGCGCCTCGGCATCCGGATCGTCCTCGACCTCGTCGTGAACCACAGCTCCGACGAGCATCCCTGGTTCGTCGAGGCGCGCTCCTCGCGCGAGTCCCCGAGGCACGGCTGGTACCTCTGGACTCCCGACACGGGACGGCCCCCGAACAACTGGAAGGCGATCTTCGAGCTCGGGAGCGCCTGGCATCCCAACCCCGCCACCGGGGAGCGCTACCTCGGCACCTTCACGCGGCACCAGCCCGAGTTCGACTGGGGGAACCGCGAGCTCCGCGAGGAGATCTACGCGACCATGCGCTGGTGGTTCGAGCGCGGGGTCGACGGCTTCCGCCTCGACGTCGCGACGGCCTACGTCAAGGACGCGGAGCTCCGCTCGAACCCCTTCCTCCCGAAGGCCAACCCGGACTTCTTCCAGCGGCACCTGTACGACCGCAACCGCCCCGAGGTCCACGGGATCTTCCGCGAGATGCGCGAGGTCGCGGACCGGGCCGGGGGGAAGGTCCTCATCGGCGAGACCCACGGGCAGGACGCGGCCCTCGCGGCCTCCTGCCACGGCGAGCGCGGCGACGAGCTCCACATGGCCTTCAACTTCGACTTCCTCCACCGGAGGTGGGACGCCCGCGAATTCCGCGAATCGGCCGAGCGCTGGTACGCGCTCCTCCCCGAGGGGGCCTGGCCCAATTTCACCCTGTCGAACCATGACCAGCCCCGGCACGCCTTCCGCCACCGCTCGCGCGACCCGCGGATCACCGATGGCCGCGCCCGCGTCGCCGCCGCGATGCTCCTCACCCTGAGGGGCAGTCCCTTCGTCTACTACGGCGAGGAGCTCGGCATGACCTGCTGTCGCCTGCCGCGCCGCGCGTTGCGCGATCCGCTGGGCGTCAAGACCTGGCCCCTGGGCTTCCTCGGCCGCGACCCCGAGCGGACGCCGATGCAATGGGACGCCTCGCCGGGCGCCGGCTTCAGCTCCGCGCCCGCGTCGGGCGGCGCCCCGGCGGCGCCATGGCTTCCGGTCAACCCCGACTACATTTCGCGCAACGCGGCTTCCCAGGCCGCCGATCCGGGCTCGCTCCTGTCCTGGTACAAATCGCTCATCGCGCTCAGGCGCGGGAGCGAGGCCCTCCGCTCGGGCTCGATCCGCTTCCTCGACCTCGACCCCGACGTGCTGGCCTACGAGCGCGCCGCGGGGGAGGAGCGGGTCCTCGTCCTCCTCAACTTCTCCTCGCGGGAGAAGCGCGTCGGGCTCGAGGCTCGCGCGCGGGTCCTCGCGGGGAGCGCGCGCGCGGCGGGAGAGGCGCTGGAGGCGGGGGAGGCCCGGCTCGGGCCCTGCGAGGCCGTCGTCGCCGGGCTAGCCTAGCCTCTCGGCCAGCCCGCCGGCCACGACGGACTCGACCTCGCCGGCCGGCATCGCCTTGCCGAAGAGGTAGCCTTGGGCGTAGTCGCAGCCGGTTTCGCGTATCGCGTCGAACTGGTCCCGCGTCTCCACGCCCTCGGCGATCGTCTCGATGCCGAGCTCGCGGGCGAGGAAGACCACCGCCTCGACGATGCCGCGGCTCTGGGGGTTCGTCACGATGTCCGCCACGAAGCTGCGGTCGATCTTGACGCCGTCGACGGGCAGGCTCTTGAGATAGGCGAGGGACGCGAAGCCGGTGCCGAAGTCGTCCACGAGGACCCGCGCCCCGGTCCGCCTGATCTCGGCGGCCACGCGGGCGGCGGCCTCGAGGTCGCCGAGGAGGACGCTCTCCGTGATCTCCACGGTGACCGCGCGCGGCGAGAGGCCGGCCGCCGCGATGCGCGACGCCGCCCGCTCCGCGAAGCCCGGCTCGAGGAGCTGGCGGGCCGAGACGTTGACGCAGACCCTCGGCCCGGACTCCGGGCCCGAGCCGAGGCGCGAGCGCCAGGCGCAGGCCTCGTCGAGGACCCGGTCCCCGAGCTCGAAGATGAGGCCGGTCTCCTCGGCCACGGGGATGAAGCGCGAGGGCGGCACGGGGAAGCCGCCGTCCCGCCGCCAGCGCGCCAGGGCCTCGATGCTCGAGACCCGGAGGTCGGCGACGCGCACGACCGGCTGGTAGTGCACCTCGATCGCGCCCGCGGACATGGCCTGCCTGAGCTCGCCCTCGAGGACGGCGGCGCCGACGAGGCGCTCCTCGAGGTCCTTGCGGTAGACCTCGTAGCCGGTCTTGCCGCCGGCCTTCCGCGCCTGGAGCGCGAGGTCGGCGGACGCGGCCAGCGAGGCGGCGTCGGCGCCGTGCTCCGGCCCCACGGCGATGCCCATGGAGGCGCGCAGGTGGTAGAGCCGGCCGCGCACGCGGAAGGGCGAGGCGAATACCGCGAGCACGCGTTGCGCGATCTCGGGAGCCTCGCCGCCCCGCTCGAGGGAGAAGCAGAGCGAGAACTCGTCGCCGCCCGAGCGCGCGAGGATGTCGGCCTGCCGCACCGCCTCCGAGAGGCGGCCGGCGACCGCGCGCAGGAGGTCGTCGCCGACCTCGCGAGTCGCGTCGTTGTTGAAGCGCTTGAATTCGTCGAGGTCGAGGACGCAGGCGGCGACTCGCGGCGAAGGTTCCGCCGCCCGCTCCTCGGAGCGTCGCGAGTCCGCGCGGCCGCGGCCCGAGGCGAGGAGGGCGTCGAGGGCGGCGAGGTACTGCTGCCGGTTGGGCAGCCCGGTGAGGGCGTCGTGGTTCTCGTTGTAGGCGAGCCGGGCCTCGGCCCGCCTGAGCTCGCTGATGTCGCGCACGATCCCGACGTAGGCGGCCGCCGAGGGCTGCCGCACGGAGGCGAGGGTCAGGCGCTCGGGGCTCCCTCCGGAGCCCCGCAGGGGCGCCTCGCCCTCCCAGAAGCCCGTCCGTCCGAGGCAGGAGCGGAGCTCGGCCACGAAGGAGGGCCCGTCCTCGCGCCGGTAGAGGGCCTCGAGCCCCGAGCCCGGAGCGAAGGCGCCGCCGGCGAAGCGGAGGAAGGCGGGGTTGCAGTCGAGGATGCGGAGCGATTCGTCCGCGAGGAAGGCGGGGTCGGCCGAGAGCTCGAAGTGCCGGCTCGCGGCCGCCAGGAGGCGGAGGGCCGCCTCGAGCTTCTCCTCGACGCTTCCCGCCTCCTCGAGCAACCCGGCAGCGAAATCCCTTCCCCCGCGCGTCCTGTCGCCGTAACCGATATCCATATGCGGCTCTCCGTCGGGGCGGCGACATGCCGCCCTTGGTGCTCGGCGGGCCGCCCCGGGCCCGCGCCCCCGCCTTCGCGGGGGAACGTTTTGGATATCTTTTGCGATAGGACCTCCGGCCGGGCCGTCGATCCGAGGATCGCTAGTATATCAGAGGCGCCGGATATGGTGCAAAAAAAATCAGTTTCCGGGGGGCGGGGCGGGAGGCGAGAGGTCGAGGGCCCCCTTGCGCTCGGCGATGCCGTAGACGAGGAGCTGGAGGAGGCTGCGCTCGTAGGCCGAACCCATGCCGCGGCATCGCGCGTCGAGCTCGGAGGCGAGCCTGACGATCCGCTCGCAGTCCGCCCTGGCGTAGCGCCGCATGGCCGCGGCGTTCTGGCGTTGCGCGGCCTTGCTCCGCAGCTGCAGCTTGAGGCAGGCCTGCTCGAAGCCCTCGCCGGACTCGACGAGGAGGTGGAGGCGGTGGAGGCGGCGGAAGCTCCAGATGAGGGCCGAGACCACCTGCACGGCGTCGCCCCGCCGGTCCGAGAGTATCGCGTCCAGGGCCTCGAGGCATTCCTCGAGGCCGTCCCCCGCGAGGCGCTCGAAGAGGCTGAAGGCGTCCTCCTGCCGGTTGCGCGCGATCGCGCCCTCGACGGCGGCCTCGTCGACGGTGGAGCCCGGCGGGAGGGCCAGGGCGAGGCGCCCGCAGGCCGCGTCGAGGGCGGAGCTCTCGTTCTCGACCAGCTCGAGGATCGCCTCAACCCCGGACTCCTCCGGCGCGAGGCCGAGCTCGCGGAGCCTGCGCTCGACCCAGCGCGGCTTCTCGTTCTCGAACATCTCGAAGAAGGTCTTCTTGCGCGCCTTGCCGACGGCCTCCTCGAGGGCCTTCTCGACGTAGAACTGGTCCGTCTCGAGGAGGAGGATCGCGTCGGCCGCGGGGGCGGCGAGGTAGTCCGCGAGGGCGCCGAGCTCCTCCTTGCCCTTCACGAGCTCGGCGAAGCGGTATTCGACGATGCGTCGGGAGGAGAAGAGGGAGCCGTTGCGGAGGAGGCCGAGGAGCTCGCCCGCGCCCGTCTCGTAGGCGTAGAGTCGGTGCTCCTCGGCGGGCGCGCCGTCCGCGGCCTTGACCGCCGCGCGCAGCTCGTCGATGAAGGCGGCCCTCCGGCCCGCCTCGGGGCCGGCGAGGAGGTAGGCGCTCTCGATCTTCATGGGGCTTTCAGTACTTGCGGATGATGCCGCGCAGGCGGCCGAGGATCCGGACGTCCTGCGTGTAGATGGGGGCGTAGGCCGGGTTCTCGGCGACGAGCTTCACGC
>CAYNPQ010000011.1:47254-52726 GCA_964399065.1 uncultured Treponemataceae bacterium | reverse complement strand
GCCGGCGTAGAGGCTGCCGATGGGCCCGGCGCCGACGACGAGCAGCCTCATGCCGCCCTCCTTCCGCCCCTCGCCCGCAGGAGGCCGGGGAGCTTCACCGCCTCGCTCATGAGCAGGGAGACCAGCGCGGTCCCGAGGCAGAGCGCGAACTCCCAGTCGTGGAGGGGCGTGAAGCCGAAGAGGCGGTTGAGGCCGGGCACGAACACCACCAGGGCGAGGAAGGACAAGGCGCCGCCGATCACCCACTTGACCGCCGGGTTCGGGATCCGGAGGGCGGCGAGGATCGACCGGGTCCAGGACCTGTTCGACAGGATCATGCCGAGGTTGCCGAAGACGAGGTTCACGAAGGCCAAGGCGCGGGCCTCGCCCTCGCCGAGGTGGGTGCCGGCCCAGACGTAGATGCCCGCGACGATGGCCAGCACTCCGAGACCCTGCACGAGGCCGATCCGGATCATCCTCGGCCCGAAGAGCGGCTCCGAGGCCTTGCGGGGCGGCCGCTCCATGATGCCCCGCTCCTCCTCCTCCATCTCGAAGACGATGGAGCAGGCCGGGTCGATGATGAGCTCGAGGAAGAGGATGTGCACCGGGAAGAGGGCCAGGGGCCAGCCGAGGAGGACGGGCAGGAGCGACATGCCCGCGATCGGGAGATGGACCGAGAAGATGAAGGTCATGGCCTTCTGGAGGTTGTCGAAGATGCGGCGCCCCACCCTCGCCGCGGCCACGATCGAGGAGAAGTCGTCGTCGAGGAGGACCAGGGCCCCCGACTCGCGCGCGACGTCGGTGCCGCGCCCGCCCATGGCCACCCCGATGTGCGAGGCCTTGAGCGCGGGCGCGTCGTTGACGCCGTCGCCGGTCATGGCCACGATCTCGCCGTTCGCCTTGAGCGCTTCGACGATGCGGAGCTTCTGCTCCGGCACCGCCCGCGCGAACACCGAGACCCCCTCGATCCGGCCCCGCAGCTCGGCGTCGCCCATCGCGTCGAGCTCGGCGCCCGTCACGAGGGACTCGGGGTCCTCGAGGCCGATTCGCCTCGCTATGTTGATCGCCGTGCCGGGGTAGTCGCCCGTGATCATGACGACGCGGATGCCCGCGGTCCGGCACTGGGCCACGGCGGCCGGCACGTCGGGCCGCACGGGGTCCTCGAGCCCCATGAGCCCGACGAACTCGAAGTCGAAATCGTGCTGTCCCTCGGGCAGCCCGCCCCCGCCGAGCTCGGTCTTGGCCACGGCGATGACTCTCAAGCCCTCGGCGGCCAGGTCGTCCACGTCGGCGCGGAGCGCCGCGAGGCGGGGCCCGTCGAAGTGGCAGAGATCGGCGATCGCCTCGGGCGCGCCCTTGGCGGCGATGCAGAGGCGCTCCCGGTCCGGCGACTCCCAGACCCGCGACATGGCCAGGAGCTTTTCGGAGAGCGGGTACTCCCGGAGGAGCTTCCAGTCGGCGTGGAGGTGCTCGGTACCCGCCAAGGTCCGGGCGGCCACCTCGTGCATGGCCTTCTCCATGGGATCGAAGGGGTCCGCGGGGCTCGCGAGCACGGCGTACTCGACGATCTCGTGGAGGTGGTCCGGCAGCGAGACTCCCTTGGCGTCGACCTCGCGGTAGTCGCCCTCGTAGCCCAGCTTCGCGACCGTCATGCGGTTCATGGTCAGCGTGCCCGTCTTGTCGGTGCAGAGCACGGTCGCCGAGCCGAGCATCTCGATCGCGGCGGCGCGCCGGGTCAGGACTTGGCGCTTCGATATGCGCCAGGCGCCGAGGGCGAGGAAGATCGTCATGACCACGGGAAATTCCTCGGGCAGGGTGGCCATGGCGAGGGAAATGCCCGCGAGGATGCCCTCGAGCCAGTCGTGGCGCGTGAGCCCGAAGACCACGACGACGGTGAGGCAGAGCGCGGCGCCCACGAGGCCGAAGGTCTTGACGATCCTGCCCGTCTGCCGCTGCAGGTTCGTGTCCTCGGTCTCCAGGGTCTGGAGGGCCTTGCCGATCTTGCCGATCTCGGTGCGCGGCCCCGTCGCGACGACGCGGGCGATGCCCTGCCCCCGCACGACCATGGTGCCGGAGTAGAGGGTCGGCAGGTCGTCGCCCCCGGGCCGGCCCGGCTCCGAGAAGCCGTCCCAGGACTTCTTGCGGACCGGCACGGACTCGCCCGTGAGGAGGGACTCGTCGACCGAGAGGTTGGTCGCCCTGAGGACGAGGGCGTCCGCCGGCACCCGGTCACCCTCGGAGACCAGGAGGACGTCGTCGCGCACCACCTCGCGACCCGCGATGCGTACCTTCTCGCCGTCGCGGACCACGAGGGCCCGGGGGCTCGAGAGATCGCGCAACGCGTCGAGCGCCTTCTCGGTCTTGTTCTCCTGGTAGAAGGTGATCCCCATGACCACGGCCACGAAGCCGAGGAGCATGAGGGCCTCCTCGGGATCGCCGAGCGCGAGGTAGAGCGCCCCGCAGATCATGAGGAGGATGAACATCGGCTCCTTGACGACCTCGAGGGCGATGCGGAGGTATCCCTTCTTCCCCGCCTGCGGCAGCTCGTTCCAGCCCTCGGCCGCGAGCCGCTCCCGCGCCTCCTGGTCGCTCAGTCCCTGCAAGGCCTCCGGTTCCATCGTTGTTCCCATGCCGCTCCCTCTGCCATCCGGCGTGTTCGCGCGGGCGTCGCCCGGCCACGATGAACATAGCCGGCCGACCGGCGCGCGCACAGGGCGCCATGAGGCAAAGTTGTATGGGACTTACTTGCTCCGCAATGAGTTAGCGGAGCCTTACATCGGGCCGCCAACCTGGAGCCCTCTTTCAGTACCGGACCTCGACGAGGCAGAGCCCGTAGGGCCCGAGGGCGCCGGGCGCGCGCCGCCTGTCCTTCGATTCCAGGATGGCCCTGGCCTCAGCGGGCCCGAGCCTGCCCCTCCCGGCCTCGAGGAGGAGGGCGGCCATGACGCGGACCTGGTTGTAGAGGAAGCCCGGCCCCTCGAAGTACAGGTCGAGGAACTCGCCCCGCTTTTCCACGCGCACCTTGTCGAGGCGACGCGACGCGTCACCGCCCTTGGCGTTCGAGAGGGCGCGGAAGTCGCGCTCGCCGAGGAGCTCGGCGCCGACCGCCTCCATGGCTCCGATGTCGAGGGGGCCCGGGCCGACGTGGAGGCTCGTGCGTCGGGCGGCCGCGTCCTGCTCCGGCCCGACGTGGAGGCGGTAGCGGTAGACCTTGGAGCGCGCGCGGAAGCGGGCATGGAAGCGGGGATCGACCTCCCGGCAGGAGCGGCAGGAGACGTCGCGGGGGAAGCGGGCCGAAAGGCCCTCGGCGATCGCCGCCGGCCCCAGGACGGTCCTCGAGTGGAAGCTCGCGGCCTGGCCCTCGGCGTGGACCCCCGCGTCGGTGCGGCCCGCGCCGACGACCGCGATCCCCTCGCCGAGGAGGGCCGAGAGCGCCGCCTCGACCGTCTCCTGGACGCTGCGCCCGGCGCCGGGCAGGCGCTGCCAGCCCTGGAAATCCGTCCCGTCGTAGGCGAGGACGAGGAGGAAGTTGCGACGCGCCACGGGCCGATGATGACGCCCCTCGCCGCGAGCGTCAATGGAGCCTGAAAGCCCGGCGGGGCGAGCGGAATCGGTTGCAGAAACGGGCCGGGATCGCCGATAAACGGTAAGTCCCCGACCGCGTCCGGCGGGGACGACGAGTTATCCGAAACGGGAAACGGAGCGCGGGAGAACGTGAACGACGGCAGCACAACCTTACCCGCGATCGGCGACGTGGCGGAGGACCGCGAGGCCCTCCGCGCGGAGAACGAGCGGCTCGCCCGCAGGGTCGCCGAGCTGGAGCGGAAGCTCTCCCTCCAGCCCCAGACCGGCCTTCCCACCCGCTTCCGTCTCGAGCTCGAGCTCGACGAGCTCGTCGAGACCCTGGACCGGTCGGGCGGCGGGAGCGGCTTCAGCCTCCTCATCGTCCAGCTCGGCGACACCTACGCCATAGTCCGCAAGACCCTGAAGACCTCCGTCAGCGAGTGGATCCTCTACCAGACCGGCTGCCGCATCGCCTCCCTCCTCCGGCCCGAGGACAGGGTATTCCACACCCACGAGTCCGAATTCGTCCTCATCCTCCCCGGCCTCAAGGGCCAGGAGCTCGCGGCCTTCATGAGGAGGCTCGGCGCCAAGCTGGCCGAGCCCCACATCTTCGCCGGCTACAACATCGTCATCAAGACGGCCGCGGGCATCTCCTACTGGCCCGAGCACGGGCGCGACCGCTCCTCCGCCCTCCGCAACGCGGACATCGCCGCGGGCGCGGCCTCCGAGGCCCGCAAGCCCTTCGTCCTCTTCCGGCCCGAGCTCCTGCGCCGCGTCGTCGAGAAAGTCGAGCTCCAGAACTCCATCATCAAGGCCATCGAGAGCCCGGCCCTCGAGCGCATCGGCGAGCAGTTCGTCATGTACTACCAGCCCAAGCTCTTCGCCTCGGCCCTCGAGGGCGGCGTCATGACCGTCTCGAGGATCGAGGCCGAGGCCCTGATCCGCTGGCGCCACCCGACCAAGGGCCTCCTCTGCCCCTCGAGCTTCATCCCCCTCGCCGAGGAGACCGGCCTCATCCTCCCCCTGGGCAAGTGGCTCGTCTACCAGTGCGTGCGCCGGCTCGCGGCCTGGGACCGGGAGGGCCGCCGCGACCTCGCCCTCTCCGTCAACCTCTCGGCCCGGCAATTCCACTCGGAGGACGCCGTCGAGGTCCTCTCCTCGGCCCTCTCCGCGACGGGCGTCTCGCCGAGCCGCCTCATCGTCGAGCTCACCGAGACCTCCCTCTTCGACGACCCCGCGGCGGCGGCCCAGATCCTCAAGCGCTTCTCCGCCCTCGGCCTCCGCGTCTCCGTGGACGACTTCGGCACCGGCTACTCCTCCCTCTCCCACCTCCACCGCTTCCCCCTCGACGAGATCAAGATCGACCGCCTCTTCATCGAGAACCTCGTCGCGAACCGCCACGACCGCGTCATCGTGCAGTCCCTCGTCGCCATCGCCCAGGGCCTCGGCCTGTCGCTCGTCGCCGAGGGCGTCGAGCGGCCCGAGGCCGTCCAGGCCCTCTGGGACATGGGCTGCCGCGGCTTCCAGGGCTTCCTCGTCTCCATGCCCCTCCCCCCCGACGACTTCGCCGCCTTCCACGACCGCGTCGTCGCGGACGGCATGAAATTCCGCCTCTAGCCCTTCCCTCTCCGCTCCGGGACGCGCGATACTCGGGGCGGAGGAAGCCATGAAGCTCATCGACCGCAGGGAAGCCAAGACCGTGATGGAGAAGGACGGGGTCCTCGCCCGGGGGCTCTACGACGCGCCCGAGGCCGCCGTCATCCACATCGAGGTCGCCCCGGGCGGGGAGATCCTCCCCCACGTCACGCCCGTCGACATGGAGTTCTTCGTGCTCGAGGGCCGCGGCGTCTTCATCCTCGGAGAACAGTCGCGCGAGGCCGGGGAAGGCATCCTCATCCTGAGCCCTCGGGGCGTGCCCCACGGCATGAA
>CAYNPQ010000011.1:26908-47154 GCA_964399065.1 uncultured Treponemataceae bacterium | reverse complement strand
AGGCCGGGGAAGGCATCCTCATCCTGAGCCCTCGGGGCGTGCCCCACGGCATGAAGAATCCCGGGAACTCCCCGCTTCGGGTGCTCGCGATCAAGAACCCGAGGCCCTGAACCCCAAGTCTGCGCCACGGCGCTTGCGCTGTGGCGCAGGCTTTCCAAAAGCCGCCACCCCCTCGATTCCCGCTATCGGATGCGATAGTATCGTTACCGATAGGCTATCGAGCCCGCTCCGCCAACAATTTTAGTACCACGGGCCTATCGCCTTTCAGGGAAAGCACTTGCCATTATCGTGGCACGTGGCATGGTTCGTGCATATATTGTTTCCATCCTGATGTGCCAAGGAAGGAAGCCATGTCCAGAAGAATTCTCAGCGCCCTCCTCATCCTCGTGACCGCGGCCGCCGGCCTCGCGGCCGAGGAGGAGCCGCAGATCGCCTATCGCATCCTCTCGGGCTACCTCGTGAAGGAGGAGGCCGACGCCAAGATCGGCAACAAGATCGCCGGCACCATCCTCTGCTCGACCGGCGGTCTCCTCATCGCCGGCGCGGGCGCGACCTGGTTCGCGGGCGACTGGATCGGCGATCGCTACTTCGGCGGGCCGATGGACCCCGACATCAAGGTCAACGTCTCGCTCGGCCTCGGCATCGGCGGCCTCGCGACCACCGTCGTCGGCGCGGGCCTCCTCTCCGCCAAGCCCCGCGACCGCGACGCGGAATACGCGGAGGTCTTCGCGGAGAACGACGCGAAGGTGCGAGAGGCCCTCGCCGTGGCCGCGCTCAAGGACCTCGCCATCAAGGGCAAGAAGAGGCGGATGACGAGCGCCATCTCCAATCTCGCCGTGCCCATCGTCTACGGCCTCGTCCGCGCCGGCATGAACGCGGTGCAGGGCGACCCCTGGAACAAGGACCTCTTCGACGGCTTCTACTGGAACGCCTGGAACGTCGCCTCGGGCCTGTCGGACATCTTCGGGACCACGGAGGAGGAGCGGCTCTACGACAAGTACCTCGCGGGCCGCGACGCCCTCTACGGCGACCGGCCGGCGCGTTAGGCGACCTCGAAAGCCATGGGCGCGGCCCTGCGGCGGCTCTTCTTCGGCCTCGGCGTCATGCTCGGCGTCGTGGCCCCGCAGCTCGCGCCGGAGCTCGCGGCGAGGGCCTACCGCTCGGGCGGCGAGGTCCTCGTCAACGTCGAGGTCGAGGGCGCCTTCGGCGAGACGGCCCTTGAGCTCGCGGCCGCGGGGAGCCGCGTGGGGCTCCGCGTCTCGGCCCGCGTCGGCGCGGCGCCGGAGACGGTCGCGGAGGGCTGGCTGCGCCGCGACGCGGGCTCCGGCGAATGGGCCGTCGCCGCCCCCGGGGAAGGGGGGGCCGAGCGGAGGGCGCCGGGAGCCGAGGCCGCCGCGATCCTCGCATCGCGGGCCTGGGGCCTCCGCGCGGGGCCGCTCGCGGCCCTCGAGGGAGGCGGCTCGGTGAGGATCCGCGCCGAGGTCGGCATCATCGACGAGGCGGGGGCCTGGCATCCGGCCTCGATCCTCTGGGGCTACGCCGAGCCCGAGCGGCGCCTCGACTTCGCCGACGCGCTGGAGGTGCCCTATTAGCATGCGTCTGCGCGGGCGCTTCGTCGCCCTCTTCGCCGCGATGACGGCCGTCGCGGGCCTCTCCTCGGTCGTCGTCGCCTATCGCGCCGTGGGCGGCGAGTACCTCCGCGCCGAGTCCGCGCCCGCCTCCCCGGCGGCGCGCGCCGCGGAGGCCCGGGCCCGCGACTCGTCGCTCGACGCGGCGGCGCGCGCCCACGCAGCCCTGGCGGCCCTCGACGCCCTCAAGGCCCAGGAGGCGGCGTCGCGGCTCTACCGCTCGCAGGCCCTGGTCGAGGCGGCGCGGCGCATAGGCGTCTTCGCGGCCCTGTGGACCGGCGCGGCCGCGGCCCTCTTCGCCCTCGCGGCGAGGCCCCTGACGCGGCGCCTCGCCGAGCTAGCGGCCGGCGCGGCCCGCGCCTCCTCCGACCGCTCCTTCCGGTTCCCGCCTTCGCGCGACCGGGAATTCGGGCCGGTCTTCTCCGCCTTCGACGCGATGCTCGACACCATCGCGGAGCAGGAGGCTCGACTCGAGGAGGCCGCCCGGCTCGAGGGCTGGCGCGAGGTTTCCTCCTTCCTCTTCCACCAGCTCCGCTCGCCGCTGGCCGCCCTCGACCTGGCGTCGCGCAACGTCGAGCTCGCGGTCGCCAAGGCGGCCTCCGGCGGCCTCGGCCCGGGCGAGGCCCTCGCGGCCTGCGCCTCGAGCGCGGCCTCCGCGCGGGTCGAGGCGGCCCGCTCGAAGGCCCTCCTCGAGCGCTTCAAGGCCATGGCCGGCCTCGCCCTCGGCCCGGCGGAGGAGCTCCGCCCCTCCGCCCTCGCGGCGGCCTGCGCCGCGCGCCTCGAGCCCTCGCGCGCGGTCCTCTCCTTCGAGGGCGAGGACGCGCCGCTCCGCGGCGACCGGCGCATGCTCGAGGAGGCCCTCATGAACCTCGTCGCCAATTCCGCCGAGGCCTGCCCCGCCCCGCCCGCACGGGTCTCGCTGAGGGCGCGGCGCGAGGGCGGCGCCCTCCTCCTCGAGCTCTCCGACGCGAACGGCCCCGTGGATCCGGGCCTGCCCGCGAGGCTCGGCCGCGAGCGCTTCTCCACCAAGCCCGAAGGCACGGGGCTCGGGACGCTCTTCGCGAGGCGCGTCGCGGCCCTCCACGGCGGCTCCTTCGCCGCCTCGCTCGGCGCGGACGGCGGCCTCGTCGCGACGCTTCGGCTGCCCGCCGCGGAGGGAGGGAATCCATGAAGGTGCTCGTGGTCGACGACGACGAGGCCCTCCTCGCCGAGCTCTCCGCCTTCCTCGAGCTCTCCGGCCACGAGGCCCTGCGCGCCGCCTCCCTCGCGGAGGCGAGATCGCGCATCGCGCGGGCCGACGCCGCCCTCGTCGACCTCCGCCTCGGCCCCGAGTCGGGCATGGCCCTCCTCGAGGGCGGCCCGCGGGTCCCGACCATCGTGGTCTCGGGCCATGGCGGCGTCGCGGAGGCCGTCGCGGCGGTGCGCGCCGGCGCCTACGACTTCCTCGAGAAGCCGGCGGACCCCGACCGCCTCCTCGGCCTCCTGCGAAACATCGAGGCGGCCCTGGCCTCCGAGCGGCGGCTCGACGCGTTGCGCGACGAATGGCTCGCCGAGCACGCCGCCTTCGCTCCGGGATCGCCCTTCGAGGCGGCGGCGGCGCGGGTCCGCGAGGCCGCCGCCTCGCCCCTGTCGCTCCTGCTGGCCGGCCCGAGCGGCTCCGGGAAGGACATCCTCGCCCGCTACGCCCACCGCTGCTCGAGCCGCGCCTCGGGCCCCTTCGTGTCGGTGAACTGCGCGGCCATCCAGAGCGAGCTCGCCGAGTCGGTCCTCTTCGGGGTGCGGCGCGGGGCCTTCACGGGGGCCGACGCCGATCGGCCCGGCTGGTTCCAGGCCGCCGACGGGGGCACCCTCTTCCTCGACGAGATAGGCGACCTGCCCTTGCCCGTGCAGGCCAAGCTCCTCCGGGCCGCCGAGTCGGGCGAGGTCCAGCGCCTCGGCTCGGCCGCGACCGAGCGGGCCGACGTCCGCCTCGTCTCGGCGACGGCCGCCGACCTCGAGGCCATGGTCGCCGCGGGCCGCTTCCGCGCCGACCTGTACTACCGCGTGGCCGGGGCCCTCGTCCGGGTGCCGCCCCTGTCGGAACGGCCGGGCGACATCGGGCCCATCGCGGCCCGCGTCCTCGAGCGGCTCGGCGGCGGGGCCTTCCCCGAGGCGCCGCGCCTCGCCCCCGACGCCCTCGCCTGGCTCGAGGCCAGGCCCTGGCCCGGCAACGCCCGCGAGCTCCGCGCCCTCGTGGAGCGGGCCGCCTGGGCGAGGCGGGGCGGCGAGCTCCGCGCCGCCGACCTCGAGGCGGTCGCCGCCCCCGAAGGGCGAGGCGCCTCGTCGATACGCGCCGCGCCCGCGACGGTCGCGCCTTCGACCCTCCCCGAGACCGCGGAGCGCCGCACTGTTTCGCGCATCGCGCCGCTCCGAGAGGCCAAGGCCGCCTTCGAGCGGGACTACGTCGAGCGGGCGCTCGAGACGGCCGGGGGTTCGGTGGCCGGGGCCGCCGCCCTCCTCGGCCTCCTGCCGAACAACCTCTCGCGCAAGCTGCGCGAGCTCGGCCTCGAGCGCGACCCCGAGGGGCGGCGCTGAGCCGACCGGCCGCCCGGGCCGCCGCGCCGCGCCGCCCTCCTCCCGCGGTTGCGCGCGGCCCCGTCCCGCGCGATACTGGTAAGGGCTGAGGAGGCTGCGATGAGCACGAGGCGGGCGATCTACACGGGGGCGTCGGAGGACAGGCTCGAGAGGCTCATCACCGAGCGGCTCCGGCCCGGGGCCGACCGCAAGCGCATCGACGAGCGGATCTGGGACCTCTTCGGCGAGGATTGGTCGGTGATGTTCACCGACCTCTCCGGCTTCTCTCGGCGCGTGGCCGAGTTCGGCATCATCCACTTCCTCCAGACCATCCAGGAGTCCGAGCGCCTCCTCGTGCCGGTCATCGAGGATCACGACGGCATCCTCCTCAAGGTCGAGGGCGACAGCTTCCTCGTGATCTTCCGCAACCCGCGCAAGGCCCTGCAGTGCGCGGTCGAGATGCAGCGCACCCTGGAGCGCTACGACGCCGACAAGGCGGACGAGGACAAGGTCCTCCTCTGCGTGGGCCTCGGCCACGGGCGGATGCTCCGCATCGGCGACGCCGACGTCTTCGGCACGGAGGTCAACGCGGCGAGCAAGCTCGGCGAGGACCGCGCGAAGGCCTGGGAGATAATGGTCACCGGCGCGATGCGCGATCTCTGCGAGGGGGCTCCGGGGGTCTCTTTCGATCCCCTCCCCGATCCTCCCTCGGGCTGCGACCGGGCCTTCCTCGCTCGCTGGCGCTGACGGGCGCGAAGGTCGCGCCCCCCTCCCCGTCCGGCGCGACGCGGATCGCCTGGCGGCGCCTCGCCGCCTCCCGCGCGAAGCGGGCCAGCGAGGCCGGCGCCGCGGCGAGGAGCTCCTCCGCGTCGTAGCCGAGCTCGAGTTCCGTCTCCTCGCCCTCGGCGACGGCCCTCGACAGGGCGCCGTGGATCCTCACGAGATCGCGCAACGCGCCAAAGAGCTCCATCTTGCCCGCGGCGCGGTACTCGGACTCCAGGAAGGCGAGCTGCTCGGCCTCGATGGCGGCGTGGCTGGCCGGCGCGGAGGCCGCGCCGCGCCGCGCCGCGTAGCGCCGCAGGAAGAGCGAGGGCCGGGTCCTCAAAGGAGCCAGGGCGGCGCGGAACCAGCCGACCGCGCGGCCGGCCGTGTAGAAGCGGTCGCAGGCGGCGGCGAGCTCCGCGGCCCGCGCGAGCTCCGGCGCCGGCATCTCGCGCGTCGCGGAGACGAGGTAGGGCGGGCCCTCGGCGGCCTCGACCCCGAGCTCCGCCGCGCGGTCGGCCAGGGCCGTGCCCGGCAGGACCGCGAGGGGGAAGACGTCGAGGTGGTTCGGCCCGAAGCCGAGGGCCCAGTCGAGGCTTTCCTCGAAATCGCGCAACGCGTCGCCGGGGAGGCCGTAGATCAAGTCGATCCCGAAGCGCAGGCCCGCCCGGTCGAGCATGCCGAGGCCCCGCGCGAAGGCCTCGCGATCGAAGCCCCGGCCCAGGGCCTCCATGGTGCCGGGCCGCGCGCTCTGCAGGCCGACCTGGACGAAGCAATCGAGACGCGCGAGGCGCGATACCGTCGCCCCGTCGAGGAGCTCGGCGCGGACCTCCATCTTCCAGCGCAGGCCGGGCGCTCGGGAACGCATGAGGTCGAGGAGGGCGAGGCAACGACCGCGGTCGGCGTTGAAGGTGGGGTCGAGGACGAAGACGTAGCGCGCGCCTGATTCGACGAAGAGCGCGAGCTCGGCCTCGATCCGTTCCATGGGCAGGTAGCGGACGCCGCGCTCGCCCTTGGACTCGTAGCAGTAGGCGCAGCGGTAGGGGCAGCCGCGGGCGAGCTCCCAGACGAGGTCGCCCCCGCGGCCCTCGGGGGCGATGGTCCCGGCGAGCCAGGGCGAGGGCAGGCAGGCCGGATCCTCCGCGGGGGCGCGCGTCCAGGGCCGCCCGGGCAGGGCTATCCCGGCCAACGCGCCGAGCCTTCCCGCGGGATCGGCGCCGTCGCGCAACGCGCCGAGGACGGCCTCGAGGGCCCGCGCCGAGGCGGTTTCGCCCTCGCCGGCGACCGCGAAGTCGAAGCCGCCCTCGGCGAGGAGGCCGGCGGGATCGGCGGTGGCCTCGGGCCCGCCCGCGAAGAGGAGGGCCGAGGGGCGGGAGGCCCGTAGCGCGCGCGCGGCCCCGCAGGCCGCCTCACGCGACCAGGAATAGACCGAGAAGGCCGCCCAGTCGGCGCCGGAGGACGCGATGCGCGACGCCAGCTCGGCGGCGCCCTCCCCCGCCGCGCCCTCGAGGACGAAGGCCTCGACCCGCCCGCGCAGCGACTCGGCGCCGTTGATCGCCGCGGCGACGCAGGCCGCGCCGAGGGGCAGGCATTCCGGCGAGTCGTTCGCCGGCAGGGACGCGATGGCGAGTTTCTTCACGGGACCTCAGGGCTGGAAGGCGCCCGCCCCCGGCCGCCGCGACTCGACCAGGGCGACCTGGCCGGGCGTCTCCGGCGAGACCGAGGCGCCCGGCCAGTCGCGGTAGCGGGCGAGGAGTCCGACGGCCTCTCCAGGCGCCGCGAGGCCGCGCTCGACGAGCCAGGACCCGATCGCGGTGCCGGTGCGCCCGACGCCCCCGAGGCAGTGGACGTACAGGGTCTTCCCGGCGGCGAGGGCGCCATCGATTTCGCGCAACGCTCGCTCGAGCGAGTCCTCGGACGCGGCGCTCATGTCGCGGATTGGCACGCGGACATGCCCAGCAGCAAGGCCGCGCGAGGCCGCGAGACGCTCGAGTTCGATGCCGTAGGGCTGGACGGGCAGGCCGCGGAGGACCTCGCCCTCCTCGGTGAGGTCGAGGAAGGCCTCGACCCCCGCGTCGAGGAGGGATGCGAGCCGCGCGATTCCCTCGGCCCGGGCCGGGGCGAAGGGATAGGGCCCGGCGAGGAGCTTGCCCGGAAGGACCCAGTACGAGCGCTCCGCCGATTCGGCGCGGGCCGCGAGCTCCCCGAGCCTCCGGCCGAGCCTTTCGATCTCCGGCGCGCGGGCCAGGGCGGCGAGCCATTCCGCGGGCAGGGAGGCGCGGCCATAGGCGAGGCCCGCGAGGCCGCCGGCCACCGCGGCGGTCGTGTCGGCGTCCTCGCCGAGGTTGACCGCCGCGAGGACGCAGTCGGCGAAGCCGCGCGAGCGGACCAGGCACCAGAGGGCGGCCTCGAGGCATTCGACGACGTAGCCCGAGCCGCGGATCGAGCGGGCATCGAGTTCGCCCAACGCGCCATCGAGGACGCGCCGGCAGGCGTCCGACTCGCGCCGGACCGCCGCGGGCAGGCCTGGCAGGAGGGCGCGGGCCTCGGCCATGGCTTCCGCGTAGGCCTCCGTCGGGGCGAGGCCCGCGAGCAGGCGGCCCGCGACCAGGCAGTGGAGCCACGAGGCGAGGGCGGCGCGGGGATGGCCGTGGGTGACCGCGGTGAAGGCGGCGAGGGCGCGGAAGCGCGCGGGCTCGGGCGTCTCCGCGAGCCAGGCCGAGGCCGGGAGGATCCGCATGAGCGCGCCGTTGCCGTTGTCGCCCTCGCCGCGTCCGCCGGCCCGGACCGCGGCCGTCCCGTCGCGGATCGCCGCGAGGGCGCGACGCGTCGCTCCGCCGCAGTCGAAGACCGCGCCCCGCGCGGTCCAGAGACCCTCGTTGAGCCAGGCGAGGGCGCGCCTCCCGAAGTCCTCCGGGTCGAAGCCGCGGAGGACGATGCTCTCCGCCTGGCAGAGGGCGAGCGACGTGTCGTCGGAGAAGGTGCCCGCCTCCTGCCGCCAGGGGCCGCCCGCGCGCATGCCGCGCACGGGGTCCGCCTCGCGCTCGGCCCGGCCCGAGAACTCGACGGGCACGCCGAGGGCGTCGCCGAGGGCCAGGCCGAGGAGGCCGGCGGAGCCCCGGTCGCGGAAAAATGTCATGCGATCCCGCGCGGGGGCGGCGGGAGCCCGGGAGTCTGTTTCGCGCATCGTCATCTCGTCTCCTTGAGCCGCCTGGCCGCGCGCTCGGAACGCGCCGCGAGCTCCGCCAGGGCGGCGACCTCGAGGACCTTGCCGGGCTCGCGCAGACCCATGTCGGTCCAGTCCTCGAGGACGTTCGGCCTGCGGGGCCGCAGCGAGGAGCCGGGCCAGGGCCAGGGCGGGGGCGGCGCGATCCAGCTGCCGTCGGGCCGCCGCATGTGGGAGCGGTCCGACACGAGGGAGGCGAGGTAGTCCTCGGCCGGGATCATCCTGATATAGGGGACCGAGCGCGCCTGGCGGGGCCCGGCGGGGAAGGTCTCCGCGACGTAGCGCGCGGCCGGGCAGGGGAAGGGGAGGTCGGTGTCGAGGTCGAGGACGGCGAGGCCCTCGGTGCGGTCGTCGACGAGGGCGAGGACGTGGTAGTCCCAGCGGATGAGGCCGTCGACCGGCCGGCCCGCGCGCTGCCGCCTGAGGATGAAGTCCCTCCCCGGGCTCGAGATCACGAGGGCCCAGGCGGGCAGGCCCGCGAGTTCGCGGCGCGCGAGGAGGCGCCACACGTTCTCCTCGCAGTAGTAGGCGACGTAGTCGAAGTCCGCGCGGTCGAGGAGGAGCATGGTTCCATTATACCGGCCGGGCCCCGGCCTGGCGAGTCAGTCCTCGTCGGCGCAGGCGATGTCGGCGATGTCCGCCTCCTCGTAGACCGTCCGTTCGGCCTTCGAGTGGAGGGGCGTCCAGACCTGGGCGAAGAAGGGATTGCGCTCGGCGATCTCGTGGTAGCGCCAGGGCGGCCCCTCGCATTCCGGGCACCAATGTCCGGCCTTGAGGACCGTGTAGGGCTTCGCGGCGAAGCCATGGCCGAAGGCGCAGGCCCACTCGAGGTCCTCGTAGAGGTCGCCGGACCAGGACTCCGCGAGGCAGCGCCCGCCGCGGAAGGCCGCCGCGCCGCGGAGGTCCTCGAGCGCGAGGACGGTCTTCGATTCGTCGTAGCCGTGCGAGAGGCGGCGGGCGACCGGACCGTCTCCGCTCTCCATGCGCGGCAGGGGCGCGTCCCAGCCCGGCAGGGCCTCGTAGGCCGCGCGCCCGCCGAAGAAGGCCGAGAGCCGCTTCTCGTTGCGGTGCGAGGCCCAGTAGGCGGTGCCGTTGCGGTGGCCCTCGGCCATGGCGGCGAGGCGCTTCCTCGTCTCGCCCTCGACGAGGCGGCGGAAGGCCGGCCAGCGCCGCGCGAGGGCCGCGACCGCCTTCATGGCCGCCGGCGTCGCGTCGAAGAGGGCGCGCTCCCAGCTATCGTAGTCGTCGCGCCGGAAATGCAGGTGGCGCTCGAGCTCCTCCGAGTCCTCGAAGTACTGCATGTGGAAGTTGCCGAGGGCGAACCAGCGCCGCTCGGCCACGGCCCGCAGGCCGGAGATGCCGTTGCAGGCCAGGGCCCGGTCGAGGTACTCGTAGGCCGTCATCCGCATGCCCGGGCCGCCGCCCATGTTGTAGGCGCGGCGCCAGAAGTCCGAGCCCGCCGGCACGTCGAGGCAGTTGACGAGGCCGAAGCCCGCGTCGCGACTCGACACGTTCTCCATGCAGGAGGCGAGGGGCATGTGGAACATGATCGGGTCCATGAGGCTCATGTAGTCGGCGTAGTCGACGGGCATGATGTAGGTCATGCGGAGGCTGACCCAGTGCGCGATGCGCGACTCCAGGACCGCCCGCTCGCCGGCGATCTTGGTCGCGGCGTAGAAGTCGTAGATCGAGGGCTTCAGGGGGTCGCCCACGCGGCCCCAGTGGATGGGCGGCATGCGATCACCGGTCTCGGCCACCGTGCCCGTGTAGGCGAAGAGGATCCGCGCCGCGCCGTCGGGCTCCTCCTCGATCGCGCGCACGATGTTGCGCACGCCCTCGGTGTTCACCGCCCGCGCGAGGTCGGGGCGATAGTCGGCCTGGGGCGAGATGAAGGCCATCGCGTCGAGGACGGCGTCCGCGCCCGCGACCGCGGCCTTCACGTCGGCGAAGTCCGCGGCGTCGCCCCACTGCAGCGCGAACCCGCGCCCCTCCGCCCTGCCCCGCCCCTCGAGCCGCGGCGCGCGGGCCTCGCGCGCGTAGGGCGCGAAGAGGCGGCGGTTCTTGTCCGAGGGCCTGAGGAGGAGGACGATGTCGAACTCGGCGCGGCGGCGCCAGAGCTCCTTGAAGGCCTCGAAGCCCATGGTGCCCGAGCCGCCGAAGAGGACGACGCGGCGCTTTCCGGTTTCGCCCATCGCGCCACCCCTACTTCCGCAGGCACTCGGCCACGGTCTCGCGGATCGCGGCGCGGACGTCGTCGGGGCCGTAGCCGAGATCGCGCATCGCGGGCTCGGGATCGAGGTAGGCCTCGCGATACATGATCTCGGCGAGGGCGACGAGGTCGAGGCCGCCCTCCTTGCCCTCGCGCGCGTGGCCGCGCTCGATCCGGCGGTTGCCGATCTTGTACAGGAACTTCGGGGCGTGGACGACGCGCGCCTTCGAGCCCATGCCCTCGAGGAGGAGGGGTATGAACTCCGACCAGGGCATGTCGGTTCCGCCTATCGCGTAGGACCTGCCGCCCGCCCCCCGCTCGAGGGCCCCGGCCGCGGCCTTGGCGACCTGGGCGACGGTCACCATCGCGGTGCCGCCCGAGCGCTGGGGATAGAAGACCGTGTTCCCCATTCCCGCGAGGATGTCGATCAGGAAGGTCCACAGGGGCTTGCGCCCGGGCATGGTGCCGAAGATGTAGGGCAGCTCGAGGACGACCGTCTCGAAGCCCGGCCGGGACTCGGCGAGCGCGGCCTCGCGCTGCTCCTTGCGGCTCCGGATGTAGCAGTGGGTCTCGGCCAGGCGGAGCTCGGGCCACTCGCGGTCGAAGTGCGTGAAGTAGGAGCCGTAGACGACGGCCTTGCGGACTCCCGCGTCGCGGGCGAGGCGGAGGACGCGGAGGCACTGCTCGACGTTGGCCTCGCGGAACTTGGGGTAGGCGGGCTTGTCGAGGATGACGCGGTCGTCGAGGCCGGCGGCGTACATGAGGCCCTCGCTGCCCTCGAGGAGGCTTCGGAGCTCGGCGTCGCCCATCTTGAAGACGTCGCCGAGCCTGCAGCCGACCGAGTCGGGAAGGAGGCCAGGCGCGGGCAGGGGCGGCAGCGAGATGGTGGAGACCGAATGCCCCCGCGCGAGGAGCTCGCGCAGGGTATGGTAGCCGAGAAAACCCGTCCCGCCGACCATGAAGACCTTCATCGCGACCTCCCGCTCTCTTCCGTCGCCCGGGCTCTCGCCGGCGTATGGGAGCAGTGTAGACGGCGCCTTGAAGCGCCGTCAAGGTGAATGAACGCTCGTTCGCCGATGGTCAGGCGCGGCGGCGGAGGCCGACGAAGGCCGCGGCGATGCGGGGATCGAAGTGGCTGCCCGCGAGGCCCTCGAGGTGGGCCAGGACTCTCTCCTCGGGCCAGCCTTCGCGGTAGGGCCGGTCGGAGCGGAGGGCGTCCCAGACGTCGACGATCGAGAAGAGGCGGGCCGCGAGGGGGATGTCCTCGCCGGCGAGGCCGTGGGGGTAGCCCGTGCCGTCCCACTTCTCGTGGTGGCCGTAGGGGATGTCGACCGCGTCGCCGAGGAAGGAGAGGCGGGCGAGGAGGTCGCGGCCGATGGTCGTGTGGCGCTTCATGAGCTCGAACTCGGCCTCGTCGAGGCGGCCTGGCTTGAGGAGGACGGCGTCGGGGATCCCCATCTTGCCGATGTCGTGGAGGAGGGCGCCGTGGCGCAGCGAGACGAGGGCCTCGCCCTTGACGCCGAGCTCGGCGGCGAGCTCGAGGGATGCCTCGGTCACGCGGCGCGAGTGGCCCTCGGTCTCGCGGTCGCGGAGCTCGAGGGCTTCGGCCCAGCCCTCGATGGTCGCCTCGTAAGCCTCGCGGAGCTCGGCGTTGGCCCGGTGCAGGCCGGCGAGGAGCTCGGCGTTGTCGAGGGCGATGGCGGCCTGGCCCGCGATGGCCTCGAAGAAGGAGACCCACTGCGGCGAGCCGTCGAGGGCCCGGCGGTCGTAGAGCTCGAGGACGCCGAGGAGCTCGCCCTTGGCGACGAGGGGGGCGCCCGCGTAGGCGGCGAAACCCTCGGCCGCGAAGTCGGGCGAGGCGGCGAAGGCTCCGGGCGCCGCGGAGAGCGAGGGGATGACGAGGCTCTCGCGCTCGGCCGCGACCCTGCCGGCGAGGCCCGCGCCGACGGGGAGGCGGGTGTGGGCCAGGGCGTCGGTGCCGAAGCCCGCGCGCGCTCCGATGACGAGCTCCCCCGCGGAGCGGTCCAGGAGGAGGAGATCGGCCGCGTCGACGCCGAGCCGCGAGGTCGCCTGCTCGAGGATGACCGAGAGGACGAAGCCGATGTCCATGCTCGAGCTGATGGCGCGGTCGATGGTGCGGAGGGCCTCGAGGCGGCGCAGGCGCTCGAGGGCCTCGTCGTAGAGCCGCGCGTTCTCGAGGCCGACGGCGAGGTCGTCCGCGAAGACGGCGAGGGCCTCGCCGTCGGCCGCGTCTACCTCGACCCCGCCCGGGGCCTCGATCGAGAAGACCCCGACGACGCGGTCGGCGACGCGGAGGGGGAGGGCGTACTCGAGGGGGTCGGCGCCGCCGCCCCGCGAGGCGGGCCGGCCCTCGCGGTAGGCCTCGACCACGGCCCCGCCCTCGGGGGGGCGCGTGCCCGGCTCGGGGCCGCGGACGCGGACGAGGCCGGCCAGGCCAGGCCCGGCCTCCGCCTCGACGCCGCCCGCCTGGGCGTCCCAGCCGGCCCCGAGGACGCCGCGCCCCGACGCGGGCAGCCAGAGCGAGGGCATGCTGCCGGGTATCAGGGCGAAGGAGGAGTCCATGACGAGATCGACGTAGTCCTCGCGCGCGAGGAGGGAGCCGGTGCGCTGGGAGAGGCGCGCGATGATGCCGAGCTTCTCGGTGAGGGAGAGGATCCGGGCCTCGCGCCGCCGCCGCTCCGAGACGTCGCGGAGGAAGCAGACGGCTGACCAGCCGCCCCGGGCGTCCGCCGCGGAGGAGCGGAGCTCGACGGGGACCGTCGTCCCGTCCCGGCGCGCGACCGAGAGCTCGGCGCCGCGGGAGCTTCCCCCGGCGCGAAGCGACGCGATGTGCGACATCATCACGGCCCGGCCCTCGCCGGCGAAGAGGGAGGGGGCGGCCAGGCCGCGGAGCTCCCCGGGGTCATCGACGCCGACGAGGGCCGCGGCCCGCGCGTTCGCGAAGAGCACCCTGCCGTCGCCGCCGAGGGCGAGGATGGCGTCGGGCGCGGCCGCGAAGAGGGCCTGGTAGAGGCGCTCGGCCTCGGCGCGCCTCCGGCTCTGCCGCTTGGCGAAGGAGAGGAGGAGGTAGACCAGGGCGACGGCGAGGAGGGCCCCGGCCCCGTTGACCGCGAGGATGACCTGCCGCATCCGGGCGAGGCCTTGATCGAGGGCGGCGGGCCCGACCTGCCTCGCGAGGCCGCGGATGAGGAGGTTGCCCGCGAGGGTGGAGGCGCCGACGAGGATGAGGATGCCCAGGGAGAGGCCGGCCTCGAGGTGGCGGAGGAGGAAGGGGAGTCGCTCTCGATCGGGATGCTTCATGGGCCCGCCCGGCGCCGCGGGCCTCGCGCGGCCTCGGCGTCCGATGCGACAACTCTAGCGACGCGGGCCCTTTTCGGCAAGCGAGCCGCCTCGCCTCAGGGCGCGGGCCCGAAGTCCTCGCGGTGCCGGGCGGCGAGGCGCTCGGGCCAGTCGCCGAGGGCTTCGAAGCGCGCCTTCGGGGAAGCCCCGACGGGCCTCCCCCCGACGGCGCGGAGGCCCCCCACGAGGGCCCGGTTCTCGCGGAGCCAGGCGAGGCGGTCCTCGACATAGCGGAGCCGCGAGGGCGCGAGCGGGCGGCGCGGGAGGGCCATGCGCATGAGGCAGTCGCCCTCCTCCGCGCACCGGACGCCCGAGGCGATGTAGAAGGCGGCGGCCAGGGCGGCCGCGGGCTCCTCACCCGCGCCGAGCGAGGGCAGGAAGGCGCGGGCGTCGAGCCGGCAATCGGCCGCCTCTGGACTCCGGACGACAGGCAGGCCGGCCGCGGCGAGGAGGGAGGCGAGGCGCAGGGAGGGGCCGGGAACCGGGCCGGCCTCGCCTGAGCGGTCGTCGAACATGTCGAGGAAGACCTCCCTCGTCGGGAGGAGGGCGGGGTCGAAGCCGGCATCGCGGATGGCGTCGAGGCGGCGCTCGACGGGCGCGGGATTCATGGGCGATCCTTTCGGCGCGGCGGGCGAAAGCTCGCGCGCAACGTCATCATTCTGGAGGGGAAGATATTCGGGGCTGTCGGGGGATTGTGTCGCGGCGCCCGACGCGCCGCGTCAATAGGAGTAGGGGTACCCGGAAAGCGGGGAGGGAGGAGGGGCGGGGAGGAAGCGGCGGGGTAAAGCGGCGGGCGCGCTGACGCGGCGCCCTAGCCTCGGTCGGCGCATGCGATGCCTCCGCGTAAACGTTTCATGGCGGCATGATGCCCCGGGGCCGGGGCGCTGTCAAGGTGTTTCTACGCGTAGTCGCGCCCGGGCCGGCACCGCTCAGGACTCGTCGCGCCGGTCGTTCTCCCGGAGGAAGGGCTCGGGCAGGAGGAGGTGCTCCCTGGTCTTCGCGCTGGTCGCCGCCCAGGAGATCGTCTCGCCCTTGAGGAAGCGCTGGATCGCGGCGTCGATCTCCTCGACCGCGATGCCGAGCCGCGAGTTGATCCAGCCCTTCATGGTCTCGAGCTGGACCTTGGTCGAGCCGTCGTGGATCCGCTCGCCGTGGCGGCGCGCGAAGTCGGCCATGCCGCGGGCGACGCGGTCGCGGGGCATGGTCTCGATGAGGTCGGAGACGGTGTCATTCGAGCGGCGGAGCCGGTCAGAGAGCACCTTGATGATCTTGAGAGCGAACTTGCCGTTCGCGAGGATCATCGACTCGAAGGTCGGGCCGTCGACGGCGAGGACCTTGGTCCGCTTCGCCGCGATCGCGGTGGCGGAGCGGGGCCGGTCGTCGAGGAGGGCCATCTCGCCGAAGAAATCGTTGGGCGTGTCGACGGTCTTGAGGACGGTCTCGCCCCGCTCGAGCCGCTTCTTGAGGTCCACCGAGCCCTCGAGGAGGACATACATGAGGTCGCCGGCCTCCCCCTCGCGGAAGATGAACTCGCCGGGCTCGAAAAGCTTCACGTTGTCGTTCGCCATCGCATACAGCATACGCCCCGGCGGCGGCTCCCGCAAGCGCCGCGAGGAATCGACCTTGACCGCCGGGATTTATGGATTTAGCATGGGCCCATCGGCGGCGGGCGAAGGCCCGTACCCCGGTCCCGCGAGCGGGAATGTAATAAAAGGCGGGGAGCCACGCCCCGCGTCGGAGCAAAAATGAATTCGAACCTCGCCGCGGCCGGGGCCGCGAACCGGTCCCTTCCTCGCCAATTCGTCGAGTTGCTCGAACGCTTCCCGGGCGGCGCGGGCGTCAAGGACGCCGCGGGGCGCTACGTCTACGCGAACCCCTTCCTCGCGGAGCGCTGCGGCGTCGCGGCCTGGATCGGCAAGGCGACGCGCGAGGTCCATCCGGGAGAGGGCGGGAGGGAGCTCGCCGAGATCGACCTCCGGGTGCTGCGCGGCGAGTCGGTGGAATCGGAATGCCGCCTCGCCGATGCCTCGGGAAGCCTCCGCACCTTCCGCGTCTCGAAGTTCCCGATGCGCACGGACGAGGGCGAGGTCCTGATCGCCTGCCTCCTCAACGACGTCACCGCCCTGAAGGAAGAGGCCGCGGCCCTCGCCGCCGCCCTCGACGCCAAGGACGCCCTCCTCAAGGAGGTCTACCACCGCGTCAAGAACAACCTCGCGACGGTGGCCTCCCTCCTCTCGCTCGAGGCGGGCGCGATCCGCGACGAGCGCGCCGTCAGGGCCTTCGAGGACTGCCAGTCGAGGATCCACTCGATGGCCCTCGTGCACGAGGCGCTCTACGGTTCAGGCGACCTCGAGCGCCTCGACTTCGGGCCCTACCTCGCCAAGATCGCCGAGCGCCTCGTCGACGCCGCGGGCGCCGCGCCGCGGGTGCGCCTCGAGCTCGAGGCCGGCAGCCTGCCCTTGGAGTCCGCGATCGCCATGCCCCTCGGCCTCATCGCCAACGAACTGCTCACCAACGCCCTCAAGTACGCCTTCCCGGCGGGCCGGAGCGGCCGCATCGCGCTGAGCCTCGCGCGGAGGCCCGAGGGCGCGGTCCTCGCCGTGGCCGACGACGGGGTCGGCCTGCCCGAGGGCCTCGACCCCGCCGCAGCCCCCAGCCTCGGCCTCCAGCTCGTCAGGGTCCTCGCCGCGCAGATCGGGGCCAGGGTCGAATTCGGCGCCGGCCCGGGCTTCTCCTGCAAGGTCGTCATCCCTTCCTAGCGGTCATGTCCCTCTTAACATCTTCTCGCGCAAGATAGGAGAATTCCGCCGCAGGGGCGCGGAGACGCAGAGGGAAGGAGAAGGGATAAGGGAGAGGAGGGAGGGGGCGGGGATGAATAGACCGCCCTGCCCGGGGGACACGCTCCCCCCATACTCTCTGCCCCCTACCCTTTCTCTCGTCTTTCTCGCCCTGCGTCTCTGCGTCTCTGCGTCTCTGCGGTTAACCATCTCCCGACAATCAGCCTTGGATGTCGCTGGCCTGGTTCACCGATCGGCATCCTCGCCCGGCGAGGGACGGTAGCCGAGGATCTCGCGCTCCAGGGTTCCCGCGTACTCGAGGAGGGCGAGGAGGATCCCCTTGTCGCGGGCGGGCGTCATGGGCGCCTCGAGCCTCTGCGCGACGACCTTCCGGTAGGTCGCGAGGTCGGTGCACTCGGGCAGGGGCGGCATCTGGAGGCGGGCCGCGCAGAAGTCGCGCCACCGCGCCGCCTCCGCGGCCGGCAGGGTCTCGGGCCAGTTGCGCGCGAACAGGCGCCTGATCATCTGGGCGGGCCGGTCGTCCTCGAAGCGGAGCGAGTAGGCGCGGGCGCGGGCGGCCGCCGGGGTCGAGGCGGCGAGGGCCGCGTGGAGGGCCTCGAAGGCCTCGCGGTCCGCGTCGGGGAAGAAGCCGCGCGAATAGAGCGCGAGCTCGGGATCCGCCGGCTCCTCCGCGGGCCCGGGCGAGTCGAAGACCGCCGCCAGCTTCTGCAGGAGCTCGGGCTCGCGCTTGATGAGCTCGAGATGCGCGCGGCAGGCGGCGACGTCGATGCCGAGACGTTGCGCGGCGTCGTCGCCCAACGCGCTCGCCGGAGCCAGGAAGGGGCAGCGGTTCAGTCGGATCCGCGACAGGGGCACGCGCTCCGCGTCGAGGAGCTCGGCCTTCGTGAACACGCGGCGGCGCAGCTCCTCCACGTCGAGCCCGACGATCGGCGCCGGGTCGAAGCGGAGGTCGATCGCGAGGAGCTGGTTGCGGTTCTCCGGGTCGAGGGCCACGGGCGCGACCAGCGTGGTGCAGCCCCGGCTCGAGGTGTAGGCGACCGAGCAGTGCACGAGGGGATTCCGCTCGACCAGGTCTACGAGGGGCCGGAGCGAGTCTCGCGTCCGGTGCGAGAGGTACCAGTCGAAGAGCTTGGGTTGCCGCTGGCGGACCAGCCGCGCGAGGCCGATCGTGGCGAGGACGTCGTGCATCGCGTCGTGGGCGGCCTCGTGCCCGACCCCGTTCGCGCGGGCGAGGGCGCCCAGGGTGAAGATCGGCCGCCCCTCGTCGTCCTCGGGCCAGACGAGGCCCTCGGGCCTGAGGTCGCGCGCGGCGCGCATGAGGTCGATGAGGTCCCAGCGGCTGTTGCCCCGCTTGTACTCTCGCTCGTAGGGGTCGCGGAGGTTGCGGTAGAGGAGGTTGCGGAGGAACTCGTCGTCGAACTTGATCGAGTTGTAGCCCGCGACGGTCGTGCCCGGGACAGACATGGCGGCGAGGATCCGGCCCGAGAACTCGTACTCGCCGAGGCCGTTCCCGAGGGCGAACTGCGGGGTGATGCCGTGCACGAGGCAGGACTGCGGGCTCGGCAGGTAGTCCGGCGTCGGCTTGCAGTAGAGCGTCATCCGCTCGCCCGTCGGCTCGAGCCGCTCGTCGGTCCGGGCCGCGGCGAACTGCGCGATGCGCTCGCAGCGCGGCTCGAGGCCGAAGGTCTCGAGGTCGTACCAGAGGAAGGAGGCGGCCATGGGGCGACTATAGCACGGAGGGGCGGCGGCCGAGGAGCCGGACTTGACCTCGGCGGCCGCGCGGCGCCACAGTGGGCCATGATCCCCGACAAGGTCAGGCGCGTCCTCGAGGCCCGCGGGCTCGAGGCCCTCGAATTCGAGCCCGGCTCGACGCCCACCGCGCCCCTCGCGGCGGCGCGCATCGGCGTCGAGGTGGGGCAGATAGCGAAGTCGCTCCTCTTCCGCGCGAAGGACGGCGCTTACCACCTCGTGGTCTGCTCGGGCGACAGGCGGGTGAGCTCCTCCCGCCTCAAGGCCCTCGTCGGCTCGAAGGCGAGCATGGCCGACGCCGGGGAGACGCTGCGCGTGACCGGCTTCCCGCCGGGCGGCGTCTGCCCCTACGGCCTCGAGGGCGTCTCCATCTGGATCGACGAGAGCCTCGCTGCCTGGGAGCGGGTCTACCCCGCCGCGGGCACCGACTCGACGGGCGTGCCGACGAGCTTCGAGGCCCTGCTTTCGCTCCCCGGCGCGGCCCGGGCCTCGGTGACGGAGTAGCGCGGGTCAGTCCGGGCTGAAGCGGCGCCCCTCGCGCCGGCAGAGCTCCTTCGCGAGGCGTCGGCCGTCGATCGCGCAGGGCGGCAGGCCGCCGCCCGGGTTCACCCACTGCCCGACGAGCCGGAAGCCCTCGAGCCCGGGGACCTTGCGCGGAATCGACCTTCCGAAGGAGCCGACGCCGGGAAGCCAGCCCTCGTAGCTGCCGAGCCAGTTGTTCGTGTAGCGCGCGAAGGTCCGCGGCGTGGCGACGTCGACGACCTCGACCGCCCCCGCGAAGCCGGGCAGGGCCCGGTCGATTGCGGCGACGAGGGCCTCGCCCGCGGCCTTCTTCTCGGCCGCGTAGGCGGCGCGGTCCCGCTCGGCGAGGCCGTTCCAGTGGTCGAAGCCCCTCGTCTCGATCATGACGGCGGCCGAGGCCTTGCCGGAAGGCGCGAGGGAGGGATCGAAGTTGAAGGTGCGGAGCGTTATGCGATCGACCTTGAGGGCCCCGCCCTCGAGGACGAGGGGCGCGGCCAGGGGGAGGCTCAGGCCGTGGGGCAGCTCGCGGAAGTCCCGGCCGAGGCCGAGCCCGAAGAAGAGGAGGGAGGGATAGGGCTTCAAGGCCCCCCGCCCCTCGAAGGCCTCGTCGAGGGCCGGCATCGCATAACGTCCCCCGAGGAGGCGCTTGAGCGCGTCCCGCGCGTCGCCGGCCGAGACGACGTAGTCGGCGCGGGACTCGCCCGCGCTCCCGCGGACGCCGACGGCTCGCCCGCCCTCGACGAGGATCTCGTCGATCCTCGACCCGTACCTGATCGAGCCTCCGAGGGAGAGGTACTTCGCCTCGATGGCCCGCGCGAAGGCCCGGGAGCCCCCGATGGGGTAGCCCGCGGAGCCCTTGGCCATGGCTCCGAGCATCAGGTAGAGGGCGGCCACGGGGAATCCGTCCATCCCGGCGCCGAAGAAGGCGCCGAAGGCCTCGCGGAGCGCCGGGCTCTTCATGCCCGCGACGAGGGCGGACACGGGCCGCTTGATGTCGAGGGCCAGGGGGAGGGCGCCGGCGGAGTGGCCGAGGAACCGCGCCCGCTCGGCCCAGCCGAGCTTGTCGAAGGCCGCGGGCAGGTCGATGCGGCTCGCCCTGCGCACGCCGCGGGCGATCTCGCCCGCGACCGCGCCGTCATCGGGGCCGAGCCTCAGGATCTCCGCCTCGAGGCGGTCGGGGTCGGTGTAGACCGTGAAGGTCCCGCCGTCGCGCAGCCGCAGGGCGACGTGCTCCTCCCACTCGATGTACTCGAGGTCGCCGGCGCCGAGCTCCTTCCAGAGCTCGTGGAGGTTGGAGGAGGGTCCGGAGCCCATGAGCCAGTGGATGCAGCCGTCGAAGGTGAAGCCCTTGCGCTCCCAGGCCGCGCAGAGCCCGCCCGGCTTGTCGTGGAGCTCGTGGATCTCGGTGTCGAAGCCGTTGCGCTGGAGGTAGGAGGCGG
>CAYNPQ010000011.1:0-26808 GCA_964399065.1 uncultured Treponemataceae bacterium | reverse complement strand
TTCGTGAACGAGGACGCCGCGGCATCGAACGAGTCCGAGGCGCCCGAGATCAAGATCCCCGTCCCGCCGGGTTCGCGCAACTACCTCACCCCCGCGGGCGCCGAGGCGCTGTCGCGGGAGCTCCACGCGCTCACGGCGGAGGAGCGCCCGCGCGCGCAGGCCGCGATCGCCGCGGCGACGCAGGGAGGCGCGGTCCCCGACCCCGACGGGCTCGCCGCTCTCAGGCGCCGCCTCGGCGAGATCGACCGCCGCGTCGCCTACCTCGACGCGATGGCCGGACTCGCCGAGGTCGTGCAGCCCCCGCCCGAGACGGGCCGTGACCGCGTGAAGTTCGGCGCCTGGGTACGCGCGCGCGAAGTGCGGGGCTTCGGCTTCGGCGCGGAGCGCGAGTACAGGATAGTGGGCATCGACGAGGCCGAGCCCGAGCGGGGCCTCATCGGCTGGCCCTCGCCGGTGGCCCGCGCCCTCATGGGCAGGCGCCCCGGCGAGCGGGCGCGGGTCAGGCTGCCCTCGGGCGAGATCGAGCTCGAGGTCGTCGCCGTCGAGTACCGGTAGACCCTCAGCGCCCCTCGAGCTCGCGCCAGAGCCGGGAGATCGCCTCTAGGGCGGCCTCGTCGCTTCCGGCCGGCGAGAGCTCGAAGCCCACGTAGCCCTCGTAGCCGGCGTCGCCGAGGGCGCCTAACGTCTCGATCCAGTCCACCCGGCCCGTGCCCGGTTCGTGCCGTCCCGGCGCGTCCGCGACGTGCACGTGCTTGATCATGGGGGCATACTCGCGAACGAGGGCCGCGGTGTCGTCGCCCATCATGGCCTGGTGGTAGAGGTCGAGGACGAGGCCGAAGCGCGGGTCGCCCGCCTCGGCCACGGCGCGCGCGGCGGTCGCGACCCGCGAGACGCAGTAGCCGGGGTGGTCGCGGACCGTGTTGAGGGGCTCGAGCCCGATCGAGGGTCCCTCGCCCTCCGGCAGGCGGCCGAGGAGGAGCCGCGCCCCCGCGGCTATGGCCGAGACCTCGGACGGGCCCGCCTCGGAGGCGCGGCCGCGCACGACGCGGCCGCCCTCGCCGAGCTCCTGCGCGAGGAGCATGAGGGTCGGACAGCCGAGGGCGCGCGCGGCCTCGAGGGCCGAGAGGAAGTCCGCGAGGACCTCGTCGTGGCGCGCCGGGTCGACGAGGTCGCCCGCGCGGTGGCCGCTGAAATTCGCGATCGCGACGCCCGTCTCGCGGGCGGCGGCCGCGACGCTCGGGATGTCCTTGTCCTTCCAGGACCAGAATTCGACCGCCCCGAATCCGGCCGCGGCCGCGCGCCGCATCCGCTCCTCGAAGGGCAGGTCCGCGAACAGCATCTCGACGCAGACGCAGGGCCTCATGATCGCCTCCTCGCTCAGAACTCCATCTACGGCGCTAAACGTCCTTTCGTCAAGCGCGGCGTCCGGGCCTTCGCGCCCGGGCCAGCGGCGCGTTATATTTATATAAACAAGGAGGAAGGTCGCCGGCCGCCATCCCGGAGCTCCGTCCGCCGCGGTCCCGCCCCGGACATCATGAAAAGAACCCTTATCGCCTTGGCGCTTTCGTCGTCGTGGCTCGTCGCGGCCCTCGCCGCCCAGGAGGCCACCCTCCCCGCCCGCCCGGCCCGCGCGACCGTCGCCTTCCTCGGCTTCCAGTCCGGCGACATCGCCCCCTCGGGCCTCGCGATCCTCGCCGACCTCGTGCGCCACGAGATCTCCATCGCCCCGCGCTACGAGCTCGTCGAGCGGGCCGGCCTCGAGGCCCTCCTCGCCGAGCAGGAGCTCGGGCTGAGCGACGCCTTCGATCCGGGCAAGGCTCCCGTCGTGGGCCGCCTCGCGGGGGCGGAGAAGCTCGTCGCCGGCAGCGTCGGCATCCTCGGCAGCCTCTACATCATCAACCTGCGCATGTTCGACGTGGCCACCGGCGCGGTCGAGCGCTCCCAGGTCGAGGAGTACATCGGCGCCCTCGAGGACCTGCGCAAGCCCGTGCGCATCGCGGCGCAGAAACTTCTCGGCATCCCCGGCATCGAGGTGAACCAGGGCGAGTTCATCAGCGTAGAGACCGATCCCCCCGGGGTCGGCGTCTACGTCAACGGCCTCTTCGAGGGCGACAGCCCCCTCGTGGTCCGCGTGCCGCGCCCCGGCAAGTACGCCGTCAAGCTCGCGGCCGAGGGCTACCGCTCATGGACGCAGAACGTCGGCGTCGACGCGAGCTCGACCTACTTCCTGAAGGCCAAGCTCCTCAGGCAGGAGAGCGCCGTCGATCAACGCGTCAAGGCGCTGCAGGACGGGCGCCCGGGCTTCCTCACCTTCGCGACGGTCTTCGCCACGGCCTCGGCCGACGCCCTCCTCCTCTCCTTCGGCTCCGACAATGAGCGGCTCTACATCGGCCTCCCCCTCGTCGCCGCGCCCGTCGCCTTCTACGGCGCGCTGAAGGCGACCGACCGCGCGATCATGAACCGCGGCCGCTCATTCATGATCTGCTCGAGCGCGCTCTGGGGCGCGAGTTGGGGGCTGGCGGCGGTCACGGCCTTCGGCGCGACGAGCGACTCGGGCTCCCCCGACCTGGCGCCCTACGCCGGCCTCTCCGTGCTGGGCGGAGCCCTGTACGGGACCATCTCGGTCTTCCTCACGCGGGGCGAGGAGGCCTTCCCGAGCTCGCGGGCCTGGCTCTTCAACCTCGGCTCGGCCCTGGGCGCCTTCCTCGGCCTCGGCGTGCCCTACGTCCTCGGCGTCGAGGAGCCGGCGATCGTCTACGCGAGCATGCTCGGCTGCAGCCTCGGAGGCTCCGGCCTCGCCCTCTACCTCACGCGCGGCTACACCGAGGGACGCAACATCGGCAACCTCTCGTACGGCGCCCTCATCGAGGCGGGGCCCGGGGGCCTGGGCCTCGGCCTGCCCGCCGTCGCGCCCGTCGCGGACGGCGAGGGCGGGACCGGCCTGCGGATCCCCCTCGCGCGCGTCAGGTTCTGAGCGAGGCGAAGAGGGGGGCGAAGGCGCTCCCGGCGCGGTAGAACGCGGGGGGCGAGCCGACCGGCGCGGGCAGCTCGTGCTCGCCGCCCTCGCGGGGGAGGCCGTCGAAGAGGCCGATCCAGCGGTCTCGCGGCAGGCGGAGCCGCCTCGCGACCGCGCCCTCCTCGAGCACGGGATAGACCGCGAGGTCGCGGCCGAGGAGGAAGGCCTCCTCCCCGTCGCGGCCGAAGTCCTCCCCGTAGTGCAGGAAGAGGGGCCGCATCATCGGCAGGCCGGACTCGAGATACTCGCGTTGCGCGAACTCGAAATAAGGCCTGAGGGCCGCGTGGAGCCGGCTGAACCGCGCCGTCGCGGCGATCGTCTCCGCGTCGGAGTCGAACTGCCAGTTCGCGCCCGGCCTGTTGCCCTCGTGGCTCCGCATGAGGGGCATGAAGGCCCCGAGCTCGAGCCAGCGCAGGAAGAGCTCCTTGCCGCGGACCAGGGGCGGAAAGGTGGTGTAGCCGCCGATGTCGGCGTGGCAGGCGCCCGCCCCGCTCATCGCGAGGGAGAGGCAGGCCCTCAGCGCCGAGCCGAGGCCGTAGTCGGGGCTCCAGTCGACGTGCTGGTCGCCGGCCCAGAGCATCGTCGCGTGGCGCGTCACGCCCGACCAGCCGCTCCGGACGAAGAAGAGGGCCTCGCCCAAGGCGCCCGCCTCCTCGACGGCCTCGCGGTTGAGCCGCGCCCAGAGGAGGGGCCAGCGCTGGTGCCACTCGAGGCCCGACCCTCCCGCGAGGACGGCGTCGGTCGGCAGGTACTCGCCGAAGTCGGCCATCCAGCCCCGCATGCCGAGGCCGAGCATGTTCTCCTTGATGACGCCCTTGAGCCAGGCGTATGCCCCGGGATTCGTGAGGTCGACGAGGCCGAAGGGAAAGCTCGTGGTCTTGGCGAGGTAGGGCTTCCCCGCGGGATCGAGGGCCAGGAAGCCCTTGGCCGCGGCCTCCGCGAAGAGCTCGCCGTCCTCGCAGAGGTAGGGGTTCACGTAGCCGAGGAAGGCGACGCCCCGCGAGCCCCAGTCGCGGATCCGGTCGCGCAGGCCGGGGTAGAGCCCCTCGTCGAGGCGCCAGTCCCAGCGGAGCTGCTTCCCGAAGTACGTTATGCGCTCTCCCTCCCAGTCCTGGGCCCAGATGCCGCATATCGCGGCGCCCGCGGCCTCGAGGCGGCGGGTCTTGGCCTCGCAGGCGTCGGAGCCGCCCTGCGCGCCGATGATCATCCCGTCGAAGGCCCAGGATGGCAGGGCCGGCGGCCTCCCGAGGAGGCCCGAGAGCTTCCCGACGAGCTCGGCGAGGTCCTTCCCGCGCCCGATGACGATGCGGTCCGGCAGGGCCATGAAGCGCGCGAGGTGGCGGTCGGGGGCGCGGAAGTCGAACTCGCCGTGAAGGTCGCAGTCCACGTGGCAGAAGTAGCCCGCCGATGAGACGAAGCTCGGTTGGGGGTAGTAGGTCGCGTTGCTCGAGAAGGGCCTGCGGCCCGGCCCGAGCCCGAGGCGGAGGCGTATCAGCTTCCGCGCGACCTCGGGCGCGACGATGTGCTCCTCGACCCAGATCCGCGCGAGCTCGCCGCGGAGGTCGAGCTTCGTGAAGCGCTCCCCGCAGCCGTAGACGCGCTCGCCCGGCCCGGCCCGCAGCGCGATCTCGAAGGCGCGGTCGCGGCGCTCCGCCTCGATGCGAATCGTGACGAGGCCCTCGGCCTCCTCGAGGACGAGGTCGAGGGCCTCGCCGCGGTCGCGCCCGCCCCGGAAGCTGAGCCTGAAGGCGCCGCCCGCCTCCTCCACCCCGCGAAGGTCGAGGGGCTCGAGGCGCGTGCGGTCGCGGATCGCGAAGCGCCCTCCCTTGCGGAAGCGGAAGCGCATCCGCGGCTCGCCGGTCCGCACGAGGGGCTCGGCGGGCGAGTGCCTCGCGACCTCGAGGCCGTCCGCGAGGATCGAGAGGGCGTCGCCCCTCTCTTCGATCTTTATCATGACGCTAGCAGCGTACCACGGTGTTCTCGCCGCGTATGCCCGGCCAGGCACCGCGCTCCACGAGGACCTTCCGTTCCGGATGCGCGAGCTGCCACTTGTTCCGCATGAAGAGGAGCCTGCCCTCGCCCCGCTCAGGCCTCGCGGCGAGCTCCTCCGGCGCCAGGGCCGAGTTGGTCCCGCGCGGGAGGACGATGACGCACTTGAAACCGCCGGGCTCGGCGCGGCAGGGCGAGAAGTGGAGGACTTCGGGGAAGAGCTCGATCGCATAACCCGCCGGCACGAAGAAGGCCTCGAGCCTCCCCGAGTCGTAGCCGAGGTCCCGGTCGATGTCGGCGCGCCGGCCGAGGAGGAGGACGAGGTCGGTCACGGCGAGGTCGACCTCGGCGGACTTGTGGTACTCCAGGCCGTTGAGGGTGGAATTGGGGCCGTTGCAGTAGCCGACCTGGATCTCGGCGAAGCCGAAGACGAGGCCGAAGGTGGACTTCGCGGGATGTGCCTCGAGCTCGGGCATCGAGGCGACGTAGCGGTTGGCCGCGGGGTCGATCGAGGTGACCCTGTCCGCGAGCCCGGCGAGCCCGCCCGAGCCGTCGCGGTCGAGGACGCGGCCGTAGGCGGCGAAGGCTCCGTCCTCCACGCTCTTGATCGCGAGGCCGGGATTCGCGGCGCGCAGCGATTCGATGCCCATGGAGCCTCCCTCAGAATAGCCCGTTCAGGGCCCCGACCGTTCGGAAGACCGCCGCCAGGATCAGGGCCGCGATCGGCGCGAAGGCGGCGCCCGCCTTGGCCATGTCCGAGATGCGGAAATAGCCCGTGGAATAGGGCACGACGTTGACCGGCGAGGTGGTGACGAGGATGACGGCGAGATTCGCCGCGAAGCCCGCGGCCAGGGCCAGTCCGGTGGCGCCCTCGCCGAGGCTCGGCCCGAGGGCCAGGACGAGGGGCACGATAATCGTGCCGGTCAACGTGTTCGAGGAAAGGGCGATCTTCACGACGAGCACGCCGAGGACCACGAGGACGAGGCGGAGGAAGAGGGGCAGGCCGCCGATGCCGCCGAAGACGATGGCCGAGAGCCACGCGGCGGCTCCGGTGTCGTACAACGTCGTCCCGAGGCCGATCCCCGTCGCGATGAGGATGATGCCGGACCAGTCCATCTCGCGTTCGATCTCCTTCCACTTGAAGGAGGTCGAACCGGGCAGGAAGAGGAGGACCACCGCGCCGAGGGCCGCCATCGATATCGGCAGCTTCGTGCGCGTTATGCGCTCGAGTATCGGCGAGGCGATCCAGGCGAGGACCGTCAGGAGGAAGACCGCGAGGACCGCCTTCTCGTCGCGCGACATCGGCGGCATCTCCCCGAAGGCCCTCGCGAGCTCCTCGCGGCCGCGCTTGAGCCTCGGCGACTCCGGGGGGAAGAGGAGCACGAGGACGAGCCAGGCGGCGGGGACCAGGAGGATCGCGGCCGGGATGCCGTAGGCCATCCATCCCGTGAAGGAGAGCTCGAAGCCGGCGATCTGGGCCAGGAAGCGGAGCACGACGGGGTTCGAGCCCGAGCCCGCGGGCGTGCCCACGGCGCCGACGAGGGCGCCCCAGGCCACGGCCATCATGAGGGCGGCGCCGAAGCGGCTGCGCCCGGGCTCGGCCCCCTCGTCCTCGAGGACCGAGAGGGCGAGGGGCATGAGCATGGCCGAGGCCGCGAGGGCGGTGACCCACATGGACAGGGCGGCGGAGGCCGCGAGGAAGCCGAAGACCGTGGCGCGGGTCGAGCCCCGCGCGAGGGAGAGGACGAGGAGGGAGAGGCGCTTGCCGAGCCCCGAGCGCACGATGCAGGCCGCGAGGGCGAGGACGCCGATGAAGAAGACCACGATGTCGTCGCCGAAGCCCGTCTTGACCACCGCGCGGAAGTCGCCGGCCCCCGCGAAAGCGAGGCCGAGCATCGCGAGGAGGCCAGTCACGTGGAAGGGCAGGGCCTCGGATATCCACAGGACGAGGGCCGCGGCGAGGACGCCGAGGGCGCGGCGCCCCTTCTCGTCGAGGACGGCCCCTCTGACGTCGCGCAACGCGTCGGGCATCGGCGCGAGGAGGACGAGGGTCAGGACGAGGCCGGCCGCGGCGATGGCCGCGGCCCGGGCCGCGGGCGGGCTCTGTCGCCGCCCGCGCGCCGGGCTAGCCGCGGCCACGGAACGCCTCGGCGAGCAGCGCGCCGACCTCGCGGGGCCGGGCGGCCACGCGGGCGCCCGCCGAGCGGAGGGCCGCCGCCTTGCCCTCGACCCCGCCCGAGCCTCCGGACACGATCGCGCCGGCGTGGCCCATGCGGCGCCCCTCGGGCGCGTTCCTGCCGCCGAGGAAGGCCACGAGGGGCTTGCGGAAGACGCCGTCGCGCAACGCGTCGGCGACCTCCTCCTCCATCGTCCCGCCGAGCTCGCCGATGACCACCACGGCCTCGGTGCCGGGGTCGGCCTGGAAGTCGGGCAGGAGCTCGGCGAAGCGCGTGCCGGGCACGGGGTCGCCGCCCACGCCGACGAGGCTCGAGACGCCGAAGCCCGCGGCCACGACCATCGCGGTCACCTCGTTGGTCAGCGAGCCCGAGCGCGTCATGACGCCGATCGAGCCCGGCCTGTAGACCCGCTCGATCCAGTAGGGGAACATGCCCATCATGGCGCGGCCGGGGCTGATGACGCCGGAAGTGTTGCCGCCGACCACCCGCGCGCCGCAGGAGCGCGCGGCCGCGCGGATCTCGATGGCCTCGTGGAGGGGGATGCCGTCGGCTATCGTGACGATCTTGCGGATGCCCGCGTCGAGGGCCTCGTAGACGGCGTCCTTGGTGAAGCGGGGCGGGACGAAGAGCATGGCGGCGTCGGCGGTACGTTGGGCGACGGCGCGCCGCACCGTGTGGAAGACGGGGACCCCCTCGACCGACTGCCCCTCCTTGCCGGGCGTGACGCCGGCCACCACGTTCGTGCCGAGCTCGATCATGTGCTTGGTCCAGAAGGAGCCCTCGGCCCCCGTGACGCCCTGCACGAGCACGCGGTCGCCGCGATCGATGAACACGCTCATCGCGCCCCCCTCCCCGCGGCCGCGGCGAGGGCCACGGCCCTTCGGACCGCCTCCTCGGTGTCGAAGAGGGGATCGAGTCCGGCCCCCTTGAGGATCTCGACCGCCTTCTCCTCGCCCGTGCCGCGGATGCAGGCCACGATCGGGCAGCGCGGACCGAGCCGCGCGATGGCGTCGGCGATGCCCTCGGCCATGACGTCGGCCCGCGCGATCGTCCCGAAGGTGACGATGAGGATGACCTTCGGATCGTTGCGGAGGCAGAGCTCCATGGCGCGGACCGCCTTGCGGTAGTTCGGGCCGCCGAACTCGAGGTAGTTCGCCACCGTGCCGCCCTCGTCGACGATGAGGTCGTAGACCACCGTCGTCAGGCCCGCCCCCGCGCACATGAGGGAGATGTCGCCGTCGAACTGCAGGTAGGGGATGCCTTCCGAGGCGGCCTCGAAGGCGGCCTCGGACTCGTAGTAGTCGCGGCCCGGCACCCGGTCGGGGTGGCGGAAAAGGGCGTTGTCGTCGATCGCGAGCTTCGCGTCGCCGGCCAGGACCTCGCCGGCCTTGGTCACGAAGAGAGGGTTGATCTCGGCCAGCTCCGCGTCGTTCGCGCGGAAGACCCGCCAGAGCGCCTCGAGCGTCGCCGCGACCTTCTTCGCCTCCTCGCCCGCGAGGCCCAGCGCGTAGGCCGCGTTGCGCGCCCGATAGGGCAGGAGCCCCTCGGCGAGGGGGACGCGCTCGCGGACGATCTTCCCCGGCGCGGTCGCCGCGAGCTCCTCGATCTCCACGCCGCCTTCGGCGCAGGCGAGGAGGACGGCTTCCGCGGCCGCCGGGTCGACGGTGACCGAGGCGTAGAGCTCGCGCGCGATGTCGACGGCCTCCTCGACGAGGAGGGCCCGCGCGTCGGGGGCCTTGCCGAGGATCTCCGCCGCGAGGGACCGGGCCTCGGCCTCCGAGCGCGCCAGCCTCACCAGGCCGGCCTTGCCGCGCCCGCCTCGGAGGACCTGCGCCTTGAGGACGCAGGGCAGCCCGAGGTCGCGCGCGGCCGCGGCGGCACCCTCGGCGTCATGGGCGAGGGCCGAGCGCGGCACGCGGATGCCCGCGGCCGCGAGGACGGCCTTCGCCTCGTGTTCGTGCAGTTTCACGCTCCCCTCACTTTCCGTACTTGGCCCAGAGCGGGCCGAAGATCTCGTCGTCGGAGGGCCGGTTCGGAGGGAGGGGCAGGGAGAGCCAGGTCACGTTGATGAAGTGCCGCCAGTGGATGTTCTCGCTCGTGATGTTCCCGCCCCAGGTGCCGCAGCCGAGGGTCACCGTCGAGGGCATGCCGTTCGCGAAGGTGCCGCCGTTGCCGGAGGCCATGCCCTGCCTGACCATGATGCGGCTCGATCGCATGGTTTCGCCCATCGCGCGCACGTACTCGTCCTTGGAGGAGAAGAGTCCCGAGGAATGCCCCGTGCCGCAGGCGTCGGTGATGAGGACCAGGGCCTCGAGCCCCTCGCGGAAGCTCGCGCACTTCCACAGGGCGAGGACGGGGGAGATCTTCTCCTGGGCCCACTGCTCGGGGGCCGGGCCGCCGGCGCGGGGCAGGGCGGCCTCGACCATGAGGATCCTCGTGCCGGCGGGGACGGCGACGCCGGCTCCCTCGGCGATGGACGGGGCGTCGCGCGCGATGATCCTCGGGTTGAGGGCCTCCTTGCCGTCCTTGCCGACGGTCCAGATCCAGCGGCGCAGCTTCTCCCTCTCGGCGGGCCCGCAGAGGTAGGCGCCTCGTTCGCGCATCGCGGCGACGAAGGCGTCGTAGACGGCCTCGTGGGCCACGACCGAGTTCTCGCTCGAGCAGCTCGTCGCGTTGTCGAAGGCCTTGCTGACGGAGATCTTCGCGGCCGCGTCGACGGGGTCGGCGTCCTCGGCGAGGAGCTGCACCGCGTTGCCGGGGCCCACGCCGAAGGCGGGCGTGCCGGAGGAGTAGGCGGCCTTGACCATGGGCCCGCCCCCGGTCGCCACGACCAGGTCGGCCTGCCGCATCAGCTCGCCCGTGCGCTCGATCGAGGGCTCCGCGACGCACTGCACCAGGTCCTCGGGCGCGCCCACCTTGCGGAGGGCCTCGCGCATGAGCGCGCAGGCGAGGCCCGTGGCGCCCTTGGCCTTGGGATGGGGCGCGAAGATCACGGCGTTCCGCCCCTTCAGGATCGAGAGGCCGTTCGAGGCCGGCGTGGCCGTCGGGTTGGTCACCGGCGCGAGGGCCGCGACCACGCCGACGGGTTTCGCGAACTTCATGATGCCGCGGGCCTCGTCGAAGTCGATGAGGCCGACGGTCTTCGCGGTCCTGATGTCGCGAAGCACGCCGAGTACCTTGTTCTTGTGCTTGGTCAGCTTGTCCTCATAGACTCCCATGCCGGTCTCGTCGACCGCGGCGCGGGCGAGCCGGGCGATGTTCTCGTCCTTGTACACGGACCAGCCGACGGAGAGGCAGACCTCGTCGATCCGGGCCTGGTCCCAGGTCGCGGCGACGGCCTGCGCCGCGCGCGCGCGGGCGACGAGGGCCGCGACCTCGCGGCCGTCCTCGGTGTCGGGGACCTGGTAGCGCGCGCTCACTTGAAGGCCTCCGCCTCGAGCTCGACCACCTTGTTGAACGCGTTCGTCAGGAAGTCTTTCTTGAACTCCATCTTCTGCGTGAAGGCCATCGAGAGCCATGCGTCGACGATCTGGCAGCCGAGGAAGGGCGCGGTGATCCAGCCCCCCATCGTGATGACGTTCGCGTTGTTGACGATCTTGGCCCGCTCGCCGGAGAAGACGTCGTCGACCACGCAGGCGTACACGCCCCGGTGCTTGTTGGCGACGATGGCCATGCCCTGCCCCGTGCCGCAGACGAGGACGCCCCTGTCGGCCTCGCCGCGCTGGATCGCCTTCGCGACCTTGGGGGCCTGGACGAAGTAGGGCTGGGGATGGTCGGCGTCCTCGATCCCGAAGTCGAGGACCTCTATCTCGGGGTGCTTCTCCGCAAGGTGCCTCGCGAGCTCCTGCTTGAGCGGGAAGCCCGAGAGGTCGGATGCGAGCGCGAGTCGTATCTTGTCGGACATCAATAACTCCTTTGAATCGAAATAAGACCCTTGCCGCAGAGACGCTGAGACGCAGAGAGCAAGAAGAGGAGCGGGTGGAGGGAGGGACTCGTCCTCATTCGCTGGTCCAGCGGCCATGAAGGATCGGCGCCCATCACTCCCCCGCCTTGATACCCTCCCCTATGCGTTCCACTCTGCGCCTCCGCGACTCTGCGGTTATCTCTTCTCCATCAACCCCTTCGCGGCCGCGGCGATGTGCGGGGACGTCAGCCGGAATCGTTCCGCGAGCCAGTCCTGGGTCCCCACCTCGCCGAACTCGTCGGCCCCGACCCCGACGCGCGCGAGGCGCGCGCGGCAGCCGGACTCGGCGAGGAGCTCGGCCACCGCCGAGCCCAGGCCGCCGGTGACGCGGTGGTTCTCGCAGGTCACGACGCGCGCGGTCTTGCCCGCGAGCTCGAGGATGCGGCCGCGGTCGAGGGGCGCGAGGCACCAGGAGTCGAGGACCGCGGCACGGATGCCCTCGGCCTCGAGGGACCGGGCGGCCTTCAGGGCCTCGCCGACCATGAGGGCGCCCAACGCGACCAGGAGGACGTCGCCGCCTTCGCGCAGGAGCTTGGCCTCGCCGAGGGCGAAGCGCTCGCCCGCCGGGTGGATCGCGGGCGCGGCCTTGCGCTGGAGGCGGAGGTAGGTGCAGCCGCGGCGCTCGAGGGCCAGGCCGACGGAGGCCTCGAGGCAGGCCGGGTCCGAGGGCTCGAGGATCGCGAGGCCGGGGATCGCCCGCATGAGGGCGAGGTCCTCGAGGGGCATGTGCGTGCCGCCGTTGTAGGCGGCGGTGACCCCGGGGTCGGTCCCCACGAGGACGACCTCGAGGCCCGCGTAGTTGGCCGAGAGGAAGAACTGGTCGTAGGCGCGCCGGCTCGCGAAGCAACCGAAGGTCGCGGCGAAGGGCCGGCGCCCGGTGGCGGAGAGGCCCGAGGCGACGCCCACGAGGTTGGCCTCGGCCACGCCCACGTTGAAGAAGCGGTCCGGGTAGGCCTTGGCGAAGGGCCCGGTGCCCGTGGCGCGCGCGAGGTCGGCCTCGACCACGCAGACGCGCGGGTCCCTGGCGGCGAGGGCGACTAACGCGTCGGCGTAGACCGCCCGCATCTCGCGGTCAGGCATGGGCGGCCTCCTTCCCGAGGGAGGCGAGCGCGGCCTCGAGCTCGGCCTGCCCGAAGGGCGCGTTGTGGCTCTCGGCCCGGCCCTCGAGGGCGGGTACGCCCTTGGCTTTCACGGTGTCGAGCACGATCATGGAGGGCCGGCCCCGCCCCTCGGCGCCGCCGCCCGCGACCGCGGAGGGCCGCGCGTCCGGCGCGCAGGCCGCGAGGATGGCGCGGTCCACCGCGGCGAGGTCGTGCCCGTCGACGCGGAAGGTTCTCCAACCGAAGGCGGCCCACTTGGCCTCGAGGTCGCGCAGGCCCATCACGTTGTCGGTGGCCCCGTCGATCTGGAACCTGTTGGCGTCGGTGAAGGCCACGAGGTTGTCGAGGCCGTAGTGGGCGGCGAAGGCCGCGGCCTCCCAGACCTGGCCCTCGTCGCTCTCGCCGTCGCCGATGACGGCCCAGCAGCGCTTCGTCGAGCCGTCGGCCCGCGGCCCGTCCATGCGGAGCCCGAGGGCTATGCCCGTGGCCGCGGAGAAGCCCTGGCCGAGCGAGCCCGTGCTCATGTCCACGCCCGGCGTCCGGAGCCGGTCCGCGTGGCTCGGGAGCGAGGTGCCGCCCCGGTTCAGCGTTCCGAGGAGCTCCCGCGGCAGGATGCCCCGCTCGGCGAGGGCCGCGTAGAGCGCGGGCCCGGCGTGGCCCTTCGAGAGGACCAGCCAGTCACGGTCGCGGGCCCGCGGCTCCGCGGGATCGATGCGAAGGTGCCGGAAGTACAGGAGGGCGAGGAGCTCCACGATCGACATCGAGCCGCCGACGTGGCCCACGCCGAGGGCGGCGATGGTCCTGAGGCAGGAGACGCGGATGGCGTCGGCGCGCTCGCCCAGGGCAGCGAGCTCGCCGGGATCGGCGGGCAGCTTCGGAGGGGCGGAGATCACGTGGTCACCTTCCTCGAGCTGCCGTCCATGAAGGACTTGTCCTTGTCGCCGACCCAGTAGCGTTCGCCGGCGATGCACCAGATGAAGCAGAGCGGCTCCTCGTGGCTGAACACGGGATGGTAGTTCATGAGGGGGATGGTCACGTGGGCGCCGACGTCGACGGCCTTCACGAAGGTGAGCCGCTCGTCGTCCTCGTAGACCTGCATCGCGCCCGAGCCCTCGATGAAGGAGTAGCACTCCTCCTGGTCCGTGTGGTTGTGCGGAGGCCAGGCCCGCGACCGGTCGTCGTAGAAGGTGTAGCCCGCCATGAAGCGGTCGGCCTCCTCCTCGACGTCGAAGACCTTGTAGACCCGCTTGCGCGGCAGGAGGCGGAGGCGGCTCCCGTCCTCCTTGACCTCGGCCCAGCGCCGGAGCTGGACCGGGTGTTCCTTCTCCGCGAGGGCCCGGTAGAGGTAGAGCTTCGCGGGCTCATGGCCCGCCTCGACGAGGTACTCCGCCCCGCGCGGGATGTAGAGGACGTCGTAGTGCTCCATCGCGTACTCGACCCCCTCGACCAGGACCCTCGCCGGCCCCGCGAGGTTGAAGGCGAGGACCTCCTCCCGCTTGTGGCAGAAGCTGGTCGAGCGCGCGTCGACGATCTCGAGCTCGGCCAGGGAAAGGAGCTCGAGGTTCGAGTCCCGCTGGTTGAAGACCTCGCGCAAAACGGCCCGGCCGTCCCTCGCATGGAACAGCTTGCCATCTTTTATTGCCATATCGACCCCTATATGTTAAAGTCTTTAACAATTCTAGCACGGCTCGCCGACTCGCGCAAGCCGAAGTCGCCGCGCCCCCGAGCCCGCCCCTCGCGGCCCGTCCCGGCCGCCGGCCTTGCCCCGCCCTCGGCCTCCCGTGCTACCCTTCGGGCGGAGAGGGCGCCGCGCGCGCCCGCGAGGAGGAACGATGCGACAGGTCGAGGTCAGGCCGGCGGGCGGCGGGGAATGACGCCCCGCGGCCTCAGCGCGGCCGACATCCGGACGCGGAACCGGGCGGGGCTCATCCGCCTCGTGCACCGGCACGGCGCCATCGCGCGCAACGACCTCGCGAAGAGCCTCGGTCTCACGCGGGCCTCGGTCACCATCCTCGCCAACGAGCTCATCGACGAGGGGCTCATCGTCGAGGCGGGCTCCTCGGGCGGCGTCGGCAGGGCCGGCCGCCGCAAGATCTTCCTCCGGGTCCGGGCCGAGGCCGGCAAGGTCATCGGCGTCGGGGTCGAGTCCGACCGGGTCCAGGTGCTGGTGGCCGACCTGGCCGGCTCGGTCCTCGGCGTCCGCGACCTGCCCCCCTCCGCCGCCCGCCCCGGCCGGGACCGGGCGCCGGGCCCGGCCCTGGCCAAGGCCGTGGCCGAGGCCGCGACCGAGCTCCTCGGCGGGCTCCCTCCCGCGCGGGCGGGCGTCGTCGGCGCGGGCCTCGGCGTGACGGGCCGCGTGGATCCGCGCGCCGGCGTCTCCCTGCGGGAGCCGCGCATCTGGGAGGGGCCCGTGCCCCTCGCCGAGCCCCTGGGCGAGGCCCTCGGCCTCCCCTCCTCCGTCGACAACAACGTCCGCTCCCTCGCCCTCGCCGAGCTCCTCCTCACCGACGCCCGCCGCTCCCCGCCCGAGGGCCTGCTCTTCGTGAAGTACGGCCCCGGCGTCGGCGGCGCCTGGACCACGGGCGGCTCCCCCTGGGCCGGCGCCCACCACCGGGCCGGCGAGATCGGCCACACCCTCGTCGAGCCCGAGGGCCCGCCCTGCCCCTATTGCGGCCGCCGCGGCTGCCTCGAGTCCCTGGTCTCCGCCCGGGCCCTCGGCGAGGCCCTCGGCCGCCCCGGCGCCCGGGCCGAGGAGCTCTGCGCCGAGCTCGCGGCCCGGGATCCCGAGGCCTTCGCCCTCCTCGCCGCCCGCTTCGCCCGCGCCCTCGGAAACGCCATCGAGGTCTGCGACCCGGCCGTCGTGACCCTGTACGGCGCCCCCTTCCGGGACCCCTCCCTCTTCGCCGAGATCGCCCGGCGCGTCGAGTCCAACGACCGGCCCTGCGAGATCAGGCGCTCCGGCCTCGACCCGGAGCTCCCCGCCCTCGGCGGCGCCGCCCTCGCCCTCGACCGCTTCTTCGATTCGGGAGGCGTCCCGAGCCGAGAATGAGGAGGGTTTGTTAAAGGTTTTAACGAATCGCCATTGACAGCCACCTGGAGCCGTGTTCTACTTGAATACGGTGGAGAACACCGCTCAAGGAGGCATTCCGTGAAGAAACTGTTCTTCGTCGCCGCCCTCGCCGCGATCCTGCTCGCCGCGGCCGGCGCGCAGAGCGTCAAGGTCCTGCTCTGGGACGACCCCCTCGCCAAGATCATCCAGGAGAACATCCCCGATTTCGAGAAGGCCACCGGCTACAAGGTCGAGGTGGAGATGGTGGCGCCGCCCCAGGTCCTGCCGAAGACCGCGGTCGGCGTGACCTCCTCCTCCAGCGACTACGACGTCGTGCCCATCGACGAGGGCAACATCCCCGCCTTCGCGAGCCTCATGGCGCCCTATGACGGCCTGCCCGACGGCAAGGTCTTCAAGAAGACGCCGAAGGACAGCGTCACCCCCGCCATGCTCGACGTGGGCATCTGGGACGGCAAGCTCATCGCCTTCCCGATCAACGGCAACATCTACGTCTGGTTCACGCGGAAGGACCTCATCGAGAACGCGCAGTACAAGAAGGACTTCAAGGCCAAGTACGGCTACGACCTCCAGGTCCCCCAGACCTTCAAGCAGCTCGAGGACGAGGCGGCCTTCTTCGTGTCGCAGGGCCTCGGGGGCTTCGGCCCCTTCAACGGCGGCCCCGCCGGCGTCCACGCCGAGGCGGTCTGGGCCTGGGAGTCCTACGGCACCTCCTTCATCAACTGGGTCGGCGGCAAGCCCAAGGTCGTGCTCGACGAGGCCAAGGCCGTGCAGGGCATGGAATTCTACAAGCGCATGATGGCCCTCTCGCCCAAGGGCTCCGAGACCTGGGCGCACAACGAGCGCATCGCCTCCTTCTGCACCGACCCCAAGGGCGTCTTCACCCAGTTCCACTGGCCGTCGTACATCGCCACCTACGAGGACCCGGACAAGTCCCTCGTCGCCGGCAAGATCGCCTACACCGCCCCGCCCGCCGGCCCGGCCAAGCGCGTCGCCATCCGCGGCGCCTGGGCCGTCGCCGTGCCCCAGGCCGCGAAGAACAAGGCCGGCGGCGCCGAGTTCGTGTACTGGTGGACCTCCAAGGCGATCTCCGCCAAGGTCGTCGAGGGCAACGCCATCCCCGCGCGCTCGGACGTCCTCCTCGACGCGAAGTACGCCAAGTCCAAGCCCTGGCTCGCCGCCATCGCCGACAGCATGAAGTACGCGGTCGCCCGGCCCCGGCTCAAGGAGGTCCCGCAGATCCAGGACATCGTGAAGAAGTACTGGATCATGGGCATCACCGGCCAGATGCCGACCGCCGACGCGGTCAAGGCCATCGTCAAAGAGACCAACGATGTCATCGCGAAGGCGGCCTACTAGCGCCCTCGCGGAGACAGGCGGGAGGAGGGGCGCCTCGCGAGGGGCGCCCCTCCTCTTCCTCCTCCCGTCCCTCCTCGTCGTCTTCGCGGTCCTCATCTTCCCGATCCTCTTCTCGCTCTACGTGTCGACCTGGAACTGGCCGCTCTCGGAGGGCCTCGGCCCGCGCTCCTTCGTGGGACTCGGCAACTACGGCGCCCTCCTCCGCGACCCCGAGTTCTGGAACTCCCTGAAGCTCCAGCTCGGCTTCGTCTTCGTCGCCCTGCCGGTCGAGCTCATCCTCGGCTACGGCGTGGCCCTCCTCCTGAACCGGGAATTCCCCGGGGCGAGGCTCGTGCGGACCCTCCTCCTCCTCCCCGTGTTCTTCCTCCCGGTCCTCTCGGGCATCATCTGGCGCTTCATGCTCCAGCCCCGCTACGGCCCCCTGTCGCAGCTCCTCGTCGCCCTCGGCCTGCCCGAGACCTCCTGGCTCGGCAGCCCGGCCTGGGCCTTCGTCGCGATCATCGTGCAGGACATCTGGCGCATGTGGCCCTTCATGTTCATGCTCCTCTACGCGGGCCTCGCGGGCATCCCCGAGGAGCTCCTCGAGGCCGCGGAGATCGACGGGGCGCGCTACTGGCAGCGCGTGCGGACCATCGTCACGCCCATGCTCGCGCCCACCATCCTGACCGCCCTCCTCCTCCGGCTCATCGACGCCCTCCGCATCTTCAGCGAGGTCTTCGCCCTGACCGAGGGGGGGCCGGGCTACGCGACCCTCCTCTTCAGCCTCTACGCGAACAAGCAGGCCTTCACCTACATGAAGGTCGGCATGGCGAGCGCGATGGCCATCTTCCTCCTCGCGCTCTCGATCGTCTTCGCCATGACCCTGGTGCGGAAGAACATGAGCCTCGACGAGCTCGAGCGGAAGGCGGGCAACCGATGAAGCGGCGACGACCCTTCCTGAACCTCCTCGTCGCGGCCGCGGCCTTCGTCATCCTGGCCCTCGAGCTCTTCCCCATCGGCGTGACCGTCGTCAACGGCTTCCGCCGCGACGTCACGATCCTCTCCGGCCGCCCCGTCGAGCCCTCGCAGCTCACGCTCCGGAGCTACCAGCTCGTCCTCAAGCGGCCCGGCTTCTCCAAGTCCATCTGGACCTCGGTCGCCGTGGGCCTCTCCTCCACGGCCGCCTCGGTCCTCATAGCGTCGATGGCGGCCTACGGCATCTCGCGCTACCGCTTCCGCGGGCGGAACGTCCTCGCCTACAGCTTCCTCGTCTTCCGCATGCTGCCGCAGATCTCCCTCGTCGTCGCGCTCTACCTCATGTACAAGGCCCTCGGCCTCCGGGACACGGTGGGCGGCCTCGTCCTCGCCCACACCAGCTTCAACGTGCCCTACGTCATCTGGCTCCTCCTGCCCTTCTTCACCGCGGTGGACCGCAGCTACGAGGAGGCGGCGATGGTCGACGGCTGCACGAGGCTCGGGGTCTTCTGGAAGGTCTTCCTGCCCCTGGTCGGCCCGGGACTCGTGGTCTCCGCCGTCTTCGCCTTCATCAACAGCTGGAACGAATTCCTCTACGCGCTCATCCTGACCGGCATCAGCGCGAAGACCGCGCCCGTCGCGCTCAACTCCCTCATCGGCTCGGACATCCTCACCTGGGGACAGGTCTGCGCCGGGGGGACCCTCATGCTCGTGCCGGTCTTCATCTTCACCGTGTCGATGCAGCGCTTCCTCATCCGCGGCGTGAGCGCGGGCGGGGTCAAGGGCTGAGGGCGGGGCTCCGATGGAAAGCTGGGATATCGAGGAGACCGGGGACGGCTTCGAACTGCGCCTCGACGGGAAGGTCGTGATACGCCACTCGGCCCAACGGCCCTGGCTCGAGGTCGGGCGCGGCGAGGCGAGCTACGAGATGTACCGGGGCAACTTCAAGGTCCGCGACCGCGGCCTCCGCCTCGCCCCGCTGACGCGTTATGCGATATCCAAGAAGGACGGGGATTCCGCCGAGCTCCGCATGTCGGGGCCCGGCGGCGAGGAGGTCCTGATCTCGATAGGCCCCGAGCGCGGCGCGCGGCGCGGCCCCGAGGACGCGGGGACGGAGAGGCGCCCGCCCGGCCTTCCGGCCGGCCCCGGGGACGAGCCGCGGAGCCTCGTCCTCAGCTTCCTGTCGGGCCCGCCCGACGCCAACCGGTATCGCATGACGCTCCGCGCCGAGCCCGGCGAGCGCTGCTACGGCTGCGGCGAGCAGTTCTCCCGCTTCGACCTCCGCGGCCGCCGCTTCCCGCTCTGGACGAGCGAGCAGGGGGTCGGCCGCAACAAGCTCCGGCCGATCACCTGGCGGGCCGACCTCGACGGGGGCTCGGGCGGCGACTACTGGTGGACCTTCTTCCCCCAGCCGAGCTACTCGACGAGCCGACGGCTCAGGGTCCACCTCGAGGCCTCGGCCTGGTCCGAGTTCGACTTCCGCAAACGAGATCGCATAACGCTCGCGACGAGGCAGCGGCCCGCCGCCCTGGTCCTCGGGAGCGCGCCTTCGATGGAGGCCCTGGCCGCGGAGTCCGCGCGCTACTTCGGCCTCCAGCCCGAGCCGCCGGACTGGGTCCACGAGGGCGTCGCCCTCGGGATCCAGGGCGGCATCGGGGCCTGCGAGGCGAAAGTCGCCGCGGCCCGCGGGGCCGGCGTCCCCGTGTCGGCGATCTGGGCCCAGGACTGGGCCGGCGTCCGCTTCACGAGCTTCGGCAAGCGCCTGTCCTGGAACTGGGAGGTCGACGACTCGCTGTACCCCGACCTGGCCGGCAGATGTCGCGCGTTGGGCGAAACCGGAATCCGCTTCCTCGCCTACCTCAACTGCTACTTCGCCTGCGACAAGCCCATCTTCGCGGAGCTCGACCGCCTCGGCCTCCTCGTCCGCGACCGCTCGGGGGCGTCCTACCGGATGGACGCGGGCGAGTTCGAGGCCGGCATCCCCGACCTCACGAACCCCGCCGCGCGCGAGTGGTTCAAGGGCCTCATCAAGCGCGAGCTCCTCGACCTCGGGATCGCCGGCTGGATGGCCGACTTCGGCGAGTACCTGCCCGCGGACTGCGTCCTCCACGACGGCACGCCCCCCGAGCTGGCGCACAACCTCTGGCCCGTCCTCTGGGCCCGCGTGAACCGCGAGGCCGTCGAGGAGGCCGGGGCCGCCGGCAAGGCGAGCTTCTTCATGAGGGCGGGATACGCCGGCAGCCAGCGCTGGTGCCCCCTCATGTGGGCCGGAGACCAGAACGTCGACTGGTCGAGGGACGACGGCCTGCCCTCCGTGATCCCCGCGGCCCTCTCCCTCGCGATGGTCGGGCACGGCTACCACCACTCCGACATCGGCGGCTACACGACCCTCTACGGCATGCGCCGCACGAAGGAGCTCTTCCTCCGCTGGGCCGAGCTCGCGGCCTTCACGATCCTCATGCGGAGCCACGAGGGCAACAGGCCCTCCGACAACTGGCAGTTCGACTCGGACGCCGGGACCCTCGCCGGCCTCGGCCGCATGGGCCGGCTCCGCGTCGGCCTCTCGCCCTATTTCCGCGAGCTCGCGCGCGAATGCTCGACGCGGGGCACGCCGGTGCTGCGGCCCCTCTTCCTCGCCGACGAGGGCGACCCGCGGGCCTGGCGCGACGCGAGCCAGTTCATGGCCGGTCCCGACCTCCTCGTGGCGCCGGTGCTCCGCCGCGGGGCGCGCTCGCGCCGTGTCCGGATCATCGAGGGCGAGTGGATCCACCTCTGGTCGGGCGGGCGCGTCCGGGGGCGGGCGACCGTCGTAGCCGCGGCGCCCCTCGGCGAGCCCCCCGCCTACTACCGCGCGGGCTCGCCCTGGGCGGAAGTCTTCGAGTCCGCGGCGCGCGCCGCGAGGGAGGGCTGAGGCGCCGGGGACGGAGCCCGCTTGACACGCGCCCCGCTCCCGGACAGGCTTCCCCGGACATGCGCAGAACCCCGCGCGCCCTCCCCGCGGCCGCGCTCCTCGCCGCGCTCCTCTCCTCCTGCGCCCCGGCGCGGCCCGCGGGGGACGCCGCGCCCGCGGCAGGCCCCGTCGAACTGCCGGAACGGGGCGCCGCCGTCCGCGTCGAAACGCGGGCGGAGCTCCTCTTCGACGCCGATCCCGCCCTTTCCATCCGCGAGGTGTCGAGCGAGGAGGGGCTGGCCGCGCGGGGCGCGCGCTTCGAGCCGGTCGGGGGACGGCAGGTTTACGTCGCCCCGGAAGCGCCGGTCGCCTGGCTCAGGTTCAGGCTCGAGGCGAAGGCGGGCGCCCCCACGCAGTGGGTCCTCGAGGTCGCGCCGAGCTTCGCCATCATCCTCGACCGCCTCGAGCTCTACCTGCCCCGCGGCGACGGCTCCCTCGAGAGGCTCGAGGCGGGCGCCTCCCTCCCGAGGAAGCCCGGCGACCTTCGTTCGCGCTTCTTCGCCTTCGCCCTCCCGCCGGACGCGCTCCGCGGGGACTACTGCTACCTCCGGCTCGAGAGCCGCATGGCGGTCGAGGTGAAGGTGGAGGCCTGGCCGGCCCTCGCCCTGGGCTGGCGGACCGCCCTCTACGGCGCGGGCTTCGGCATGATCTACGGCGCCCTCTGCGCCATGCTCCTGTACAACCTCTTCCTCTTCGCCTCGCTCGCCGACCGGGCCTACCTCCACTACGTCCTTTACGTCGGCTCGGGGATGCTCTGGCAGTTCTGGGTCCAGGGCCAGGCGCGAGCGCTCCTGGGCTCCCGCCCCGGGCTCGACCAGGCCCTCATGTGGTTCTTCGTCGGCGGCACGATCCTCTGGGGCGGCTACTTCAGCCTGCGCTTCCTCGCGGTCGGGAGGGAGCGCCCCCTCCTCTTCTGGCCCCTCGCGGCGTCGATGGCGCTCGGCCCCGCGACCGCCCTCGCGGGCCTCCTCGGCCTCGGAGGGCTCGCCTTCGCCCTCTCCCACGCCGGCGGCATCCTCGTGCCGGCGCTCACGATCGCCGTCGCCGCGGCGAGGCTCCGGGGCGGATTCAGGCCGGCGCGGGACTATCTCGTCGGCTGGGCCTTCCTCGCGGCGGGAGGGCTCGCCTTCACCCTCATGGGATTGAAGGTACTTCCCGTCTCCTTCTGGACCGTCAACGGGCTCGCCCTCGGCATGGCCCTCCAGTCGGTCCTCCTGTCGATGGCCCTGGGCGAGCGCGTGAAGGAGCTCCGGAGCTCGAAGGAACGGCTGCAGCGGAGCCAGGCCCGCTACATCGAGCTGAGCCTCACCGACCACCTCACGGGCCTGTACAACAAGCGCTATTTCGAGAGCAAGCTCGCGAGCGAGGTCGAGCACGCGCTGAGGATAGAGCGGCCCCTCTCCCTCGCCTTCCTCGACCTCGACGACTTCAAGCGGATCAACGACGGGAGGGGCCACCCCTTCGGCGACGCCGTCCTCGCCGGCCTCGGAGCCGCGTTGCGCGAAACCGTACGAGAGGGCGACGTCGCCTGCCGCTGCGGCGGCGATGAATTCGTCGTGCTCATGCCGGGCGCCGGGCTCGAGGAGGCCGCGCGCGCCGCCGAGCGGCTCCGGGCCGAGGTCGCGGCCTCGAGCCTGCCCCGCGGCGACCGGCGGCCCGTCGCGGTCTCGCTGAGCGTCGGCGTCGCGGCGCTGGCGCCCGGCGAGGGCCCCGCGGAACTCCTCGCCCGCGCCGACGACGCCATGTACCGCGCGAAGCGCGAGGGCAAGGGCCGCGTCTGCCGCGGTTAGCGGCTCCCTACTTCCTCAGCTCCACCACCTGGAAGATCCGCTCGATGAGCTGGGTGTTCCAGTTGTCCTTCACGATGAGCTTGTAGGTGCCCGGCTCGGTGAAGACGTAGGGCGGTATCTCGATCGCGCCGTCCTTGGGGACGTTGACGATCTCGTTGTGGATCTGCTTCGAGTCGCTGAAGTTGATGGCCGTCTTGTAGAAGATCGCGACGAAGCGCCCGTCCTTGCCGGTGCGGTTGCGCAGGGTGAAGGCGATGCCCGTGCCCGTGGCCGCGGGTATCTTGTCGGTGAAGACCACCTTCTCGGGGAGGATGTCGAAGCCGATCTGCGCGATGGGCGGCCCGGCCGGCGCGGCCGGCGCGGGCGGGGCCGCCTTCGCGGCCGCCTCCTGTGCCGCCTTCGCCGCCTTGGCCTCGGCCTCCGCCTTCGCCGCTGCCTGGGCCTTGGCCGCGGCCTCCTGCGCGGCCCTGGCCGTCCTGGCCTCGGCCTCGGCCTTCGCGGCGGCCTCCTGCGCCGCCTTCGCGGCCCGCGCCTCGGCCTCCGCCTTCGCCGCGGCCTCCTGCGCCGCCTTCGCGGCCCGCGCCTCCTCGGCCGCCCTGGCCGCGCGCGCCTCCTCGGCCGCCTTGGCGGTCTTCGCCTCCTCGACGGCCTTCGCCGCCGCTTCCTGCGCCGCCCTCGCGGCCCGCGCCTCGGCCTCCGCCTTCGCCGCCGCTTCCTGAGCCGCCCTCGCGGCCCGCGCGTCGGCCTCGGCCTTCGCCGCCGCCTCCTGCGCCGCCTTCGCGGCCTTCGCCTCCTCGGCGGCCTTTACCGCGGCCTTCGCGGCCGCCTCGTCGGCCGCCGCCTTGCCCGCCGCCGACAGCGGCGCGAGGAAGAGCCGGTAGCCGATGATCCTCGGGCCGAAATAGCGGTCGGCCAGGGTCGAGATCACGACCCCGGTCTTGGGCCCGTCCGAGATCGCGTGGATGAGCTTCTCGTTGCCGAGGAAGATCGCGACGTGGCTCGGCCCTCCGGCGCCCGTCGTGTCGAAGACGATGATGTCGCCCGGCAGGGCCTCCGAGAGCTTGATCGGGCTGCCCGCCGCCCACTGCTGCCTCGAGTTGCGCGGCAGGTCGAGCTGGGCCGCGTTCTTGTACACGAAGTGGACGAAGCCGGAGCAGTCGAAGGCCGAGGGCGACTCGGCTCCGTAGATGTACGGCACGCCGAGGTACCTCTGGGCGGTTTCCGTGATGCGGTTTCGGAGCGCGTCCCCGGCGCCCTGCGCGAAGAGGGCGGCCGAGAAGAGCATGAGGGCGATCGTGTGCGTACGCATGACGATATTCTATCCCCGCGGCGCCGCTTGTCAAACGCCCGCCGCGGGTTTCCGCTTCACCGCCGGCGCCGCGCGATGTATAATGGTGAAGGATATTCAAAATTAACAGGAGAAAAAATGATCGAGGAAACGTCGAACGCCCCCTGCCTCGCGCGACTCGGCGCGGCAGGGCTTCTCAGGTGCGGCCCCCTCTCCGCCCTGGCCCCCGAATTGCCGCCCTTGCCCGCGCCGCCTCCCCGCGACCGGATCGAAGGCATGCTCCTCGGCCTCGCGATAGGCGATTCCCTCGGCAACACGAGCGAGGGCATGCGCCCGGCGGAGCGGCGCGCCGCCCACGGCATGATCCGCGACTACCTGCCCAACCGCCACGCCGGGTACCGCCGCGTCGGCCTCCCGTCGGACGACACCCAGCTCTCCTTCTGGGCCCTCGAGTCCATCCTCGCCGCCGGTCGCGTCGATCCCGCCGACCTCGCCTCGCGCTTCGCCGAGGGCGAGGTGTACGGCGCGGGCGCCACCTTCCGCGAGTTCCTCGCCGCGCGCAGGTCGGGCGTCGGCTGGGAGCGCGCGGGCGGCGAGAGCGCGGGCAACGGCGCCCTCATGCGCTGCGCCCCCCTCCTCCTTCCCTCGCTCTCCCCGGGGGGAGAGGAGCTCGCGGCCGACGTCGCGGCCGGCTCCCTCGTGACGCACAACGACTCGGCCTCGCTCGCCTCCTGCCTGGCCTTCGGCGTCATGCTCCGCGAGCTCCTCGCCGCGGCCTCGCCGCCGCCCCGCGAGTGGTGGGCGGAGCGCTTCGCCGGCCTGGCCGCCCTCGTCGAGACCCCCGCCGCCTACAGCCCGCGGGAGGGCCGGCTCGCGGGCCTCTCGGGCACGCTCTCGGCCATCGTCCGCGCCACCGTGCCGGAGGCCCTGGCCGCCGGGACCAAGGTCCTCGACGCCTGCGAGGCCTGGGGCTCGGGGGCCTATCTCATCGAGACCGCGCCCTGCGTCCTCCTGACGCTCGCGCGTTGCGCGACCGACCCCGAGGAGGCGATCGCGCGGGCCGTCAACGACACCAAGGACAACGACACGGCCGCCGCCATCGTCGGCGCCGCGGTCGGAGCCCTCCACGGCGCCCGGGCCCTGCCTCGGCGCTGGGTCGCCGGCCTCTCGGGGAGGACGCGGGCATCGGACGACGGGACGGTGCAGCGCCTGGCGGCCGAGGCCGCGGAGCGCTACGGCGCCTGACGGCCCCCGGGACCGGCCAGGAAACACGTTATGCGAAACAACATCACGCGAGGAGACACCATGCGCATCAAGACGGCGTCGCTCATCGTCCTTGCCGCCCTCGTCGCGGCGCGGGCCTCGTCGGCGGCCCCCGCCGCGACGACTACGTGACGTGGAAATTCCTGATCGCGGCGAGCGGCGAGCCCTGCGAGCTCCCGCCCCCGCCCGACGGGGCCGACGGAGCCCCTCCGCCCGAGGGAGGCGAGGCGGAGGAGGCCTGGCTCGAGCGCTCCGGCCCCTATTGCTTCGCCTACGCCGAGGGCGTGCGCATGTCACGCGACGGCAGGATCCTCGGCTTCTCGTACGTCCCGGCCGAGGACCAGGGCGCGGACTGACGCGGGGGTCGTCCTCAGGCTCGCGTTCTGACGCCGCTCGGCTGGCCCTCAGGGAGCGAGTCGCGCCTTCAGGAAGGAGCCCGCCTCCGCGACGACCGCGCGCACCCGCTCGGGCACGAGGCCGGCGCGATGCGCGACGCCGAGCATCACCTTGTCGGGGAGTGGCGCCACCTCGACCCCCTCGAGCTTGATGGCGCGGGCGGAGAAGGCGGGCAGTATCGTCCAACCGAGCCCCGAGGCCACGAGGCCCAGCACCGACGAGAGCTGGCCGCACTCGTACTTGGCTTTCGGCGAGAAGCCGGCGGCCACGCAGAGCTCCTCGATCCGTTCCGCGAGGCCGGGCGCGGCGCTCCGCGAGGCCCAGACGAAGGGACGCTCCGCGAAGGCCGCCAGCGCGGGGGCGGCGCCCGTGTCCATGGCCGAGGGATAGACGATCGACAGGGATTCCTCGCCCGCCGGCTCGAAGGCGATGCCCTCGCGCTCGACCCAGGACCTCATGAAGCCGACGTCGATCCGCCCCGAAAGCAGGGCCGCCGCCTGTTCCTCGGTGCCCATCTCCACGATGTCGAGCCGAATCTCGGGCAGCATCGCCTCGAGGCGGGCGAGGAGCTGCGGCAGGAGCGAGAACATCATCGAGCCCACGTAGCCGAGCCTCACCAGGGTGGCCGAGGAGTCGCCGATGAGCCGCGTCTGCCGCTCGAGCAGCGCGACCTCGTCGAGGACGTGCGCCGCGCCGGCGCGGAAATGCCGCCCCGCCTCGGTCAGCCCGAAGCGCTTGCCCTCCCGCTCGAGGAGCTTCACGCCCAGCTCCCGCTCAAGGCACTGGATCTGGCGCGTGAGAGGCGGTTGCGAGATGTGCAGCCGCCTCGCCGCGCGGATGAAATTCATCTCCTCGACGACGACGAGGAAGGACCTGAGATAGCGGAGCTCCATCCGTCGATCCTATGCCAAAAGGCCCGCCGGCACAATATTCCCAATTCCATTTTTGGATGATTCCATCCACATGAAGTATTGGACCGGAGCGGAAGCGGACTTGATATTGAAAGCATGGCAGGGAAGGAACCGGGGCTCGACATCCTCATCTTGAGCGACCGACCGCGGTCGGATGGGCTCCTGGGCGCCGAACGGGAGCGCTTCGGCCGCTTCGTGGCGGAGCTCGAGGGCGCGGGGCTGTCCGCGGAGCACCGGTTCACCCCCGACGCGGGCAGGCTCGACGAGCTCCTCGACGGTCTCTCCCCGGCCCTGGTGTTCAGCGCCTCCCTCGAGACGGCCGACGGGCCGCGGGACAGCGCCCGCGTCCATGCCCTGCTGGAATCCCGCGGCCAGGCCTATGTGGGCTCCGATCCCGCCACTCTCGAGCTCGCCATCGACAAGGCCGCCCTGAAACGGCGCTGGACTGCCGTGGGGATCCGCACCCCAGACTTCCTGCTCGCGTCCCGGGGCGACCGGCCCGCCGAGTCGAGTTGCGCGCGTCTCGGCTATCCCTGCATCGTCAAGCCGAACCGCGAGGGCAACAGCAGGGGCATCGGGGAGGA
>CAYNPQ010000010.1:30817-53095 GCA_964399065.1 uncultured Treponemataceae bacterium | reverse complement strand
CGGCATGAGGCTGCTCGTCGTCGGCGCCGGGCCCATCGGCAGCCTCTACGCCGGCCGGCTGGCGCTCGCGGGGCACGAGGTGGAGCTCGCCGCGCGGGGCGAGCGGCTCGGCGCGTTGCGCGATTCAGGACTGCGCCTCGTCGACGGCGCCACCGGCCGCGAGGAGCGGGCGCCGCTCCGCGTGGTCGAGGCGGGGGCCCCGGCCGCGGCCTACGACGCCGCCATCGTCGCCGTGCGCTCCGAGCGGCTCGCGGCCGCCCTGCCCGCCCTCGAGGCCCTGCGCGGCGCCGCCTGCCTCGTCACCATGGTCAACCAGCCCGACGGCGGAGCGGCGGCGGCCGCGCGCCTCGGGGCGGAGCGGCTCGTCCTCGGCTTCCCCGGGGCCACGGCCTCGATCCGGCCCGACGGTTCCGTGGCGTACGGGGTCGCCCCTGGTTTCGCGCAACGCACGACATTCGGCGATGCCGCTGGCGGGGCGTCGCCACGCTGCCGCTGCCTCGCGGAGGCTTGCGGGGCCGCGGGCTTCCCCTCGGCCCTGAGCGCGGACATGCCGGCCTGGCTCCGGACGCACGCCGCCTTCATCGGCCCCGTGGGCGTCGCTTTGGCCTTCATGGCCGGAAGCCTCGAGGCCCTCGCCTCGGACCGCGCGGCGATCGCCCTCATGGTCGACGGGATCCGCGAGGGCCTCGCGGCGCTGCGCGCCTCGGGATCGCGGATCGAGCCGGCGAGGCTCCGCGCCCTCCTCGCGCCGCGGAGCCTCGTCCTCGCCCTGGCTTCGGCACTGCTCCGCTCGAAGAGCATGGCGCCGGTGCTCGGCGGCCACGCCGCGGTCTCGCGCGACGAGATGCGCGAACTCATCGGAGCCTCGCTCGCCAGGGCGCGGGAGGCGGGCATGCCCCGGGCGGCGCTGGAGGGGCTCCTCGCCGCGCTCGGCTGAAAGTCCGGCGCGAGGGCCTCGGCGGGGGCCCCGCGCCGTTTTTTTTTCGGCGAGGCCCGCTTGACGGCCGGCTCCCGGCCGGGGTATAAGCGTTTCTGTGAGCAAGATCGCACGGCTCGCCCTCGCGGCGAACAATAATAATCGGCCCGCCGCCGCGGCAGGGCCGGAGCCGCGCGCGTAGAGTACGTCCTTAACGGAATCGGGAGACCGGCCCTTCGAGGCCGGTCTTTTTTTTGCCCGCGACGCGCCGCCGCCCCCCGGGGCCGCGCGCCCCGAGGCGCGGCGCACTGCGCGGAGGAGTATCATGGAGGCGGCGACGAGGAGCATCGGGAGGAGCCTGGCGGAGTTCCAAGAGGGGCTCAGGGAGAGGGATCTGAGCTTCGAGGGCTGCCTCCGCGAGGACTACGCGGGGCGGTGGACGGGCGACGCGTTGCGCGACGCCCTCGGCGTGAGGACGGCCCTCGTGCTCGGCATGCAGGACTACCTCGCGGGCGCGGGCCTCGTGAACATCGACCGCGTGTCGCTCTCGCCGGTGACGGACCCCCTCTGCCACGACGTCGAGCACGCGCCCGTGATCCCCTACAAGGGCGTGCCCTACCGCACGACGCATTCGATGATCTACGGAAAGATGCTCGCCTGCATGAACCGCGGGATCGAGGGCGTCTTCGTCGACTCGCCGAACATCCGTCTCGAGCTCGCGAGCGGCGACGGCTCCCAGCGGGGCAAGTACCTCGTCGACTTCTCGCAGATGGACGTCGAGTTCCGCCGCTCGCGGCGCATCGGCGAGGCCATGTACTTCGACGAGCCCGAGACCGTCGCGCGGCTGCTCGAGCTCGAGCTCGACCGGGCCTTGGGCTTCTTCGAGGGCATGATCCGTGCCGCCGTCTCGCGCGTCGTCGCGACGAGGTCCGCCGAGCTCGGCCGCCTGGGGGTGCGGCTCGAGATCCCTGAATCTCCCTTTCCCCGCCACGACAAGGATGAGGCGTTGCGCGAGACCGGCGGCGACGCGGCGCGGCTCGAGGAGAGGCTCGGGGTCCGCTCCGGCTCGCAGTTCTTCTGGATCACCGGCCTCGTGCGAGAGAACTATGATCTCGTCTACCCCTACCTCCGCCGCGACGGCAAGCGCGGGCCCGGCCAGCCGCCCTCGCGCGAGGTCTACAACTACGACCTCTGCGCGAAGGCGATCCGCGCGGACGGCTCCGAGGGCAAGGCCTACGAGGTGCTCTCGGGCGGCCTGCGCGAGTGGGTCCACGCGGCGATCGTCGAGAGGCTCGTCGACAACGGCATCATCCGCGCGAAGCCGCGGTTCACGGAGGGCGGCGACGTCGAGAACATGGAGGAGCTCGAGGGCTACGGCCCCTTCCTCGCGGCGACCCGCCTGCGCGACGAGGAGGGCCTGCCCCTCTTCCCCGAGACGGCGGGCGGCGGACTCGGCATCGAGCGCTGCCTCTTCGCCCTCTTGAACGGCCCGCGGCTGCGCCGCATCGAGGACGTGACCCTCTTCGGGAAGAACCCGGACTCCGCGCCGCTGTACCTGTTCTAGCCGCCCGCTTCACCTCGGGGCGCGGCTCGGCTACACTCGCAGGCCGGAGGGACAGCCATGCCGAGCGCCAGGATCAGGTACTTCTCGGGGACCGGGAACACGCGCCGCGCCGTCGAGGCGATGGCGGCGGCCATGGCGGATGGCGGCTGGTCGGTCGCGCTCCTCGCGATCGAGGGCGGCGGCGAGGCGGCGCGCGGACCCGTCGACCTCGAACTCCTCGCCTTCCCGACCCTGGCCTGGGGACCCCCCGCCCTCGTGCGGCGCCATGTCCGGGGCCTGCCCCGCGCCGCCGGCGCCAGCGCGGCCGTTTTCGCTACCTGGGGCGGCGACGCGATGGGCGGCGTCGAGCGCGCGGCGCGGGAGCTCGAGCGGCGCGGCTACGAGGTGGTCGCGACCGGCGGCGCCCTCTATCCGAGCAACTGGCGGCAGATGAATGACGGACCCTCCTCGGCCGAGTCCTCCGCCCTCGTCGAGCGCGGCGACGCCACGGCGCGGGCCTTCGCGGACGCGCTGGTCTCGGGCGCCGAGCCTCGCCTGCCGCGGCCGCGGGCCAGCGCTTCCTGGACCGCGGTGGTCCAGCCCTTGTTCCGCCTCTTCGGGCGCAGGGTCCTTGGCAAGCTCTACGTCGCCGACGGGGCCTGCACTGGCTGCGGCCTGTGCGCCCAGACCTGTCCGGCGGGTGCCATCGCGATGCGCGATTCCGGCGGGAAGCCGAGGCCGCGCTGGAGTTTCTCCTGCGAGAACTGCAACCGCTGCATCAACGCCTGCCCCGCCCGCGCGATCCAGTCCTCGGGCTTCAGGACCGCGTACCACGGTATCACCCTCGCCGCGCTGACCGTTGCCTCGCTCGCCGGGGCCGGCGCCGCGGCCGGTGCGGCCGCGGCCGCGGGAGGCGGCGGTTTCGCGCGGGCGGCCGCCTGGCTCGCGGGCTTCGCCGTATGCACGGCCGCCGCGCTCTGGCTGCAATTCGGGCCCCTCGACGCGCTCGCCTTCCGGATCGAGGGGGCGCGCAATGGCGCGTTGCGCGAAACCGGTTATTCGAAATCGTTCCGTCGCTACCTGGCCGAGGGCTTCGATCCCGCCAAGGAACGCTGAATGGCGCCGCGGGAGGGACAGGCTCGCGGGCCTCCCCTCCCGAACGCGTTGCGGCGGATCAGTACGAGAGCGTGACGACCACCCGTCCGTTGCCGCCGGTCTGCGAGGCGTAGGCGCCGGCCGAGCCGACGCCGCCGGCGTAGTCGACGTCCGAAGAGTTTGCGACGGCGGTCCTATCCGCCGCGATGGTCGTAGCGCCGGTTCCTGAGCAGTAGTTGCCGCCGCCGGCCCCGTCGTAGTAGAGCCAGATCGTCCCGTTGGAGGCGCCGCCGCCGTAGCCGCCCCCGCCGGCGCCGGTCATGCCGCCCTTGCACGCGCCGCCCGCGCCGCCGAGGCCGGCGAAGGTCGATGCGGTCAGGGACATGTTCTGGCCCGAGTTGCCGCCCCCCCCGGCTCCTCCCAGGCCGTTCGCGCCGGCGGGGCCGCCCCAGGCGCCGTTCTGCCCGCCGCCGCCGGCGTTGGCGCTGTTGTGGCCGGAGGCGCCGCCGCCGCCCGCCGCGCAGGCCTTGAGGGTGTAGAGGCTGCCGTCGTAGAGCGCGACCGAGGAGGCGCCGCCGCCGGGCCCGCCATAGCCGCCGGTGATCCCGCCGGGGGCGGGGGCGCCGCTCGGCGCGGCATTCCATCCGCCGGCGCCCACCGCGATGGCGAGGCTCTGGCCCGCCGAGGCGGAGAATACGGAACAGGCGTACGCGCCCGCTCCCGCGCTGCCGCCGGAATTGCTCTCTTTCCCGCCGCCGCCGCCCGCGCCCCAAGCCTTGACCGTCACGGTCGCCGAGGCGGACAGGGGTATGGTGTAGACTCCCGGGCTGGTGAACTGGGTTTTCGGGGTGATCGTGACGACTACGCGCCCATTGCCGCCATTCGGGGAGGCGAAGGTCCCCGCCCTGCCGACGCCGGTGACGTAATCGGCGTCAGCGGTATTCGCGATCGTCGCGCCGCTCCCGCCTGTCACGGAGCCGCCGTTCCCGTAATTGCCGCCGCCGAAGCCGGTATAGTACAGGCTGGTGGTCCCCGGGGCGCCTCCCCCGCCGTATCCCCCCCCTCCTGCGCCGCATCCGGCACCTTGCGCGTTGCCGCCGTTCCCGCCGAGGCCGGCGAAGGTCGCGCTGGTCAGCGACATGGCCATCCCGGGGTTCCCGATGTACGACGGATTGTTCCAGTACGCGCGGCCGCCCGCGCCGTCGGCGCCGGAACAAGGTTCCCCCGCCTGTCCGCCGGCCCCCGCGTAGCCGCTGTTGTGCCTCGAGGCCCCGCCGCCGCCGGCGGCGCAGGTTTCCAAGGTATAGAGGCTGCCGTTCCAGAGGGCGACCACCGAGGCGCCGCCCCCGGGCCCGTTCTGGGTACCCCCGAGGGCGCCGCTCAGGGCCGGAGCGCCGCTCGGGGCCGTGTTCCAGCCGCCCGCGCCGACCGCGATGGCGAGGCTCTGGCCTGCCTGGGCCGAGAAGACCGAGTAAGCGTAACCGCCCGCGCCGCCGCCGCCGCCGGAATTGCTCTCCTTCCCGCCGCCGCCGCCCGCCCCCCAGGCCTTGACCGTCACGATCGAGGCCGCTGGCACGCTCAGCGAATACACGCCGACGCTCGAGTAGATGAATTTCTGGCTGACCATCACGCTGCAGGGAGCGGTCTTGCCTCCGTCGACCGTGGTCGCGGTGATGGTCGCCTGACCCGCGCCGACCGCGGTGACCGAGCCGCTCGCGTCGACCGTCGCCACCGCCGCGTTGCTAGTCGACCAGGTGAGCGACGGGTTCGTGGCGTCGGAGGGCGAGATGATCGCCTGGAGTTGACGCGAGGAGCCGGCTTCGAGGGCGAGGGCGCCGTCGGCGAAGTTCAGGCCGGTCGGGACTATATAGCTGATCGCGCAGGTCGCGGATTTGGCCTGGTCCTCGGTGAGGGCCGTGATCGTGGCCGTGCCCGGGCCCGTGACGGTCACCAGCCCGCTCGCGCTGACCGTGGCGACCGAGGTGTTGGAACTCGACCAGGTCACCGTCTTGTTGTAGGCGTCGGCCGGCGTCACCGTGGCCGCGAGTTGGAGTGTCGCCCCGGAGACGAGCGCGGCGCTGGAGCGGTCGAGGCTGATGCCGTTCACGTGGGTGCGGACGGCGACCGCGCAGGAAGCGTAGACGGATGCGTCGGGAGCCTTGGCGCGCGCGGTGATCGTCGCGTTGCCGGCGACGTTGCCCGCGGTGACCAGGCCGCTCGCGGAGACGGTCGCTATCGACTCGTCGGAACTCGTCCACGCGAGCGTTTGGTACGTGGCCTCGATCGGCGATACGGCGGCGGAGAGCTGGTCCGATATCCCGTTCCAGAGGGTCAGCTCCGAGGGCATCGAGATTCTGTCGACGTGGACCCCCGGGTAGCCCGTCGAGGCGGCGCTCGTCGGGCTGGGGACGGGCGAGGCGCTGCGCGACACCAGCCAGACGTGGTAGGTGGAGAAGTCCGCGAGGCCGCTGAGCTGGCAGGAGCTGTCCGAGGTGCTGAGGGTCGGGCTCGCCGGCCGGGTGCCCGTCGCTCCGCAATAGACGTCGTAGGCCGTGGCCCCGGGCATGGCCGTCCAGGAGACGTTGAGCTTGCCCGAGCCCGCGCTCCCGCCGACCGCGGCGAGGGTCGGGGCCGGCGGAGTCTCGAGGAGGGTCCAGAAGGAGCTCGGCGAGCCGTAGCCGTAGCCTCCGTTGTCCTGGGTGACGCTATTCTGGGCCCAGGCGCGCACGAAGTACTTGGTCCCGGGCGTCAGGCCCGTCATCGCGAGGGCCGAGATGGAGCTCGCGCCGGCCCCGGCGCCGCCGTTGCGGACGCAGCCGTCGAGGATGGTCGGGGTCGGCGAGGTGCCCCAGCAGATGCCGCTGTCCAGGATTTCGAGGCTCGCGCCGCCGCTGTGGATTATGGAGCCGCCCGCCGAGGCCGTCGTCGTGCCGATGGAACCGACCGAGCCGGTGGTCAGTGAGGGAACGACGTTCCTGGATGAGGCGACGACGGTGTAGACCTTGGTCTTGTTCTCTCCGTCGGTGACGGTGTAGGTCTGCCCGGAGCTCGAGACGATGGTGCTGCCGTATTGGATGGATCCGAGCGTCGTCACCGAGGTGCCGGTCGTGATGTAGGTGGCGGTGATCGGGAAGGTGCCGTACGCGTTCGAATACGGGATGCTGAGGGTGATGGTCGTCCCGTCGATGATCCCGACAGCCGAGGCCGGGGAGATGGCGGTGAACGAGGTTATGTCCTTGCTCGAGCTCGGGGCCGCGCTGACTTGGACCGTATAGGTCTTGGCGCTTCCGTCGGCGGCTACGACGGTATAGGCGAGGGCCTTGGAGAAGTCGTTGGCGGTGGCGCCGCTCGTCTGGGTCGCGCCGCCGATCCTCACCGAGGCGCCGGTGGTCTCGAAGCTGGCGACGAGGGAGGAGAGGGAGCTGCCGTACGGCACGGTGACCGCGATGTTCGTGCCGGTGATGACGCCGGCGACGCTGGAGGAGCTCGGGACCGCGATGGAGAAGGCGGTGATGTCCTTGGCGGGATTGAGGGCCGCGGAGACCGTGACGAGGTACTCGCGGGTGGAGCCGTCGTCGGCGGTCACGAGGTAGGGGAGGGGCGAGGAGAAGTCGTTGGCCGAGACGCCGGAGACCTGGGGCACCCCCGCGACCGACACCGAGGCTCCCGTGGTCGAGAAGGTCGGGGCGAGGGCCGAGAGCGGGGCGCCGTAGGGCAGCGTCGCCGAGATGCCGAGGCCGGCGATGGCCGCCGTGACGCCGTAGGCCGGGAAGGCGAAGGCGGTGATCGCCTTGGCGTCGTTCTTGGCTGCCGTCACGGCGACCGTGAAGCTCTTGGCCGTGCCGTCCGCGGCCCTGACGCTGTAGACCACGGGGCTCGAGAAGTCGTTGGCCGTCGTGCCGCTGACCTGGAGGTTGGAGCCGACATAGACCGAGACGCCGGTGGTCTCGAAGATCGCCACGAGGGCGCGCAGGTCGGTGCCGTAGGGGACGGCGACGGCCACGTCGGCGCCGCTGATGAGGCCGCCCGCCGCGGGGTTCGCGAAAGCGAAGGAGGAGAGCTCCTTCTCGTTCGCGACGCTCGCGCCCGCCAGGGTAAGGGAGAAGCGGGCGTGCTTGACGTCGTTGGTGGGGATGGAGATGGTCGCCGACTTGAGGCCGGTCGACGAGGGATTGAAGCGGATGACGAGGGATGCGACGCCGTCGGGGCCGATCGGATCCAGGCTCGCGGTGACCAGGGAGAAGGTGGAGGATTCCGTGCCCTCGGCCCAGGCGATCTCGACCTTGGCAAGGTCGAGGGAGAGCTCGCTCTTGCCGGCGACATTGCCGACGGTGAGGGCGATGTCCTTGTAGCCGTTGGTGGAGACCTTGCCGAAGTCGATGGTGCCGCCCGTCTCGAGCGAGGCGGCGCCCTTCGTGATGCTGACGTTGGGCGATCCCGCCTCGGCCCTGAGCGTCTTGGCCATGTCGAGGATGGGATTCTTGCAGCCCGGCAGGGCCGCGGCCAGGACGAAGGCCGCCGCGAGGCGGCGCGAAGCAGTACCGATATTCCCGCGCGCTTTCATGTCCGTCTCCTGTCCCGGTCGTTTCTCATTCGTTCGGAGCCGCTCGGACTCGCCGGCGTCGAGTCCTTGCCCCGCCGCCCGCGCCCTATCTGCTGACGAGGCGGATGCCGCAGCCGTCGCCTCCGCCCCATGGATCGATCCACAGGTACGTCGGCCGGCAATAGGCATCCGCCTCGTACCAATAGCCCGCTTTCAGCGTGCGATAGCTGCCCGAGGCCGCGCCTTGCCAATCGACGAGCGGGCCGCCCGGCCACAGGCTGGCGCCGGTGGAGCTGTTCATGGACCAGCCCCAGCACCAGGCCATCACGTTGCCGCTCAGGTCGTAGAGGCCCAGCTCGTTGGCCGTCCTGGTCCCGACGCTGTGGGTCGTGCCGCCCGCATTGACATTGTACCAGGCATAGCTGCCGATACTCGCCTGAGCCGATCCAGCCTCCTGACTCCCCGCGTAGCGCTTGCTGTAGCCGTTCATGTTGACGCCGCCCACGATGTCGCCCGAGCGCGTGTCGCTCATCCCGCCCATCATCGCCCAGACGTACTCCATCTCGGTGGGCAGGCGGTAGCCGTCGACGTTCCGGTCGACCGTCGCCGCGTCCCAGGTCGCGTTCTGGCTCGTGGGGATCGAGCCATGGGCCAGAGTGCCGAAGTTCACGCCCGGGACGGTGTAGGCCGGCGTCTTGCCCTCCGCGAGGCTCAGTTTGTTGCAGAAGGCGATGGCCTTGTAGAAGGAGATGCATTCCACGGGATTGTTGACCACATTCTTGAATTTGCTGGGGTCGGAAACGCCCCACAGATAGGCGTATTGCTCGCCCGTGACCGCGTGCTTGCTCATGTGGAAGCTCGAGACGGTGCTCCGGTTCGTCGCGCCCCCGTCCCTGCTGAAGGTCCCGCCGGGGACCGCGATCATCTGGAGCGGGTACCCGCCGGTGAAGGCGGGGGGCGAGAGGACCGTCGAATAATGGCTGCCGAAGGCGATGCTCAGGCTCGCGGGGGCCGAGGCGAGCGGGCCCATGCCGAGCCGGAAGTAGTACGTCCCTTCGGGGCTCTGGTTGCCGCCCTCCATGGCGAGGGTGGCGGCCCCGCCCGCCACGGCCGTCACCGAAACCGTGACGCCGTCAGGCGCGGCGGCCGGTGTCGTTCCCGCCACGTCGGCGTACCAGGCGATGGTCCCGGTCGTGCCGGCGGGAATGTTGGTGGCCGCGACCTGGTAGGTTGCCGTCTCCAGGCAGAGGGTCCCCGACTGGGAGGACAGGCTCAGCGAGGGCTGCAGGATCCCGAGGCTCGCCATCCCGGAGACGGCCAAGCCCTCGGAGACCGTGAAGTAGTAGGTCCCGGCGACCGCGGTCGCGTCCGCGGTCATGGTGATAAGGGCGGAACCCTCCGCCACCGCGGAGACCGCCACGGAGACGCCCTGGGGCGTCGAGGCCGTCGCCGTCCCGGCGGCGTTGCCGTACCAGGCGACGCTGCCCGTCGTCCCCGCCGCGACCTGGATCGCGGTGACGGGGAAGGAGGCCGAGCCCGCGAAGCCGCTCGACAGGGAACCCGATTGGGAGCCGACGCGGACGGCGGGGACGATCACCGCGCAGCTCGCCTCGACCGCGTCGTCCGGACTCTGCGCCCTCGCGGTGATGGTGGCCGTGCCCCCGCCCGAGCCGGCGGTCACGAGGCCGTTCGACGAGACGGTCGCGACGGCCTCGTCGGAGCTCGTCCAGGTCAGGGACTGGTAGGTAGCTTCTCTCGGGGTTATCTCGGCCGATAGCTGGTCGGTCGTTCCCTCGAGGAGGGTCCGCGTGAAGGGGAGGACGAGTCGGGTGACGTGGACCCCCGGCGCGCCGGAGCCTGCGGGGCTCATCGGGCTGGGGGAGGGCGAGGCGCTCCGCGAGACCAGCCAGACATGGTAGGTTGAGAAGTCGGCTAGGCCGCTCAGCTGGCAGAAGGTCGAAGTGGCGGTGAGGCTCGGGGAAGAGGGCGGCGTGCTCGTGCCGGAGTAGTAGAGGTCGTAGGCCGAGGCCCCGGCCATCGCCGTCCAGGAGATGTTAAGCTTGCCCGAGCCCGCGCTCCCGCCGACCGCGTCGACCTTCGGGGCCGGGGGCGTTTCCAGGAGGGTCCAGAAGGAGCTCGGCGCGCCGTAGCCCGTATCGACGTCGTTCGCCGCGTAGGTCCTCGCGAAGTATTTCGTCCCGGGCACGAGGCCCGTGATGGTCAGGGCCGAGATCGAGCTCGCGCCCGAGCCGGCGGCGCCGTTGCTCAAATGCGCGTCGGCGAGGGTCGGCGAGGTCGAGGTGCCCCAGCAGATCCCGCTGTCCAGGATGGGGAGCGAGGCTCCTCCCGAGTGGACGATGCCGCCGCCGACGGCGGCCGAGGCGGTTCCGATCGAGCCGACCGTTCCCGTCGTGAGCGAGGGGGCGACGTCATCCACGGTGACGACGACGGTGTAGGTCTTGGCGCTTCCGTTGTATGCCGTCACGGTAAAGTCCTGGGGCGAGCCGTAGACCAGGGTCGAGGTGCCGCTGATCGTCGCGCCCAGGGTCGAGACCGATGCCCCCGAGGAGGTGAAGGTGGCGGAGAGGTTCGTCGGGGAATTGGGGTAGGGGATGTGCACGGAGATGGTCGAGCCGCTGATGAGGGTCGTCGCGCCGGCGGGGTTCGTGACGGTGAACGAGGTGATGTCCTTGCTCGTGCTCAGGGCGGCGGCGGCCTGCACGGTGTAGTCCCTCGTCGTGCCGTCCTCGGCCGTGACCGTGTAGGTGACCGGCTTCGAGAAGTCGTTCGCGGTCGCGCCGCTCCGCTGCGCCGCGCCGCCGACCCTGACCGAGGCGCCGGTCGTCGTGAAGCTGGCGACGAGGGAAGCCAGGGAGGTGCCGTAGGGCAGGGTCACCGAGATGGACGAGCCGTTGATGATGCCGGCCGCGCTCGAGGCGGGATCCGCGCTCGGGATCGCGATGGAGAAGCCGGTGATCTCCTTCGCCGGGTTGAGGGCATTGGCAACCGCGACGGTGTAGTCGGAGGTCGAACCGTCCTCGGCGGTCACGCGGTAGGTCAGCGCCCGCGTGAAGTCGTTGGCCGAGATCCCGGAGATCTGCGTCGTCCCGCCGACCGCGACCGAGGCGCCCGTCGTCGTGAAGGTCGGCGCCAGGCCCGCGAGCGGGGTGCCGTAGGGCAGCGTCGCCGAGATGCCGAGGCCCGCTATGGTCGCCGTCACGCCGCAGGCCGGGAAGGCGAAGGCCGTGATCGCCTTGGCGCCGTTCTTCGCGGCGGTCACGATGACCTGGTAGTTCTTGGTCGTGTTGTCGGCCGCCGTGACCGTGTAGACGACCGGGCCCGCGAAGTTCTGGACCGTGGTGCCGCTCACCTGCGGATTGGAGCCGACGGAGACCGATAGGCCCGTGGTCGTGAAGGTCGCGACGAGCTTGCTCAGGTCCGTCCCGTAGGGAACGTCGACGGCGACGTCGGTGCCGCTGATGACTCCCGTCGCGGCGACGGGGCTCGAGATCTCGAACGAGCTGAGCTCCTTCTCGTTCGCGACGCTCGCGCCCGTCAGCGCCAGGTCGAAGAGGGGAAGCTTGACGTCGTTCGTCGGGATGGAGATCGAGGCCGATTTCGTCCCGGTCGACGAGGGGCTGAAGCGGAGGACGACGGTCGCGCTGCCGTCGGCCTCGATCGGGTCCAGGCTGACGGTCGCCACGCTGAAGGTCGAGGCCTCGGTGCCCTCGCCCAGGCTGATCGCGACCTTGCCGAGGTCCACCGAGAGGGCGCTGTTGCCCTTGACGTTGCTCACCGTCAGGGTGATGTCCTTGTACCCGTTGGTCGAGACCTTGCCGAAATCGAGGGTGTCGCTGGACTTCACGGTGGCGGCGCCCCGCGAGAAGACGACGTTGGGCGATCCCGCCTCGGCGCGGAGGTTCTGCGCCACGTCGACGAGGGGGTTCTTGCAGCCGGTGAAGATCGCCGCGAGCGCGGCGAGGGCCAGCGCGGACTTCCGGGCGGAGTCATTGAGGCGGTTCCTGTTCATCAGCATGCTCCCGCGACGTGCCGGTCACGGCGTCCTAAAACCATTCGAGGTCGCCTTCGTCGATCTCCGCCGCGCGAGTCCCCGCTGAACCGGCCTTGGCGAGGGCCGGGCCCTGCTCGGCGGCCTTCGGGTCGAGCCGCTTCGCGCTCTCCAGCGCACGGGCCGCCTCGTCGGCCTTTCCGAGCGCCGAGGCGGCCTTGGCGATGTTCAGGTACAGCCTCGCGCTCTCGAGCCCTTGCCGCGAGGCCTGCGAGTAGCGCTCGTACGCGCTCGCCCAATCGGACCTGAGCATGGTGATCGTGCCGAGGTTCACGAGGGCCGGGGCGTATTGCGCGTCCGCGGCCTGGGTGAAGCGCCGCTCGGCCTCGTCCAGGAGACCGTACTTGCCGTAGACCACGCCCTCCTCGTTGAGGAGCCGGGCGGGGGTCAGGCCCTGCCCGGAGAGGGCGTCGATCCTCGCCCGGAGCTCTTGGGCGACCAGCCGGCCCAGCTCGACCATGAAGGCCGCCCTGACCCGCTCCTGCGAAGGCGCCGAGACGGTGGAGCCGTCCGCGGGGAGGCCCACCGGCGCGTACGCCTCCCAGGCCGCGTGGACCGGGTAGAAAGCCGCGACTCCATCGGCCTCGGCTGTCCGCCACTGCTGGGCGGCCTTGCGCCAAGCCTCCGTGAAGCCCGACTCCCGCATGGTCGTCTCGACGGGGATCCATGCCTTGCCGCCGTTCTCGATGAAGTCGCCAGGGCCGAACCCGCGCTGCCGGGCCTGGTCGGGATCCAGGCCGGAATCGAAGGCCATGAAGATGTGGCCGGGCACGGTGGCGAAGGCCGACTCGATGCCCGCCGACTCGAAGGCCGAGGCGTAGAGCACGGAGAGGTCGGCGCAGTCGCCGGCCCGCATGCCCAGGGTCTGCCGCGGGAACTTGAGGCTGTCGACCGCGGCCAGGTCGCCGCCCTCCCGGGCGAAGGGCCTGTTCGGCGAGACGACGTAGCCGATGCCGTAGGCGCGGAGGCCCTCGTGGAGGGCTATCGCGGTCTGGATGTTCTTCGCGGCCGCGGGGCTCCTCGCGTCCCCGACCGCGGCGATGAAGCTGCCGGCGAGATCGAGGACCCAGGGGTCCTTGCTCGAGACGAAGGCGGCGGCATGCCGGTCGTCGTCCCAGGTCAGGGCGTTGCGGTCGTAGACCAGGACCGAGGCGGTCCGCGCGGTCTTCTGGCCGGCGCCGTACTCGACGGAGATCTCGGCCGTGGCCTTCGTCGCCTCGGTGACGTCCAGGATCCGATCGTTGAAGAGGGCGTAGAGGGGGAGCTCGACGGACTCGCCGGGGGCGAGGCTCGCGATCGCTGCGCATTCCTTCGGGCCGTCCATGTACTGCCTGACGAAGAAGGTCACGCGCAGGTCCCGCGCCGGCAGCTCGCCCTCGTTCATGAGCTTGACCTTCCCGACGGGGTGTTCGTCGTAGCGGGCGCGGAAGATCGGGAAGATCCGGTCGATGTCGAGGTCGGTCAACTCGAGGAGCTTGAGTCCGGCGGGCTCAGGCCGCGAGGCGGCGGCCGGCAGCCGGTAGCCCAAGCCCAGGCTGACGCCCAGGCCCCCGTACAGGCCGGATTTCTGTATCCAGGCGGCGTCGAGCGAGGCGACGAGGGCGCGGCCCAGGGCGAGGTCCAGGCCCCCGCCCGCCCGGACGAGGCCGTAGGCCTTGACCCCCGACTCCCCCAGGCTCCCGAGGGCGAGGCCGCCCTGCACGAAGGCCCTTCCCGCGACGGCGCGCGGGCGGGCGGGCCCGAACGCCCCGCCTGCCGACAGGCCCGCGCTCAAGGAGAGCTCCTGGAGCCGGTCGTCGACCGGGACGGCGCCCATGGGCCTCAGGGCGCCGGAAGAGAATTCCAGGCCCAACGCCAGGGCGAGGGGGAGGCGGGTCGGCAGGCCGCGCGCGGCCTCGAGCTTCGCTCCCCAGGATGACGCGAACTGCTCGTTGGCCGAGAAGTCGCCGGCCACCAAGGGCAGGGTGAAGGCGGGCGACGCGGCGAGGGCCCAAGGCGACCTCTCCGTCGGCGCGCCTTGGGCGTGGATGCCGAGGACGAGGAAGGCGGCCGGGACGAGGGCCGATATGGTTTTTTTCATGCTGCCTCCCGGGACTGCGATTTAGGAATGTCCGTTCTCGGAATTGTAGCGAAGCTGGGCGCCGAAGCGACCTAGTTTATAAAGTCATACTCCTTTTCCTGGGGGTTTTTGATTCCTGGGCCGACCCGCCCGCGTCGACGCCCCTCTGCCTGAACTCGCTCGGGCTCATCCCGGCGTAGCGCAGGAAGTTGCTGTTGAAGGCGGCCTTGGAGTTGAAGCCGACCTCGAAGGCAATCTCGATGATTGACGCCTCGGGCCGCTCGACCAGGAGGCGTTGGGCCTCGCGGACGCGGAAGCCGCTCAAGAAGGCGCTGAAGTTCAGGTGCAGTCGCTCGTTGAGGATCTCCGAGAGCTGGTGGGGTGTCACCATCAGCTGGGAGCTGAGGGCGGGCAGGGAGAGCTCGATGTCGGTGAAAGCCTTCTCCACGGCCATCAGGTAGTCCAGGCGCTCGAGCACCGCCTCGGCGTTCAGCCCGCGCAGCTGCGTGTGCCGGTAGCGCAGCTGCTTCGCCTTGCGCAGGACCCCGCGGGCGTACTCCGGATAGCGGAAGCTGTAGAAGGAATAGAGGATGAGGGTGGCCGAGGAGAGGATCTTGGCCCCGTGGAGGAGGTCCTGGCTGCCCAGGGCGTGGGCGACCAGCATGAGGACTATGTCGGCGTAATACATCCCGACGAAGAACAGGAGGAGCCTGAGCTCCTTGACCGTCTCCAGGCCCGTGTCCCGGAAGTAGCGGACGCCGTCGACGATGATCCTCGTCAGGAAGAAGAGGATGTAGACGTTCGACCCGAGGCCCAGGAGGTGGATGACCAGGAAGGCGGGATGGGCCCTGATGGCCTGGTTCTCGGCGCCGGCGGGCAGCGAGGCGAAGAGGGCGGCATTCCGGAGGTTGACGACGAGAACGAGGGGCACGGTCGCCAGGGCGGGTATGAAGTGCGGCCAGTAGAAGCGCGCCGGCTCGCGCCGGAGCTCGGTGATCTGCGAGAAACCGTAGAACAAGAGGGGCGCCGAGAAGTAGCACAGGGGGATCTGCATGTTGTACAGGGGGTAGGCCGAGAAGACGAGCTTGGTGCGCTCCGCCCAGGCGTAGAGGACGATGAGCCCGGTGGAGGTGTACAAGGCCATGAAATAGCGGTTGAAGTCGTTGCGCGGGTCTTGCACGAGCCAGATCAGGCCCATGAGGACCATGAACATGCCGCCGCCGAACAGCAGATACGCCATCGCGAGCTCCTCGCGCCGCGGAGGATCCCGGACGGCGCGACCGGTCGCCTGGTATGGTACAGCATCGCCGCCGCGGCCGGAAGCCGCCTTCGCGCCCTCCCGCTTTATCCGCGGTCCGCGAGTATGCCGTCCGCGGCGCGCAGCCCCGATGCCCAGGCGGCGGTGATGCCGCGGCTCGTGCCCGCGCCGTCGCCGGCGAGGTAGAGGCCGGGCAGGACGCCGAAGTGGTCGTCCCTGAAGGCGGGGCGGTTCGCGTAGAGCTTGATCTCGGGGTAGTACATGATCGTGCTCGGGTGGAGGAGGCCGGGGACCACGGTGTCGAGGCTCTTCATCGCGCTCCACAGGGCGCGGAGGACCTTGGCCGGGGCGCAGAGGCCGATGTCCCCCGGCGTCGCCGAGGGCAGGGTCGGCTCGAAGTCGTAGAGGTCGCCGCAGAAGGACTCGTGGAAGGAGCGCTTGCCGAGGCGGAAGTCGCCGACGCGCTGCATGATGGGCCGGCCGCCGCCGAGGAGGGCGGCCTGTCGCCCGAGCATGCGCGCGTAGTCCGAGCCCGAGGCGAGGGGCTCGGTCAGGGTGACGGTCTTGAGCAGGGCGAAGTTGACGAGGCCGTTCGCGGGCCGCGGCGCGGATCCCGCGACCGACCAGGCGTGGCCGTTGACGCTGTACCAGGCGCCGTCGGGGTCCTCGTACTTCTCCTGCACGACGTGGGCCGCGCCGGAGTTGGTGCAGAAGGTCCTGGTCTTCTTCGGGAAGAGGAACTTGGGGTCGTAGTAGTCGCGGACGATCGGATAGTGCTCCTCGCGGGTCTCGATCCGCAGGCCGACGTCCACGACGTTGTCGCGGTACTCGACGCCGGCGGAGGTCATGAGCTCGCGCAGGAAGTCGAAGCCGCCCCGGCCGGGCGCGACGACGAGGTCGCGATAGGCGATCTCGCGGCGGTCGGTCGCGAGGATCCGCGCCCCGGGGTCGAGGGAGAGGGCGCGCTCGCCGAGGGAGACGGAGGCGCCGATCCGGGCGAGCTCGGCGACGAGGCGCTTGATGAGCTCGAGGCCGCCGTCGGTGCCGAGGTGGGCCTGCCGGATCTCGAGGAGGCGGGCGCCGAGCTTTTCCGCGCGGCGGGCGTACACGCCGATGTTCCGCTTCTCCATGATGGCCGGGCGGAGGAAGGCCTCGACGCGGCCGAGGTAGGAGACCGCGGCCGACTCGGTCCAGCAGTGCTCCGGGAAGCCGATCGGCCAGGTGAAGTTCATCTTGCAGTCGTTGCGGAGGCCGCCCGAGGAGTACTGGTTCTTCTCGAGGAGGAGGAGGGAGGCGCCGGGCCTCCGCGCGAGGATCTCGAAGGCCGCGCCGAGGCCGGCCGGCCCCGAGCCGATGATGGCTACGTCGAAGCGTTCCATGGTGGTTCCTTATTTCGTCGCCGGGCGGAAGTCGGAGGCGAGGGTCGCGACGCAGGGGAGGAGGACGTTCTTGCCGTCGGCCACCGCGAAGCCGGAGTCGAGCACGTCGCGGCGGAAGGCGAAGGCGTAGGCGGCCTCGACGGCGGTCTTGCCCACGGCCCCGGGGTCGCCCGAGACCTCGCCGGCGAGGCCGGCCGCCTCGAGCTCGCCCGCGGCCGGGCCCGGCGCGTCGGTGCGGATCAGGACGACGGGCACGCGCGAGCGGCCCTTCATGAGCCCGGCCGTCTCGAGGAGGGAGACGACGGCCGCGGCGCTCTCCGGGTCGTCGGCGGCCACCGCCTCGGCTCGGGGCCCCGAGGCGGGGACGAGGGCCGCGAGGGCCGCGGCGCCGCGGGCCTCCACGGCCTCGACCTTCACGCCCGCGGCGGCGAGGGCGTCGATGCAGGCCTGGCGCCGCTCCTCGACCGGATCCTGGGCGCCGGCGCCCTTGTCGGCGGGAGAAGGCGCGGCCTTCCGCGTCCCCGCGCCCGGGGCGGCGTCCCCGCGCGCCCGCGCCGTGCCGGCGGTCCAAGGGCCGGCGAAGACGAGGCGCATGCGGCCGTCGCGGTTCGCGTCGAAGGCGGGGGAGGCCTTCCAGGCCGCGGCGAGGAGGGCGCCCTGGGCGGCGGCCGCCTGGGTCCCCGAGTGGCCGACGTACAGGACCTTGTCCCAGCCCCGCAGGTCCTCGATGCGGGGCTGCTCGCCCATGAGGACCAAGGGCACGTTGCGCGCCTTGGCCGCCGCGATCAGGCCCGCCGCGTCGGCGCCCGAGGCGGCCGAGGCGATGAGGGAGGATGCCTTCCGCTCGATGAGGAGGCCGAGCTGGGCGAGCTGCGCCGCGCTGTCGCCCTTGCCGTCCATGACGGCGAGCTCGGCCCGGCCTTCCGCGCCCCGCTCGGCCGCGGCGAGGCAGGCCGTCGCGAAGGCCCCGCCCGCGCCCTGGGCCGCGATCCCGATCAGGGGTTTCGCGGGGCCCGCGCGCCGGCAGGAGGTCCCGGCGCAGGCGCAGGCGAGTGTGAGGAGGAGCAGGGCGGGAAGGCGTCCGTTCATGCTCCGGGCATTCTATCCCCGGGCTCCGGCGCTGTCCAGAACGGGCCTTATCCGGGGGTCCGGAGCGCGTCGAGCCGCTCCCTGGCCCCGGGGATGTCCTTGATGAAGCCGGTCAGGGTCGCGCAGGCGTAGTCGGCGCAGCCCGCGCAGGTGGCCAGGCCCTTGCCGACGGCGCAGAGCCTGACCCCGCACTCCGCGCAGTGCCCGATCTGCACCCCGTCCGAGGCCATGCAGCCGTGGCAGCGGACATTGTCCGCCGTCGCGGCGAAGCCGAATTCCTTTCCCCATTTCTCGGCGAGGGCGGCGAGGGCGGCCCTGTCCTCCGCCATCGTCGCCTTGTAGGCGTCGCAGGCGGCGCAGTCGATGCCGCAGGCTCCTACCATCCTGTCCATACGGGCCTCCTATAGATGAGATGGAGGCATCGTAGGGGAGGATGTCTGTCAGGACATGTCAGGGTTTTCCGGAATTCGCCCGACGCTTGAGTAGTTTTCCGCGATCGCGGCGGCCCGGACGGCCACCTCCCTCGCGAGCTCCTCCGGCTCGAGCACGACCAGGCCGGGCCCGAATGAGAGGATGAAGCCGTAGGCCCACTCGTTGATCGGCATCGAGGTCCGCACGATCCGCCCACCCCCCGCCGTCCTGATCATGGCCTCCTGGCTGAAGAAGTCGTCGGCCTTGGCCGCGGCCTGCGGCGAGACGGCGAGGACCATCGCGCGAGGCTCCTCGGAGTCCCACTGGCTCCTCCACGCGTCTTCGAAGGGTTCCTCGCGCTCCGCGAAGCCCTCCATCAAGGGGAAGGCCCGCGCGACGCGGCCGAGCTTGAAGAGCCGCCACCCGGAGCGGAGCCGGCAGTAGGCCCAGAGGTACCAGGACTGCCAGAGGTAGACGACGGCGACGGGCTCGACGCGGCGCTCGGTGGCCGCGCCCTCGGCGTCGCGGTACTCGAGGAGGAGGAGCCGCCGGCCTTCGATGGCGCTCCGCAGGGTCTCGATGAGGGCCCGGTCCCTTCGCCCCGAGGCGAGCTCGATCCTGACCCAGGAGCGGCGCCGGGCCGGGGCCCGGGCGAGGAGGGCCTGGAGCTTGGAACGGGCCGACCGCGCCTCATCTCCGCCCACGGCGCCGGAGATGCCTCCCAGCGCGGCGGAGACCGCGGCGAGCTCGCCCTCGTCGAGGACGCTCCGGTCGAGGGCGTGGCCCTCGAGGACGCGGAAGCCCCCCTCGCGGCCCGCCACCGACTCCACGGGGAGGCCCGAGGAGGCGAGGAGGGCCATGTCGCGGTACAGGGTCCGCTCGCCGACGCCGAAGCGCCGGGCCAGCTCCGCGGCGGTGTGGATCCTCCCATCCGCGAGGGCGAGGACGAGGGAGAGAAGCCGGTCGGCGCGCACGGCGTACTATATCATGTGGCATCGCCCTTGCGCCGCCGCGGAGATGGCCGCATACTCCCCGCATGGATGCGAGAATCGAGCTGATCGCCAAGCTCGCCGACGACGAGTTCGACGGCGAGTGCTTCAACGGGCCCTCCTTGATGGGGACGCTCCGGAAGTTGAGCGCCACGATGGCGGCCTACGACGACACCTTCGAGGGCTACAGCGCCTGGGAGATCGCCCTGCACTGCGCCTACTACAAGTACTTCCTCGCGAAGGCCCTCGGCGCCTCCCTCGGGGAATATCCCTACGAGAAGGAGAACTGGGGTTTCGGCGCCGCGCCGCCGCCGGGCGACGAAGCCTCCTGGGCGGCCCTCCTCGAGTATCTGCCTATGGTCCATCGGGCGGCTTGGGCGGCCGCGCGCTCGGCCCCGCCTTCCAAGCTCGACGAGATCTTCCCGGAGTGGAAGGTCAGCTACGCGAAGGCCCTCTCCTGGCTCGCGACCCACGATACCTTTCACGGTGCGCAGATACGCAGCATGGGAACCCCAGGCTTCAAATCGCCTAAGTGATTGTAGTACAAAATCTATCTTAATGAATATTTAAGAGAAACTTAATATTTACAGCGGTTGACCACTCCTGTACATCGCATATGATTGGATATGCGGAGGGAGTCGTGGGCAGAGGCAAGAAGATAGACGACGTGACGGTGGTGATCGAGGCGGCGACGGCCATGATCGACGAGCGGGGCATCGAGGAGTTCTCGACGCGCCGCCTGGCCGCGGTCCTGCGGATCTCCGCCATGACGCTGTACAATTACTTCGCGGACCGGCGCGCGATACTGAAGAGCGTGGCGATCCGTTGCCTCGAGGGCTTCAATCTCAGCATCGAGCGCGAGATCGAGTCTTCGACCGAGGTCGGCGCCGACGGGAACCCGATGCGCCTCTTCAAGATCATCGCCCGCCGCCTTCTCGCCCTCAGCGTCGAGAGGCCCCGGCTCTACCTCTTCCTCTTCGAGTCCTCGGTCGACGGAATCCGCGACGATCCCGAGGTCCTCGCCGAGTACCATCGCTTCGTCGAGAAGGTCGCCGCCGCGATCCCCGATCCCGACCGCGCCGCCGAGCTCCGGGGCGACGTCCTCCTCTTCGAGATGCTCGCGAACAGTCTCGCCATCGCCTCGGTCCGCTGGCCCGGGACCATCAGCGACAAGCAGTGCCTGGTCTACATCGACCGCGCCTACGACCGGATCCTCGGCTGCTACGAGCGGGACGTGGTAGGGGCGGCCGTGGTCGCGCGCTCGGCCTGAGCCTCACTTCGATTTTTTCCGCTACCCCGCCCAAAATACCTGAATCATCCACTATAGTTTTGGCGTGACGCCGCCTCCTCGCGGCGCCGCGGGGAGGAATCATGGCTGTTCGCAGGGGCATGAGCCTGAGTCTCAAGCTCGCCCTCGGTTTTTTCGCCGTCATCGCCATAGCCGGGATCATCGGGCTCATCGGCATACTGAACATCTCGCGGATGGACGCGCTCCTCGTCTCGATGTACAAGGACAACCTCGCGCCGATCATCGAGATCACGAACGCGAGCAAGCAGGCCGCCTACCACAACATCTCCGTAAACTACAGCCTCGCGATGCAAGCCAGCCCCAAGGTCGTCGAACCGATCAAGGAGAGCCTCAAGCAGCAGGAAGTCGCGATCGCGGCCAGCCTCGAACTCTACAAGAAAAATATCTATACCCAGGAAGAGAAGGATGCCTACGCGCCCGTCGGCCCCGCGTTCGAGGCCTACAAGAAAGCCGCGGCCGCCCTCATGGACAAGATCCTCGCCGGCAAGACCGCAGAGACCGCCGCCTTCATGAACTCGGACGTCTTCCCGGCCTTCTCCGCCCTCTCGCAAGGGCTCGGCAAGCTCACGGCGATCGACGAGGAGCACGCCAAGGCGGCGCTCAAGACCTCGGAGGCCCTCGCCGCGACGATCAGCCTCCTCATGATAGGCTTCATCATCCTCGGCGTGCTCATCGGCGCCGCCCTCGCGACGCTCATCACCCGCAACGTCACGAGGGCCGTCGGCGGCGAGCCGAACGACATCGCGGCGATGGCCGAGCGCGTGGCCGCGGGAGATCTCGCGATCGGGACCGGCGGCTCCGGCACGATGACGGGCATCAACAAGTCGCTCGTCGAGATGGGGATCCGCCTCCGCGAGATCGTGGCCGCGGTCCAGGCGGCCGTCGGGCAGGTGGCCGCGGGGAGCGAGCAGATCAGCTCGACCTCGCAGCAGATGAGCCAGGGCGCCACCGAGCAGGCGGCGAGCGCCGAGGAGGTCTCCGCCTCGGTCGAGGAGATGGCGGCGACGATCAAGCAGAACACGGACAACTCCCTGGCCACGGAGAGCATCTCCCAGAAGGCCGCGGGCGACGCGGCCGAAGGCGGGAAGGCGGTCGAGGAGGCCGTGGCGGCCATGAAGGAGATCGCGGGCAGGATCGGCATCATCGAGGAGATCGCCCGGCAGACCAACCTCCTCGCCCTCAACGCGGCCATCGAGGCGGCGCGGGCCGGCGAGGCGGGCAAGGGCTTCGCCGTGGTCGCCTCCGAGGTGCGCAAGCTCGCCGAGCGCTCGCAGACGGCGGCCGGCGAGATCACGAAGCTCTCGGCCTCGACGGTGGCGGGCGCCACCAAGGCGGGCGAGATCATCCAGCGGATCGTCCCCGACATCAGGAAGACCGCGGACCTCGTCCAGGAGATCGCCTCGGCCTCTCGCGAGCAGTCCTCGGGCTCGGACCAGATCGGCAAGGCCATGGTCCAGCTCGACACCGTGATCCAGCAGAACGCCTCGGCGAGCGAGGAGCTCGCGTCCATGGCCGAGGAGCTCACCGGCCAGGCCGGGCACCTCGCCGACACGATGTCCTTCTTCAAGCTCGGCGGCGAAGCGGGGCCGGCCCGGAGGGTCGCCGCCGGCGCGGCGAA
>CAYNPQ010000010.1:0-30717 GCA_964399065.1 uncultured Treponemataceae bacterium | reverse complement strand
TCAAGCTCGGCGGCGAAGCGGGGCCGGCCCGGAGGGTCGCCGCCGGCGCGGCGAAGGCCGCGGGCGCGACGAAGGCCACCGGCGCGGCGAAAGCCGCGCCCGCGGGGCGGGCGATCGCGGCCCCGGCGGCACGGGCGGCGAAGTCCACGGCCATCGCCGAGCGCCGCGCCGGCGACGCCGCGGACGAGGGCTTCGAGGAGTTCTGAGCGCCGCGCCGCGGCGCCGGCAGACCCGCATTTCTCACAAGAAAAATCGGGCTGATATCGAGGAGCGACGATGAGAGCGGCCCGATTTTTCTGGCCGGCGCGCCTATATCGATATCAGCAACACTTATTCCACTTCTTGCGCGCCGGGTGAGAAATGCGGGTTAACGCGCCTTGTGCATCAGCTGTCGCGCCCTCTCCGCCGCCTTCACGACCGCCTTTATCAAGGTGACGCGGAGGCGGCCCTCCTCGAGCTCCATGATCCCGTCGATGGTGACGCCCGCGGGCGTCGTCACCTGGTCCTTGAGCTTCGCGGGGTGCTCGCCAGTCAGTAGGACGTTGCGCGCCGCCCCGAGGACGGTCTGGGCCGCGAGCTCGGTGGCCACGTCGCGGGGCAGGCCGAGCTTGAGGCCTCCGTCCGCGAGCGACTCGATGATGACATAGACGTAGGCCGGCCCCGAGCCCGAGAGGCCCGTGGCCGCGTCCATGTGCTGCTCCTCGAGGACGAGGGCCCGCCCGACGGCCCGGAAGAGGGCCGTGGCCCACTCGAGCCGCTCCGGCCCCACGGTCTTGCCCGGGGAGAGGACGGTCATCCCCTCGCCGATGGCGACGGCCATGTTCGGCATGGTCCTGATCACCTGGGCGCCGGGCGGCGCCGCCTGCTCGAGGAGCTCGAGGCTCACGCCGGCCGCCGTGGAGACGAGGAGCTTGCCGGGGCCGAGGAGGGGCGCCATCTCGGCGATGACCTCCTCGACGTCCTTCGGCTTGACGGCCACGACGATGTTGTCGCACTCGGAGGCCAGGAGGCGGTTGTCGGTCACCGTCCTGATCCCGCTCCGCGCCTCGAGCTCGGCCCGGTGCCGCTCCGAGCGCACCGAGAGGAGCATGGACTCCTTGGGGACCAGCCCCCGCCGCGCGACGCCCTCCGCGAGCGCCTCGCCGATCTTGCCCGCCCCGACGATGCCCAGTTCGTAGCCCATCCGTCCCTCCGGCGGCAGTATAGCGCGGGCGGGGCGGGCGTTTCTACGCGTAGTGGCGCTTGCGGAGCTTCCCCGACGCGGCCGGCTCGTCGTAGGATCGCGGCATGCGACTCGCCCTGCGCCGCCGCCCCGCGGCGCCGATCCGCGGCCGAAAAGCCGGACTCGGGATCGGCCTCGCGGCGGCCCTGACCGCCTCTCTCCTCGTCCTCTCCTGCGCGACCGCTCCCCGCCCCTCCTTCCCCGCGGGGGAGGAGGCGGCCCTCATGGCCGGGGCCTCCCGGCGCGACGAGGGAGGGGTGCCGATCGTCAGGCTCCGCGGGGGCCCGCGCCAGGTCGGCTACCAGTACGGCGCGTTGCTCGCGCCCGAGCTCGGGCGAGCCCTGGGCGAGTTCGACTCGATCCTCGACGCGGCCATCGGGACGGGCCTGAAGCGCCGCGCCGCCGAAACCCTCCTTTCCCGGCAGGCCCGCAAGACCCTCGCCCTCCTCCCGGAACGTTATGCGGAAGAGCTCGAGGGGGTCGCGGCGGGATCGGGCCGCCCGTACCGCGAGATCCTCCTCCTCGCCCTCACCCCCGAACTCCTCTTCGACGCCAACTGCTCCTCCCTCGCGACGCGGGACTCGGGGCGCCTCGTGCACGCCCGCAACTTCGACTTCTATTTCCCCGCGAACGCGGTCTCGCGCTTCCCCCTCGTCGCGCGCTACGAGATCGAGGGCCGCGTGCCCTTCGTCAACATCGGCTTCGTCGGGCTTTTCGGCTCCTACACCGGCGCGAACGACGCCGGGCTGAGCGCGACCGAGGACACCGCGGTCTTCTCGCGCAAGGCCAAGGGCGCGAGCCTTCCCGTCGGCTACGCCCTCCGCATGGTCCTCGAGTCCTCGCGGAGCCTCGCCGACGCGCGCGCGGTCCTCGCCGGGGCGCGATGCGGCGGCTACCTCGTCACCGTCTCCTCTCTCGCGGAGAACGACGCGTCGGTCTTCGAGCTGGTGAACGGCAGGACCCTCGAGAACCGCATGGAGGGCGAGCGGATCCGCGTCGCGAACCGCTGCCTCTCGCCCGAGAACCGCCGCGGGAACCAGTTGGTCATCGGCGACTTCGACTTCAACACGGCGCGCGAGGAGGCATTGGACCGCGCCCTCGCCGCGCCGACGACCGACCCCCTCGCCCGCGCGCGGGCCGCCCTCGCCGACCGTTCCTACCGCGGCGTCGCCGCCCTGCCGCCCCAGCAGAGCCTCCTCCAGGACTCGATCCGGACGGTGAACAACTTCACGACCATCCAGAGCGTCGTCCTCGACCCCGCCGGCCGCGCGGCCCACGTGAGCTGGGCTCCCGGCTACGCGGCCTCGGGCGCCTACCTGCGGGTCGGCCTCGACGACCTCGCGACCTCGCCCTCCTTTCCCGCCGACGGGCTCCTCGAATCGCCCGAGTGGAGGGCGACGAGCGCCTTCGTCGCCGCGATGCACGCCGAGCTCATGGCCCGGGCCTTCTCCTTCGGCAAGGCGGATTACGAGCGGCTGTATCCGCGCGTCGCCGCGGCCGGGCTCCCGCCCCTCCCCAAGGCGGAGTGGCGTCTCGACTTCGCCGCGAGGACGGGGCGCCGGGACGAGGCCCTCGCCGCCGCGCGCGAACTCGAGGCCCTCCTCCCGGGCTCGTACTACGGCCCCTTCCAGACGGGGCTCGCCCTCCTCGGGCTCGGCCGGGCCGAGGAGGCCGCGGCGGCCCTCGGGCGGGCGGCCGCGACGGAGGGCCTCTCGCCGATGGCCGACTTCGCCGTCTCCGTCTACCTCGCCGAGGCCGAGTCCAGGCTCGGGGATGCCGCCCGCGCCGCCGGGCTCCGCGCCCGCGCGGCCGCGATACTGGCGCGCTACGAGTATCGCGAGGGCCTGGGCGCGAAGCTGCGCTCCTATTTCGCCGATCCCCTGCTCGCGGAGGCGGCCGAGTCTCTCGGCAAGAAGCGCTGAGCGAGGGGCCGCGCCCCGCCCGGGCGGCGCTCGCGCACAGGGGCGGGGCGGCCTATACTGGCCCCATGGAGCGGACGAGCCTCGACCCGTCCATGGCGGCCGCCTTCGTACGGCGCCTGGGCGAGAGCATCGACTACAACATCAACATCATGGACCGCGACGGCGTCATCATCGCGAGCCGCGACCAGTCGAGGGTCGGCAGCTTCCACGAGGCCGCGCATCGCCTGGTGCAGAGCGGGGGCGGGGTCGAGGCGATCGCGCCCGGCGCCGACCTGCCGCCGGGCGTGAAGCCGGGCGTGAACCTCCCCATCTCCTACAAGGGCGAGATCATCGGCGTGGTCGGCGTGACCGGCGACCCCGCCGTCGTCGGGCCGGTGGCGCACGCGGTCAAGACGAGCGTCGAGACCATGGTCGAGCTCGCCCTCTACCGCGACCTCATGCTCCGGAGGCAGGACCGCAAGAACGTCCTCCTCAACTATCTCCTCTACGAGGACGAGACCCCGCGGGAGGCCGCAGTCGCCCTCGCATCGACCCTCGGCTACGACGCCTCCCTGCCCAGGGCGCCCATCCTGATCCGGCTCGAGGAGGGAGCCGAGGCCGCGGAAGCCCTCGCCGCGATCAAGCGGAACGGCCTCCACCGCCCCGAGGACCTCTCGGCCGTCTCCAACGACGGCGGCATCCTCGTGCTCAAGTCCCTCGAGCTCGGGGGCGAGGGGATCATGTCCGCCTTCGAGTCCCAGGTCGAGGACTACCTCGAGGCCGCGCGCGGCGCCGCGCCCCTGCGCCGCGCCTGCGTCGGCATGTTCCAGACCGACCTCGCCCGCTACCGCGGGGCCTACCGCCAGGCGCTCTGGCTCTCCTCGCGCTATCCCGAGGCAGAGGAGTCCGTCCTCTTCGTCCACCGCCGCCTCTCCGAGTACCTCGCCTCGCGGATTCCGCGCTCCGACCTCGTCGACGCCTTCGCGCCCCTGGCCGCCCTCCTCCCCGGCGGCTTCGCCGAGGGCTTCGGCCCCTCCCTCGACTCCCTCGTCGAGAGCGGCTTCAACGCCAAGGAGGCGGCCGCCAGGCTCGGGGTCCACCGGAACACCCTCTCGGCGCGGATCGAGCGGGTCGGCGCCCTCCTCGGCCTCGATCCGCGGGATGATCCGCGCGGCCGCGAGCTTGCGGTCTTCTTTTTCCGCTACCTCGGGATGACCCGGCCGCGTTGAGAGGCGATCCTGACTCGACTGTGCACCGTGCACAGTCGGGCCCCCTCGAATTGTCCTACGACGCCATTTCGCGTTTCCCGAAAGGGCATTAGGCTGAATCGACTCAATCCGACCCTCAAGGAGGCTCGAGCATGGTATCTGGCGGCCTGGCCCTGATCTACCTCGTGATCGCCGTGGCGGTGATCATCGTGTTGACGGGCAAGTACAAAGTCAACGCGTTCCTCGTCCTCATCGGCGTCGCCTTCGCCTACGGCTTCGCCATCGGCATCCCCGCCCTCGACGTCATCAAGCACATCAAGAACGGCTTCGGCGGGACGCTGACGAAGATCGGCATCGTCATCGTCGCGGGCACGATCATGGGCACCATCCTCGAGCGGACCGGCGCCGCCCTCGCGATGACCGAGGCCATCCTCAGGCTCGTCGGCAAGAAGCGGGCGCCCCTCGCGATGAACGCGGCGGGCTACGTGGTCTCGATCCCCGTCTTCTGCGACTCCGGCTACGTCATCCTGAACCCCCTCAACAAGGCCCTCGCCAAGGAGACCGGGACCTCGATGGCCGTCATGGCCGTCGCCCTCGCCACCGGCCTCTACGCGACCCACGTCATGGTGCCGCCCACGCCGGGTCCCCTCGCCGCGGCCGCCGCCCTCAACGCCGACCTCGGCAAGGTCATCGTCTTCGGCCTGATCGCCGCGGTGCCCGCCGCCCTCGCCGGCCTCTTCTGGGCCCTCAAGGTCGCGAAGAAGTACCAGATCGAGGCCGACGTCAAGGAGACCTACTCGGACATCGTCGCGAAGTACGGCAAGCTCCCGAGCACCTTCCTCTCCTTCATGCCCATCGTCCTCCCCCTGGTCTTCATCTTCATGAAGTCCATAGCCGAGTACCCGACCAAGCCCTTCGGCTCCGGCGGCTTCGCCCAGTTCTGCTCCTTCCTCGGCGACCCGGTGGTGGCCCTCATGCTCGGCGTCCTCGTTTCCCTCCTCCTCGTGAAGAAGGGGGGCTTGGGCGAGGCGATCAACGGCTGGATGGGCGAGGGCATCAAGGACTCCGCGATCATCCTCGTCATCACCGCGGCGGGCGGCTCCTTCGGCGAGATCCTCGGCAAGTCGCCGATCACCGGCTTCATCCAGACGAACATGTCCGGCATGAACCTCGGCATCTTCCTCCCCTTCATCATCGCCGCGGCCCTCAAGACGGCCCAGGGCTCCTCGACCGTCGCCATCGTCACGACCGCGGGCATCATCGCCCCGATGCTCGCGACCCTCGGCCTCGACCCGGCCCTGACCGCCATCGCCATCGGCGCCGGCTCCATGGTCGTCTCCCACGCGAACGACTCCTACTTCTGGGTCGTCTCGCAGTTCTCGAACATGCCGGTGAGCACGGCCTACAAGGTCTACACCTCCGCGACCGCGGTCGAGGGCTTCGTCGCCATCGTCGCGATCTGGATCATGGGCCTCTTCTTCTAATACACTCGGCCCATGCGCGACATCATCGGCTCGTTCCAGGAACGCATGGGCCTCAACGCCTACGTCTCCGGCGACTACGAGGGGGCGGAGCGCTGGTTCCGCAAGCTCGAGTCGCGCGAGGGCGAGAGCCTCCGCGTGCTCCGCAACCTCGGCGTCATCCTCCTCGCGAGGGGCGACGCCGAGGGGGCCGGGCGCTATCTCCGGCGCGAGGAGGAGCGCTTCGGCCCCTCCTACCACCGGCACTGCGCGTTGGGCGACCTCGCCTACGCCGGGGGCCGCCGCGAGGAGGCGCTCAGGCGCTACCGCGCGGCCCTGGCAGAGCCCGACGGGGGAGGGGCCGGCGCCTCGCGCGCCCTCCTCGAGGTCCGCGCCGCGGCCTGCGCGGACGCGGCGGCCTACGCCCGGACCCGCGGCGCGCAGGAGCGCTTCGCCGCCGGCGAGGCGGCGCGCGACGCCGGCCGCCACGAGGAGGCGCTCGCCGCCTTCGAGGAGGCGGCCGCCCTCGACCCGAGCATGTGGCCGGCCCTCAACAACGCGGGCGCGGTCCTGCTGAACGGCCTCGGAGACGCGGCGCGGGCCGCGCCCTACTTCGAGAAGGCCTTCGCGCTCTCGGGCTCGGCCCAGAGCGCGCGCAACGCCGAACTGGCGCGGCAGGCCGCGGCGCGGCAAGGCCTCGGCCGCGCTGAGCGGACGAAAAGGAAGGACAGATGAGCATCGACGCGGGCGCGGCGCCCGTCGCGGCGAGGGCCGCGCGGGACGCCGAGGCCATATTCCGCGCGGGCCTGGCGCGGGTCGAGCCGGCCGCCATGGTGCGGCAGGCCCTCCGCGTCGAGGGCGGGCCGCGGGGCGAGGTCCTCGTGGTCGGGACCGAGCTCGAGAGCCACCGCTACGAGCTCGCGGACTTCGACCGCATACTCGTCGCGGGCTTCGGCAAGGCGGGCGCGAGCATGGCCCGCGGCCTCGAGGAGGCCCTCGGCGGCCGCGTCTCCGGCGGGGTCGTCGCGGTCAAGAAGGGCCACCTCGACCGGCTCGCGCGGATCCGCCTCGTCGAGGCTTCGCATCCCGTGCCCGACGCGAGCTCCGTCGCCGCCGCCCGCGGGATACTGGACCTGGCGCGCGGCCTCGACGAGCGGACCCTCGTCCTCGTCCTCATCTCGGGCGGCGGCTCGGCCCTGCTCTGCGCCCCCGCCGAGGGCATCGGCCTCGAGGACAAGGCGGAGACCACGCGCCTCCTCCTCGGCTCGGGCGCGACCATCCAGGAGGTGAACTGCGTCCGCAAGCACCTCTCGGCGGTCAAGGGCGGCCGCCTCGCCGCGGCCCTGGCCCCCGCCACCATCGTCTCGCTGATCCTCTCCGACGTGATCGGCGACGAGCTCGACGCCATCGCCTCGGGCCCGACCGTGCCCGACCCGACGACCTGGGCCGACGCCCTCTCCGTGGTCCGGCGCCGCGGCATCGAGGCGGCGCTGCCGCCCGCCGCGGCGGCCCTGCTCCGCCGCGGGGCCGAGGGCCGCCGCGCCGGGGCCGCGGGCGACGCGTTGCGCGACACACCTAAGCCCGGCGAGCCGGCCTTCGCGAGGGCGCGCAACGTGCTCATCGGCACGAACCGCCTGGCCCTGATGGCCGCGGAGGCCAAGGCCCGCGAGCTCGGCTACTCGACCCTCGCCCTGACCTCGCGGCTCTGCGGCGAGGCGCGGGAGGCCGCGATCTTCCTGCACGGCCTCGGCTGCGACATCGCGGCCTCGGGCTTCCCCCTCGCGCGGCCGGCCTGCGTGCTCGCGGGCGGCGAGACCACGGTCACCCTGCGCGGGAAGGGCAGGGGCGGGCGCAACCAGGAGATGGCCCTGGCCTTCCTCGCCGCCATGGAGCGCGCGCCGGCCCTCGCGGAGCGCCTCGCCTTCCTCGCCGCCTCGACCGACGGCTCGGACGGCCCGACCGACGCCGCGGGCGCCTTCGCGACCGCGGGCCTCCTCGGGCGCGCCCGCGCCGAGGGCCTCGATCCTCTGGCGTATCTCGCCGACAACGACTCCTACGGATTCTTCGACAGGATCGGCGGGCTCCTCAGGACCGGCCCTACCAACACGAACGTCTGCGATCTGCAGGTCCTCCTTGTGCCGTAGGCACAAGACGTGCCATAGGCACAAGTCGTGCCGCAGGCACAAGACGGACCGCTACGCGCTCTCCGTTCCCTCGGTCGGATCGTCGACCGCCTCGAGAGAGGCGAGGTAGGCCGCGAAGATCGCGGCGTCGGCCTCGTAGACGGAGGTGATGCGCACGCCGAAGAGGCAGCGTGGCCCCTCGAGCCTCGAATGGGATACGTAGCCCTCGCAGCGCACTTGGTGCTCGCCCGCGGGGTCCCCCTCGGCTGCGGGCACCCGCATCATGATGTACACGTTGGTCATGGGGTCGACCATCTGGGCCGAGGAGCAGGAGAGGCCCTCGCGCGAGAGATTGACGCTCTCGGCGAAGAGGTATTCCTCGCGGTTGGGACCGTACGCGATGAGCTGGTTGATCTTGAAACGGGGGTTTTTCCTTTTTTCTTCCGCCATTGCTCGAGTATCGCGCCGCTCGGGCCGCAACGCAAGTAAAATGTACGGAGTTCGCGTAGGCCCCGGGCCGGCCGCCCTTCATGGCGCGGGTTCGCCCTCTCGTTCCAAGGTATCGACGAAGGCCTCGAAGTCGGCCTTGCCCTCGGGGTCGATGCTCGTGAAGCGGATGCCGAAGACGCAGACGCCCTCGACCATCTGCGAATGCGAGATGTAGCCCTCGCAGTCGACCTCACGCTCCTCGCCGCCCGCGTGCGGCACCTTGATGATGAAGAAGACCTCGGTCATGGGCTGGACGGCGTGCGCGGTCCGGCACTTCATGCCGCCCTTGGAGATGTCCACCGTCTCGACACGGTAATACTCGTCGCCCTCCGGATTGCAGGTGACGAACTGCTTGATCCGGAACCTGGGACTGCCTCGCTTTTCGTCCATGGCCGAAGTATATCGTATTGCGCCGCGGCCCGCACTAGCGGCACTATCGGGGCATGCTGGACGAGAGCCCCCTCCTCCTCGCCCCCGGTCCCGGCGAAGCCTCGCTCCTCTTCGAGGCCTCGAGGATCCTCGGCCGCCACCTCGCGGTCGCCGATGCCCTCGAGCCCCTCCTCGGGCTCCTCGAGCGTGAGGGGCGGCTCGGCGCCGGGGAGGCCGTGCTCGCGGGTTCCCTGGTGCCGGGCGCGCGGGGCGACGAGCTCCTCGTCGCGGCCTCCCCGGCCGAGCCCGTGCGCCGCGGCAGGAGGGTCGGCCTGGGCGAGGGCCTCGCCGGCCGCGCGGTCGCCGCCGAGCGGGCCCTCTCCGAGGGCGGCGCCCTCGCCCAGCCGCTGTTCCTCGCGGGCCTGGCGGTCGGCGCCCTGGTCTTCCCGGCGGCCGAGGGGCGGCGCGGCCTCGTCGAGGCGGCGGCTCGCCTCGTCGAGGAGGCCCTCCTCCTCCGCCGCCGCCTCGCCCGCGAGGCCGAGGCGGGGGCGGGGGCGGGGGCGCAAGCGGGGCCGGCGCCGGCCGGGGCCGCCCCGACCGGCCTCGCGCGGACGGCCGGGGTCGAGAGCCGCCAAGACTGGGCGCCCGCGTCGATCATCGGCAGCTCGGCCGCAATGCGGGAGCTCTTCGCCCTCATGGACCGGGTCGCCGTCACCGAGACCACGGTCCTCGTCGCCGGCGAGAGCGGCACGGGCAAGGAGCTCGTGGCCCGCGCGATCCACGAGCGCTCGCCGCGCTCGGACAGGCCCTTCGTCGCCGTGAACTGCGCCGCGATGCCCGAGTCCCTCATCGAGAGCGAGCTCTTCGGCCACGAGCGCGGGGCCTTCACCGGCGCGCAGGAGCTCCGCCGCGGCCGCTTCGAGCAGGCCGACTCCGGCACTCTCTTCCTCGACGAGATCGGTGAGCTCTCCCTGGCGGTCCAGGCCAAGCTCCTCCGCGTCATCCAGGAGGGCGAGTATCAACGGGTCGGCGGCTCGGCGACCCTGCGCAGCGACGCCCGAGTGATCGCCGCCACGAACCGCGACCTCGAGCGCGAGGTGGTCGACGGCCGCTTCCGCCCCGACCTCTACTGGCGTCTCGCGGTCTTCCCCCTCCGCGTGCCCCCGCTCCGCGAGCGGCGCAGCGACATCGTCCTCCTCGCCGACTACTTCGCCGAGAAGCAGGGCCGGAGGGCCGGCAAGCCCATCGCGCGCATCTCGAGTCCCGCGATCGACCTCCTCTGCATGTACCACTGGCCCGGCAATGTCCGCGAGCTCGAGAACGCGATCGAGCGGGCCATCGTTCTCTCGACCGACTCCGTGATCCACGCCTACCACCTGCCGCCGAGCCTCCAGTCCGCGGACTCGACGGGCACGGGGCCGGCCTCCACCCTCGACGCATCGCTCGCCCGTCTCGAACGCGAGCTCTTGGTGGAGGCCTTGAAGCAGAGCCGGGGCAACTCGGCCGAGGCCGCCCGGCAGCTCGGCATCACCGAACGCCGCATGGGCCTCGCCTTGCACCGCTACAGTATTGACTGGCGGAAATTTCGTACATCTATGTAGGAAAAGAATCTGGAAAATACAAATATGTAATAATTGCCGATTCTTATTGGGTGTCTGACCCCATCGAGCGGGGGTCTGTCCCCTTGGGATCAGGGGTCTGACCCTGTCTTTCAGGTGTCTGCCCCTGTCTTTCTGGGGTCTGACCCTGTCTTTCTGGGGTCTGACCCCAAGATGTCCAAGATGTCGAGCTCTGTCCCCTAACTGGCATGGAATCTGCTTTATTCTCCTGCAATACACGGTCGGCATGACCGTGCCTGCTCACCAAGGGCGTACGCGGCCGGCTCGCGGCGGCTTCGGGGGGCGGGGAAGGGACAGACCATGAACTGCACGGCGGAGCGCGGGACGACCGACCTCGCGCGGCTCTTCGGCTCAAATTGCTTCTCGAACTCCGTGATGCGCGAGCGCCTGCCCAAGAGCGTCTTCGCCGAGCTCCTCCTCGCGCAGCAGGGGCGGCGCGAGCTCACCCTCGACATCGCCGAGGTGGTGGCGAGCGCGATGCGCGACTGGGCCATCGAGCGGGGCGCCACCCACTTCACCCATTGGTTCCATCCCCTCTCGGGCCTCAGCGCCGAGAAGCACGAGTCCTTCGTCGCGCCGATCGGCGACGGGCGCGTCATCATGGAGTTCTCGGGCAAGGAGCTCGTCAAGGGCGAGCCCGACGCCTCGAGCTTCCCCTCCGGCGGCCTCCGCGCGACCTTCGAGGCGCGGGGCTACACGGCCTGGGACGTGACGAGCCCGGCCTTCCTCAAGAAGGCGAGCTCGGGCACGACCCTCTGCGTGCCGACGGCCTTCGTCTCCTACCGCGGCCACGCCCTCGACAAGAAGGTCCCCCTCCTCCGCTCGATGGAGGCCGTCGGCGCCCAGGCTCTCCGGGTGCTCAAGGCCCTCGGCTACGACGAGGTCGAGCGGGTCAGCGCGACCGTCGGGCCCGAGCAGGAGTACTTCCTCGTCGACCGGGAGCTCTGGCGCAGGCGGCCCGACCTCATCCTCACGGGCCGCACGGTCTTCGGGGCGCTGCCCGCCAAGGGCCAGGAGATGGAGGACCACTACTACGGGGCCATCGAGGAGAAGGTCCTCGCCTTCATGCGCGAGCTCAACGAGGAGCTCTGGACCCTCGGCGTGGCGGCCAAGACCCAGCACAACGAGGTCGCGCCCAACCAGTTCGAGCTCGCGGTGGTCTACTCGAGCGCGAACGTGGCCGCGGACTCGAACCAGCTCGTCATGGAGACGATGCGGAAGGTCGCCGAGCGGCACGGCATGGCCGCGCTCCTCCACGAGAAGCCCTTCGCCGGCGTCAACGGCTCGGGCAAGCATCTCAACTGGTCCCTCGCCACGGACGGGGGCGTCAACCTCCTCCAGCCGGGCACCGACCCGGCCTCGGACGCGCGCTTCCTCCTCTTCCTCTCCGCGGTGGTCGAGGCGGTGGACCGCTTCGCCCCCCAGCTCCGCGCGGCGGTGGCCACGGCGGGCAACGACAACCGCCTGGGAGGGCACGAGGCCCCGCCGGCGATCATCTCGGTCTTCCTCGGCGAGGAGCTCGCGGAGATCCTCGACGCGGCGGCCGAGGGCAGGGCCTGCTCGGCCTGCGGCGGCGGCCGCCTCGAGATCGGGACCGCGACCCTGCCGAAGCTGCCCCGCGACCTAGCCGACCGCAACCGCACGAGCCCCCTCGCCTTCACGGGGAACAAGTTCGAGTTCCGCATGGTGGGCTCCTCGCAGTCGGTGGCCACGCCCTGCGCCGTGCTCAACGCGGCCGTCGCCGCGGTCCTCTCCGAGTTCGCCGACAGGCTCGAGGAGGCGGAGCGCCGCGGCGACTTCGCCCTCGCCCTGAGCGAGCTCGTGGCCGAATCGTACCGGGGGCACCGGCGCGTGGTCTTCAACGGCAACGGCTATTCCGAGGAGTGGCGCCGCGAGGCCGCCCGCCGGGGCCTGCCGAGCTTCCGCTCCGCCGCCGACGTCATCCCCGAGTTCGCCTCGGCCGACGGCCTCGCGCTCTTCTCGCGGCACGGCGTCTTCTCGCGCGACGAGATCGAGAGCCGCGTGGTCATCTACCTCGAGAAGTACTCGAAGCAGGTCAACATCGAGGCCGGCGTCATGCTCGAGATGGCGAGGCGCCAGGTCTTCCCCGCCGCCACCGCCTGCGCCGAGGACTTCGCGCGGGCCGCCGCCGGGCTCTCCGCGGTCGGCGCCCCCTCCCAGGCGCAGGAGCTCCGCGCGCGCAGGGTCGCCGAGCTCGCGGCCGCGGTGCACGAGGAGGCGGACCGGCTCGACAAGGCGCTGGCCGGCGCCCAGGAGCTCGAGGAGCCCCTCTCTCGCGCCCGCGGCTACCGCGAGCTCGTGGTGCCCAGGATGAACGCGTTGCGCGAACGAGTCGATCTCCTCGAGAAGAACGTCGACAAGGGGCGCTGGCCCTTCCCGGGCTACGAGGAGCTGCTGTTCGGGCTCTAGTCGCCCCTCGTATCCGTTTGAGCGCGCCGGTGGCCTCGGGGTTCGTCGATGCCATGGATGGAATTCACCGGCTTCAACTGATCTTGTCCTACATTCTACAAAAATCGTTTTAAGTTTCTACATTGACTTTTGAAGCACTGGTGCTATAGTTCCCGACTGGAGACCGCCCTTCGGCGCCGGCCCCCGCGAGGGGCCAGGCGGGCGGTCTCCCCGCTTCGGTCGTTCCGCGGGCCGCATGGCCGGCGATGGGTCGATGCAATGGGAAAGGAGCAATCCGTATGATGGCAAGGAAGGCGAGGCTCTTGATCGCCGCGCTCCTGGTCGCGTCCTCCGCGGCCGGGTTCTGCGCGGGCAGCAATTACCTCAGGGTCGCGACGACGACCGACCCGGGTACGACCGACGTCCAGCTCACGACGGACGAGTACGGCGTCCCCCTCAATATCTACGATCGCCTCGTCGAGGCCCAGACCACGAAGCCCGGCGTCTCCGAGCTCGTCCCCGGCCTCGCCGAGAAGTGGAGCGTCTCGAAGGACGGCCTGGTCTACACCTTCAACCTGCGCAAGGGCGTGAAGTTCCACAACGGCGAGACCCTGAAGGCCGACGACGTCCTCTTCACCTTCGACCGCATGCTCAACCCGGCGACGAAGGCCCTCAACACCGACTTCCTCGACATGATCGCCGGCGCCAAGGAGCGCATGGACGGCAAGGCCGAGACCGTCAGCGGCCTCAAGGTCGTCGACGACAACACCATCCAGATCACGCTCGCCAAGCCCTTCGCCCCCTTCGTGGCGAACCTCGCGACGCCGGCCGGCTCGATCTACAACCGCAAGGCCGTCATGGCGGCCGGCGACCAGTTCGGGCTCGACCCCAAGAAGACCGTCGGCACCGGCGCCTTCATCCTCGATTCCTGGACCCTCAACGACACCATCGTCCTCAAGGCGAACCCCGCGTACTGGAGGGGCAAGCCCACGGTCGCCGGGCTCGAGATCAAGATCGTCCCCGACGCCAACACCCAGCGCCTGCTCTTCGAGACCGGCGACATCGACGTCCTCGACCTCGACAACGCGCGCTCCCAGGTCCCCTACTTCCGCGGCAGCGCGAAGTACAAGGACTTCATCGTCAGCGGCCCGCGCGTCGGCATCTACTACTACTGCCTGAACGAGTCCATCAAGCCCCTCGACGACCTCCGCGTCCGCAAGGCCCTCCAGATGGCCATCGACCGCAAGACCCTCCTCGACAAGCTCTACAACGGCGAGGGCACGATCGAGAACGGCATATTCCCCCACGGCCTCCTCGCCTTCAACCCGAAGCTCCCCGCGATCCCCTACGACCAGAAGAAGGCCAAGGAGCTCCTGGCCGCGGCCGGCTACAAGGACGGCTTCGACATGGAGATCGCCCAGGTCACGGACAGCGCCTCCACCCTCAAGCTGAACGAGGCCGTGCAGGCCATGCTCGGCGAGGTCGGCGTGCGCGTGAAGATCACCCAGATGGACTCCGCGAGCTACTTCGCCACCCGCAAGCAGGGCAAGCTCCCCTCCTACGAGTCCGACTGGTCGGCCGACTACAACGACCCCGACAACTTCATCTACACCTTCTTCTCCGAGAAGAACACGGTGGCGCGGTCCTACAACTACGGGAACAAGGACGTCTTCGCCAAGCTCGAGCAGGCCAGGGTCATGACCGACCAGGCCAAGCGCATCGCGCTCTACCAGGCACTCGAGAAGACCGTCGTCCAGGACGACGCCGCGTGGATCCCCCTCTTCAGCCTCAACCACCTCTTCGTGGTCCAGCCCTACGTCAAGAACTTCAAGGTCTCCTGGAACGGCTGGAGCAACATGCCGTACTACGGCGTGACCGTCTCCAAGTAAGCGCCGGCGCGGGGCCGCGGATTCCGCGGCCCCGCTGATCCCCCCGGGCCCGCCCGGCGGCCGGCGACGGCCCCGGCGGCCCGCGGAGGGAGCGGCGGTCCCGGTCACGGGCCCGAGACGACGCAGCGGGGAGGCTTTCCAAGGTGAAATCGTACATTCTCAAGAAGCTCGTGCTCTCGATCCCTATCATGATCGGGATGATGTTCATCACGTTCATCCTCCTCAACGTCGTGCCGGGCGACCCCGTCGCCCTCATGATGAAGGAGCACATCAGCCCCGACGTCGTCGCGCGGGTCAGGGCGCAGATGCATCTCGACGATCCCGTCATCGTCCGCTTCTTCCGCTTCCTCGGGGGCGCCCTCACGGGCGACTTCGGGATCTCGTACAAGCTGAAGAGGCCGGTGTCCGGCCTCCTCCTCACCGCCTTCCCGAACACGCTGTACCTCTCGCTCGCCGCCGCGGCGGTGTCCTGGGCGATAGGCATCCCCGCGGGCATCCTCTCCGCGGTGAAGCGCTACTCCTTCACGGACAACTTCTTCATGGGCTTCTCGATCCTCGGCGTGTCCATGCCGGTCTTCTGGACGGGGCTCCTCTTCCAGTACGTGTTCGCCCTCAAGCTGAAGTGGTTCCCCGTGGCCGGCTTCAAGGGGCCCGAGTACCTCGTGATGCCCGCGATAGTCCTGGGCTGGAGCTCGGCGGGCACGATAGCGCGCCTGACCCGCTCGAGCCTCCTCGAGGTCATGCGCAACGACTACATCCGCACGGCCCGCGCCAAGGGCCTGCGCGAGCTCACGGTCGTCGTGGGCCACGCGCTCAAGAACTCGCTCCTGCCCGTGGTGACGGTGATGGCCCTGCAGGTGGCGGGCCTCCTCTCGGGCGCGGTGATCACCGAGAGCGTGTTCGGCGTGCCCGGCATCGGCCGGATCGCCGTCAGCGCGATCAACACGCGCGACATGCCGCTGCTTCAGGGCTCGGTGGTGCTGACGACCTTCCTCGTGATCGTCGGGAACCTCGCGGCGGACATCCTCTACGCGTACCTCGATCCCCGGATCAAGTACGGAAAGCCGGAGGCCGCCAAGTGAGCGCGGACAAGGTCGAGCCGATCGTCGACGAGGCCGGGGCCGAGGCGCCCGCGGCCGGCAAGGCCAAGCCCGCCCTCGGCGACGTGGCCTACACCTTCCTCAAGAACAGGCTCGCCGTGGTCGGCGGGGCCTTCGTGCTGGCCCTCCTCCTCGTGGCCGTCTTCGCGCCCTACGTGGCGCCGCACGACCCCTACAAGGTCGAGCTCGGCAAGCAGTTCGCCGCGCCGAGCGCGCGCAACCCCGTCGGCACGGACATGTTCGGCCGGGACGTCCTGTCGCGGATGATCTACGGCACGAGGATCTCGCTCACCGTCGGGCTCATCCCCACGATCATCTCCATGGCCATCGGGATAGCGCTCGGCATCGTCTCCGGCTACTACGGGGGCAAGGTCGACTTCACGATCATGATCATCGCGGACATGGTGCTGGCCTTTCCCTCGCTCCTCCTCGCGATGATCGTCATGTACACCCTCGGCGCGAGTCTCCTCAACATCTTCATCGCGCTCAGCGCCGTCGGCTGGGCGGGCACGGCGCGGGTCGTGCGCTCGCAGACCCTCTCGCTGAAGAACAAGGAGTTCGTGGAGGCGGCGAAGGCGATCGGGACGAGCGACCTCAAGATCATGCTGAGGCACGTGCTCCCGAACTGCGTCCCCCAGCTCCTCGTCCTCTTCACCCTGAACATCCCCTCGTCCATCCTCTCCGAGGCCTCCCTGAGCTTCCTCGGAGTCGGGGCCCAGCCGCCCCTGGCGAGCTGGGGCCTCATGGTCTCGAACGGCCGCGAGTACCTCTTCAACGCGCCATGGGTCGCCATCGCGCCGGGCATCGCCATCCTGCTGACGGTGCTCGCCTTCAACTTCCTCGGGGACGGGCTCCGCGACGCCCTCGACCCCTACCTCAAGTCATAGGCGCGGAGGATCGCATGAACGAAGCGGGAACTGCCGCGCTGCTCGAGATCCGGGACCTCACGACGCGCTTCGACACGCGCCGCGGGCCCGTCCCGGCGGTGGAGGGCGTGAGCATAAAGGCGGGGCAGGGCGAGATAGTCGGCCTCGTCGGCGAGTCGGGCTGCGGCAAGAGCGTGACCTCGCTCTCGGTGCTGCGGCTCATCTCGCGTCCGGGCGTGATCGCGGGCGGGGAGGTCCTCTTCGACGGGACCGACCTCCTCAAGCTGCCCGAGGACGCGATGCGCGACGTCAGGGGCAGGGACATCTCGATGATCTTCCAGGAGCCGATGACCTCGCTCAACCCCGTGTACACCGTGGGGCGGCAGGTGGCCGAGTCGCTCCGCAGCCACCGCGCCGGGGTCTCCCGGGTCGAGGCCCGGCACGCCGCGGCGGAGATGCTCGCCAAGGTCGGCATCCCCGAGCCGGAGAAGCGGCTCGACTGCTACCCGCACCAGCTCTCCGGCGGCCTCCGCCAGCGCGTGATGATCGCGATGGCGCTCATCTGCAAGCCGCGGCTCCTCATCGCCGACGAGCCTACGACCGCCCTCGACGTGACGATCGAGGCGCAGATCCTCAGGCTCATGAAGGCCCTGCAGCGCGACACCGGCGCCTCGATCATCCTGATATCGCACAACCTCGGCGTCATCGCCGAGACCTGCGACCGGGTCTACGTCATGTACGCCGGCAGGGTCATGGAGGAGGCCGAGGTCTTCGACCTCTTCGACCGGCCCCTGCATCCCTACACGAGCGGCCTGCTAAAGTCGATCCCGAAGATCGCGGGGCCGGGCCCGCGCGAGACCCTGTACTCCATCCGGGGCAACGTGCCGAACATGCAGGAGCTGCCGCGGGGCTGCAAGTTCCTGCCCCGCTGCGACCGGGCCCAGCCCCGTTGCGCCGAGGCGGAGCCCCCGCTCGAGGACGCCGGCGGCGGGCACATGGTGCGCTGCTGGAGGAAGGCCGAGGGAGGGCCGCGCGCATGAGCGACGCCTTGGTGAGGGCCTCCGGCCTTCGGAAGCACTTCTCGGCGGGAGGCGGGGTCTTCGCCGCCAAGGGCGCGGTCGTGCGCGCCGTGGACGGGGTCGACCTCGCGATCCCCGAGCGCGAGACGCTCGCCTGCGTCGGGGAGTCGGGCTGCGGCAAGAGCACGCTCGGGCGCCTCCTCCTCCGCCTCATCGAGCCCACCGAGGGCTCGGTGAGCTTCCGCGGCGAGGACATCCTCGCGCTGAGGACGCGGGAGCTCCGTCGCCGCAAGCGCGACATGCAGATCATCTTCCAGGACCCCTACGCGAGCCTCAACCCGCGCATGCGCGTGCAGGACATCATCGCCGAGCCCCTCCTCGCGCACGAGCGCATGGGCGCGGCGGAACGGATCGAGAGGGTCGGCTCCCTCATGGAGATGGTCGGCCTCAGGCGGCAGCTGATGACGCGCTACCCCCACATGTTCTCCGGCGGGCAGCGCCAGCGGATCGGCATCGCGCGGGCCCTCGCCCTCGACCCGAAATTCATCGTCTGCGACGAGCCCGTGTCGGCACTCGACGTGTCCATCCAGTCCCAGGTCATCAACCTCCTCCTCGAGCTCAAGGAACGCAAGGGCCTGACCTACTTTTTCATCTCGCACGACCTCAATGTGGTGCGGCACATGTCGGACAACGTGATGGTGATGTTCCTCGGGAAGGTCATGGAGTCGGGGCCTACGCGCGAGGTCTACGAGCGCCCGCGCCATCCCTACACCATGTTCCTGATCTCGGCCGCGCCCCGTCCCGACCCGAGGCAGCGCTTCGTCGAGAAGCCCATCCTCCAGGGCGAGATCCCGAGCCCGGTGAACCCGCCCTCGGGCTGCCGCTTCCGCACGCGCTGCCCCTACGCGAAGCAGCGCTGCGCCGACGAGGAGCCGATCCTGGCGGGCGAGGGCCGCAAGGTCGCCTGCCACTTCCCGCTGGACTGAAGACCGGTTTGGGGAAAGAATTGAACCGCAGAGACGCGGAGACGCAGAGGGATGAGACGGTGAGAGGATGACCGGTGGGGTAATCCCCCTGTCTCCCTCTTTCTGTCTCTCGGATCTCCTCTGCGTCTCTGCGCCCCTGCGGCATATCCTTGTCCTTCGCCCATAACCGCGGATGCGGTGGCGGGACGTTGGGCGATTTCGTCTTGGAAAGATGGGGCGCGGGGAAGGCCCGAAGGCGCTGCGCGCCTTCGGGGCGACGAAGCCGAGGCTTCGTCGGTCTTCCGTCCGGGTTTCCTTCCCCGCTCTTTTTCGGATGCGCGGACTCAGGCCTTCTTCTTGGTCGCCTCGAGCACGAGGTTGAGGACGATGCCCCAGACCGCCGCGGTGGCGATGGCGGGGAGCTTGACGCCGAAGAAGGGGATCATGCCGCCGGGGAAGCCGAAGGTGCCGCCGATCCCGATGATGAGGATGGTGGAGATCAGGGCGAGGCTGCGGTTGTCGAAGAGGTCGACCTTCTTCTCGATCATGATGCCGACGCCCTGCACGGCGATGACGCCGAAGAGGTAGACCGAAAGTCCGCCGATGACGGCGCCGGGGATCGTGTTCACCGCCGCGGCGAACTGCCCGAAGAAGCTGAAAACGATCGCGATCACCGCGGCGCCGATGAGGACGGGCACCGAGAAGACCTTGGTGATGGCCATCGTGGAGATGTTCTCGCCGTAGTTGGTGCCGGCGGGGCCGCCGAAGAGGGAGGCGAGGATGTCGCCGAGGCCGTCGCCGACGAGGTTCGAGCCGAGGCGGTCGGCGATCTTGTACTCCTTCTGCCCGCGCTTCCTCGCCAGGTTGTTGACGTAGATGTCGATCTGGAAGAGGTGGGCGGTCGATTCGGGGATCGTCGCGATGGCGATGGGCATGATCGCCGCCACCGCGCCCCAGGAGACGGTCGGCAGGGTGAAGTGCGGCATCTGGATGAAGTTCGCGGCGGCGATGGGGCTGAAGTCGACCTTGCCCATTATGAGAGCGACCAGGTAGCCGACGATGACCCCGAAGAGGATGGGGAGCTGCCCCAGGACGCCCTTGAGGAGGACCGAGAAGAGGATCGTCGAGCAGAGGGTGATGAGGGAGATCGTCCAGTTGGAGGAGGCTCCGCCCAGGGCCGTGCCGGCGAGCGAGATTCCGATGATGATGGCGATGGAGCCGGTGACCGGCGCGGGCAGGACCTTGTTGACCTTCTCCATGCCGATCTTCATGACGAGGAAGCCGACGAGCATGGAGACGAGGCCCGACATGATGATGCCGAATTGGGCCTGGCTTATCAGCGCGTCGGGCGCGGTGGGGCCGGTCTTGGCCGCGGTGATGAGCATGACGGCGGGGAGGTAGGAGAAGGAGGAGCCGTAGTAGAGCGGGATCTTGCCGCGGGTGACGGCGATGAAGCCGAGGGTGGCGAAGCCGCTCGCGAAGACCGTCGTGCTGACGTGGAACCCGGTGAGGATGGCGACGAGGACGGTGGCGGGGAACATGACGAGGAATTGCTGGAGGGCGAAGAGGATCAGCTTCCCGAGGGAAGGGGCCTCGTCGGGCAGCAGCCCTTCCTTGTCGTCGCCGGCGCGGAATCCGAGCATGGTCCAGAGATTCTTCTTCTCGCTCATGTGGCCTCCTTGGAACCGTGGGTATAAAAAAAGGACCGTCCGAAAGGACGGTCCTGGTGGAAACCGGAAAAAGCGGGCTCGCGATCCCGAAGGACCGCCGCGCCGCCCGATGCCGGACGGCGGGCCCCCGAGGGGGCCGGCGGCGCGCCGATGCGCGCCCGCGCCTCGTTCCGCATATCGGGCGCCTTTATAGCATCCTCGGGTTCCCGGCGCAAGCCCCTTTCGTGTATACTCCGCCCGATGGCGAAACTACTCCGGCGCCTGCTGCCCCTCCTCGTCATCGCGGCGGTCGGGGCCCTCCTCCTGTACCTTCCGGAGATCGGGCCGGAGCGCTACACGGACCTTGCCACCTTCTTCAGGGTCGAGAGGAGGCGCCAGGCCTTCTCGGGCTACGCGGTCGCCGCGGTCGAGCAGGGCTCGGTGCTCTACGTCGACGGCTTCGGGATCGACGGGACCGGCAAGCCCATCGGAGCCGACTCCCCCCTCTTCATCGGGGACGCGAGCAAGAGCCTGGCCGGGACCGCCGCCCTCTCCCTCGTCCGCGACCGAAAGCTGGACCTGGACGCCCCCGCCCGCCACTACCTCCCCTGGTTCGGCTTCGCCGGCGGGGCGGGCCTCGACGTGACGCCGCGCCACCTCCTCTCGCAGACGAGCGGCGTCTCGGCGGAGTCCTTCGACGACGCGCACCGCTTCGCGCCTGATCTCGAAGGCGCCGCCCGCTCGCTCTCGGCGGCCCGCCCCGTCGCGGCCCCGGGCTCCTCCTTCCACTACATCGAGACCGGATACCAGGCCCTCGGGCTCATCATGGAAAAGGCCGCGGGCAAGCCTTATCCCGAGCTCCTCGCGGAGCGCATCCTCGCGCCGCTCGGGATGGCGAGGACCACGGCCCGGCCCGAGGGGGCCGGCGTCGCGACGCCCTCGGGGAGCGCCTGCTTCTTCGGGGCGGCCCTGCCGCGTGGCATGGCGCCCCGCCCCTTCGAGGCCCCCTCGAGCTCGGTCCTCTCCACGGCCTCGGACGTGGGGCTCTACATGGCTTTCCTCGTCGCCCCCGAGAAGCAGAAGCGCGCGCCCTTCGGGGCCCTGACCGTCCGAGCCCTCTTCCTGCCCTTGGAGCAGAGTTCCCGATTCGGCTTCGGCTGGTACCTCGACGGGGAGGGGAAGGGCAGGGCGGCCTACATCGACGGATCGCTCGAGGGCTTCTCCTCGCGGATCGTCGTCTGGCCGGAACTCGACGCCGGCGTCGCGGTGCTCGCGGCGCAGAGCTCCCTCCTCCAGTCCGCCTTCGCCCTGCCCGCCCTCGTCGACGGAGCGCGGCGGATCATGCTCGAGGGCGGCGCGCCGCGGCCCTTCCCCCTCGGCCGCCTCTACATATTGCTCGCGGTCATCGCCTTCGTGCATGTCGCGGCCCTCGCGCTGCAGACGGGCGGCGCGCTCTCCTGGGCGAAGGAGGTCCGCGACCGGGCCGAGGCGCGGGGGGGGCGGGGGCCGATACTACTCGCCTCGATCCGGGCCTGGCTGGGCATAGCGATCTGCGTCGCCGCCCTCGCCCTCGCCCCCAAGGCCATGAGTCTCGGCTTCGGCCGCGCGGTGAGCTGGAGGACCGCCTTCGCCCTCGAGCCTGGCCTGGCCGCATGGTGCGCCTCGGCCTGTTTCTTCGGCCTGCTCCGCGACATCGCGAGGCTGGCCTGGCTCCGCGGCTCGCGGAGCGCCAAGCGTTTCCGGTGACTGGGGAAAGGTTAGTAAAAACTGCCAAAAAGCTCAAATTTTGCATGCGTATAACTTCACAGATTCCGAAAGTCGAGGTATTATACTCTTATGACTCCAGAGATCATCGATTCCGACTCCGGCTGGCCGTACACCAAGGCCAAGACCGCGGTGCTGACCGCCGCGGCATCCGTCATCTGCGAAGAGGGGCCGAGAGCGGCCACCCTCAAGAACATCGCCACGAGGGCCGGCATCACCGAGCCCGCCATCTTCCGCCACTTCGAGGGCGTCGACGGCCTCTTCACGGGCCTGTTCAGCGCCTTCGAGCGGATGTACTCCCGTTTCGAGCAGGCCTACGACTCCGAGGAGACCGGCCTCGCCCGCCTCCGGGACGCCTTGCTCGGCATGGCGGCGGCCGTCGCGGCGAGCAGGGACTTCGCCTACATCCTCCTCCACGCCGAGCAGGTCTTCCGCGGCTACCCCGACCTCCGCAAGAAGGTCGCCGAGCTCAAGAGGCGCGACGAGCGCCTGGCCCTCGAGTGCGTGAACGAGGGCGTGGCCTCGGGCGACATCCGCTCGGACGTCGATCCTTCCTCCATCGCCTCCTCCGCCATCGGCGTGTTCTTCCTCGCCGCCCTCTCCTGGATCGAGTCGGGCTTCTCCTTCGACCTCTGCGAGGAGTGCGCCGCGCGCTGGGACGACATCGAGCGCCTCATCTCGACGAAGCCCGCCGCCAAGTCGGCGACGAGGCCCGTCAAGCTCCGCAGCGCGGCGCTCAAGGTCGAGGCCCCCGCCGCCAAGGAGACGGTGAGGGCGCCAGCCGCGAGGAAGCCCGCCAAGGCCGCCGCGAAGGCCAAGCCGAAGGCCCAATCCAAGCCGGCCAAGGCCGCCCAGCCCAAGAGGAAGTAGGCCGCCTCTCCGCGCCGGGTCTCCGGATCCCCGGTCCATCAGGCCCGGCGCGGGAGTCGCGAAGCGCCATGCGACCCGATTCGGGCTTCCTTCTCGATCCCTCCATCACCTTCCTCAACCACGGCTCCTACGGCGCCCGCCCCCTCGAGCTCATCGAGGGGGCCGAGCGCCTCCGCCGCCTCGCCGAGGCCAATCCCGTCGAGTTCCTCGGACGGCGCTCCTCGGCCCTCCTGGAGGAGGCCGAGGCCGCGTTGGGCGAACTCGTCGGGGCCGCGCCCCCGGACCTCGCCTTCGTCGAGAACGCGACGACCGGGGTCAACATCGCGGCGCGGTCGATCGGCCTCGGGCCCGGCGACGAGGTCCTCGGGACCGACCACGAGTACGGCGCCTGCGAGCTGGCCTGGAAGCGGGCCTGCGCCGCGCGGGGCGCGTCCTACCGCCGCTTCGAGGTGCCGCTGCGCGGCTCCGGGGACGGGGACTTCCTGGCGCGGCTCGAGGCCGCCATCGGGCCCCGGACCCGCGTCCTCTTCCTCTCGCACATCACGAGCCCGACGGCCCGTCTCTTCCCGGTCGCCGGAGCCTGCCGCCTCGCGCGCTCGCGCGGCATCGCGACGGTGATCGACGGGGCGCACGCGCCGGGTCACGTGCCGCTGGACCTCGAGGGCCTCGGCGCCGATTTTTACGCGGGCAACTGCCACAAGTGGCTCTGCGGCCCGCTGGGCTCGGGTTTCCTTTATGTGCGGCCCGGCCTCCAGTCCGGGGTCGAGCCCCTCGTGACGAGCTGGGGCCTCGTGGCCGAGGCCGAGGGCTCCGCGGCCCACGACGCCTACGCGGGGACGACCCCGCTCTCGCGCCGGCTGCGCTGGCTCGGCACCCGCGACCTCACGGCCTTCCTCGCGACGCCCGCGGCAATCCGCTGGTCCCGCGCCTTGGCCGCCACGGGCGACGGGGAGCGCTGCGCCGCCCTCGCCGCACGCACCGCGCGCCGCGCCGCCGAGGCGCTCGGGCTCGAGCCCGTGGAGCCCTCGCCGGGCCTCCGCATGGCCCTGGCACCCCTGCCGCCCTGCGATCCCGCCGCCGCGAAGGCCGCCTTGTACGACCGCCGCCGCATCGAGGCGCCGGTCGTCGTCTTCGGGGGCTCGCCCTTCCTCCGCATCTCCTTCTTCGCATACAACGACGAGCGCGACGCCGATACCCTGGTCGACGCGTTGCGCGACTGCTTCGCCTAACGCGTCGATGCGACGGCTCCCGCCGGGCGGCGGCGTCCCGGCGTCCTCCGACGCCCTCAGCCCTTGCGGTAGGGGGTTCCCTCCAGGGGGAGGGAGGTCCTGAGCCTGCCGTCGAGGGCGAAATAGGCGCCGGCGACCGCGGCCGCGGTGGGGATCGAGGAGATCTCGCCGATGCCCTTGGCGCCGTAAGCGGCGCCCGAGACGCCGCCGTCCGCCGCGTCTCCCGTCCCCGCCTTGCGGACGACGATCGTCTCGACGGGCGGGACCTCGGCGGAACGCAGGAGGCCGAGCTTGCCGAAGCGACCGCCCGGGACGCAGTCGACGAGGCCGAGGTCCTCGGTGAGGGCGTAGCCGAGGCCCATCGCCACCCCGCCCTCGACCTGGCCCTCGAAGGCGAGGCGGTTCACCACGAGGCCCGAGTCATGGGCCGCGACGACCCGCTCGAGGCGTCCGTCGCGGCCGAGGACCGCGACGTGGCAGGCGTAGCTGTAGGCGACGTGGCGGACGGGATTGGCCTTGTCCGAGTCGAAGGGGTCGGTCTCCGCGAGGTACTCGCCGCGGAACTCGCGGCCCGCGAGGGGGGCGAGGGGGAAGGCGGCGCCGCCGCGGGCCGCGGCGGGTCCGCCGGGGCCGGCCGCGCCGCCGGGGCCGGCCGCGCCTCCGATTTCGCGCAACGCGTCCAGAGCGGCGGCGCAGGCGCGGCGGCAGGCCTCGCCGGTGATGAGGGTCTGGCGCGATGCCGTGGTCGTGCCCGAGTCGGGGGAGTCGCCGGTGTCGGGCAACGCGACCTCGATCCGCTCCGGCCCGATGCCTAGGACGCCCGCGGCGAGCTGGGTGAGGACGGTGGCCAGGCCTTGGCCGATGCAGGCCGCGCCCGTGCGGAGGCGGACCCGGTCGGGCAGGACCTCGAGGACGCAGCGGCCCGCGTCGGGGTGTCCCACGCCGATGCCCGTGTTCTTGAAGGCGCAGGCGAGGCCGGCGCGTCCGGGGGCGGCCTCGAAGGCCGGCTTGACCGCGAGGAGGCACTCCTCGAGGGCCGTGTCGGGCCCGGCGACCTGGCCGTTCGTCAGGACGCGGCCGGGCCGGATCGCGTTGCGGAAGCGGATCTCCCAGGCGGAGATGCCGACTCTTTCGGCCAACGCGTCGAGGGCGCTCTCGAGGGCGAAGTTGACCTGGGGCACGCCGAAGCCGCGGAAGGCGCCGGCCGGCGGGTTGTTGGTGTAGACGGCCAGGCCCTCGACCTCGACGTCCGCGCACTCGTAGGGGCCGCCCAAGTGGGTGACCGCTCGGTGGAGCACGGGGCCGCCGAGCGAGGCGTAGGCCCCGGTGTCCATGACGACCGTCGCCCTGATGCCGGCGAGCCGGCCGTCGGCGCCGCAGCCGACCTCGAGGTCGACCCGGGAGGCGTGGCGCTTGACGTGCACGCGGGTGGACTCGGGCCGCGGGAGGACGAGCTTCACCGGCCTCCCGCAGAGCCAGGCGAGGAGGGCCGCGTGGTGCTGGACGCTCTGGTCCTCCTTGCCGCCGAAGGCGCCTCCGACGTAGGCGGACGCGACGCGGACCTTCTCCTCGGGGAGGCCGAGGGTGTCGGCCACGTACTTTCGGCCGTCGTACACGTTCTGCTCGCCCGTCCGCACGAGGACGCGCCCCTCGGCGTCGGGCGGGAAGGCGAGGGCGGCCTCGGGCTCGAGGAAGGCGTGATCGGTGAAGGGCGTGCGGAACTCCAGGCGCAGCGAGTGCGCCGCCGACGCGATGGCCGACTTCGCGTCGCCGCGGTCCAGGACGAGGCGCGACAGGACGTTGCCGCCGGGGTGTATCGCCGGCGCGCCGGGCGCGAGGGCCTCCTCGGGCGAGCGGAGCGGCTCGAGGACTTCGTATTCGGCCCGGATCGCGGCGACCGCGGCTCGGGCGGCGGCCGGGGTCTCGGCCGCCACGAGGGCGATCGCGTCGCCGACGTAGCGGGTCTCCTCGCCGACGGCGACGAGGGTCGGCCAGTCGGCGACGATGTGGCCGGTGTAGCGCGAGCCGGGGATGTCCTCCCAGGTCGCGACGCGCGCGACGCCGGGCAGCGCCCGGGCCGCCGAGACGTCGAGGGAGAGGAGGCGCGCCCGCGGGTGGGCCGCGCGGAGGACGGCGGCGTGGAGCATGCCCGGCGCGGAGAGGTCGTCGACGTAGCGCGCCTCGCCCCTCGCCTTGGAGATCGCGTCGACCCGGGGCATGCGGCCGCCGAGGGACGCGTCATGCGACGCCGCTACGTCCGCCGACTCGCGTCGCAGCGCCGCGGCGCGGAGCACGCCCGCCACGATCTTCGCGTAGCCGGTGCAGCGGCAGAGGTTGCGCCGTAGGCCGGTGCGGACCTCGGCCTCGGTCGGATCGGGGTTCGCGTCGAGGAGGGCCTTCGCGGCCATGACCATGCCGGGGGTGCAGAAGCCGCACTGCACGGCGCCCGCCTCCGCGAAGGCCCGCGCGTAGAGTCCGCGCTCGGCCTCGGGGAGGCCCTCGATCGTGGTCACGGACTTGCCGGCCAGGCGCGCGAGGGGCAGGACGCAGGAGGCGAGGAGCTTCCCGTCGACGAGGACCGAGCAGGCGCCGCAGGCCCCCTCGCCGCAGGCGTTCTTCGCGCCCTCGAGGCCCGCCTCGAGCCGCAGGTAATCCAGGAGCCCGCGCGGACCCTCGGGCCCGCCCTCCTCGGCCCTCACGGGCCTTCCGTTCAGGATGAAGTCGACCATCGCGTCCTAGATCCTCATCTCCCTGTCGTAGGGCTTGCCGAGCTCGGCCGGCCCCCTCATCCGCGAGCCGCGCGCGAGCGCGAGGACGGCGATGACGAGGGCGTAGGGCAGCATGACGGCGAATTCGTAGGGGAATTTGATGCCGAGCACCTGGATGGATAGTTGCAGGGACTGGGCCAGGCTGAAGAGCAGGGCGCCGCCGAGTATCCCCGCCGGGCTCCAGCGCCCGAAGTAGACGAGGGCCACGGCGATGAAGCCGCGGCCGGCCACGAGGTCGTCGGCGAACATCTTGGCCTGGCAGAGGGTGAGGTAGGCGCCCGCGATCCCGGCGAGGGCCCCGCCGAGGGCCAGTGCCTGGTAGCGCGTCCTCGCCACCGCGATGCCCATCGTGTCCGCCGCGCGGGGATGGGTGCCGACGGCCCTCACCTTGAGCCCCCAGGGCGTCTTGAAGAGGAGGTACCAGGACGCGGGCACGGCGAGGAAGGCGAGGTATGCGGCGAGGCTGTGGTTGAAGAGGACGGGACCGAGGAAGGGGATCCTCGAGAGGCCGGGGATCGGCAGCGCGGACAGGCCCGCGACGCCGGTGACGCCGCCCACGAAGTGGCGGAAGAGGGTGCCCGCGCTGCCCCAGCCGAGCATCTGGAGGCCGATGCCCGCGATGCCCTGGGGCGCGCGGAAGGTCACGGTGACCAGCGCGAAGCCGAGGCCGAGGAGGGCCCCGACCGCGGCCGCCGCCGCGAAGCCGAGGGCGTTGGCCCAGGGCGCGAGCGGCCCCTGGGCGAGGAAGTGCGCGGGCAGGAAGGCGACGAAGGCGCCCATGGCCATGATGCCCTCGCAGCCGAGGTTGAAGACGCCCGCGCGCTGGTTGAAGTTCTCGCCGAGGGCGGCGAGGAGGAGGGCGACGGAGAAGGGCACGCCGATGACGAGGATGTTCTGGAGCATGGCCAGGGCGCTCATCGCGTCACCTCCCCGCCGGCGCCGCCCCGTCCGGACTTGTGGAGCAGCCGCCCGAGGGCCCGCTCGAAGCGCGCGCGGGCGTAGGCGTTCCCGACGTACATCTTCGCGGAAACGAGGGCGAGGATGACCGCGCCCTGGAGGACGAGCACCATGTTCGCGGGCACGCCGGCGGAGCGCTGGGTCATGTCCGCTCCGACAAGGAGGAGGCCGAAGAAGGCCGCCGCCGGCAGTATGCCCGCGGGGTGGAGGCCCCCGAAGAGCGCCACGACGACGCCCGTGAAGCCGTAGCCCGAGGAGATGGCCTCGATGGCGCGGCGGTGCACGCCCGCCATCTCGACCGCCCCGGCCAGGCCCGCGAAGCCTCCCGAGACGAGCATCGCCGCGAGGAGGCAGCCCTCGACCCGGATGCCCGCGTAGCGCGCGGCCTTGGGCTCGGCCCCGGCCGCCCTCAGCTTGAAGCCCGCCGTCGTCCGCCACAGGAGGAGGTAGACGGCGACCGCCAGCGCGACGGCGATCGCGAGGCCCCAGTGGAGCCTCGTCCCGGGGATGATGCGGTCGAGCCAGGCGCCCTTGGGCAGGCGCATGGACTGGGGCGTGCCCGAGCCCGTCTGCAGCTCGTTCGGGTCGATCATCGGCCCGCGGAGGAGGAAGGTGTAGAGCTGTCCCGCGATGTAGTTGAGCATCACCGTGGAGAGGATCTCGTTCACGCCGAGCCTCGCGCGGAGCGAGCCCGCGATGCCCGCCCAGGCCGCGCCCCCGGCCGCGCCCGCGACGAGGCAGAGGGGCAGGAGTATCGGCTTGGGCAGGCCGGGCAGGGCGAGGGCCACGGCGGTCGAGGCGAGGATGCCGACCTGGATCTGGCCCTCGGCGCCGATGTTGAGGATGCCCGAGCGGAAGGCCACGGCGATCCCGAGGGCGACGAGGGAGAGGGGGATCGCGCGGACGAGGACCTCGGTCACGCCGAAGAGGTCCTTGAGCGGCTCCGCGAAGATGGTGCCGTAGGTCTTGGCCGCGTCCGCCCCGATGGCCCCGAGCACGAGGGCGCCTATGCCCGCCGCGGCGAGGACGGCCGCCAGGATCACCGTCGCGTCGTAGGCGATCGCGATCGCCGAGCCCCGCTTACGCCTCATCGACCACCCCCGCCATCAGCATGCCGAGCCTCGCCTTCGTCGCATCCCTGCCGGGAAGGACGGCGAGGACCCGTCCTTTGTACATCACCGCGATCCTGTCGGCCAGGTTCATGATCTCCTCGAGCTCCTCGGAGACGAGGAGGATGCCCACGCCCTCGGCCCGCCGCTCGAGCAGCTGGCCGTGGATGAATTCGGCGGCGCCCATGTCGAGGCCGCGGGTCGGGTAGACGGCCACGAGGGCGCGGGGCCGCCGCGCGAGCTCCCGCGCGAGGATGACCTTCTGGATGTTGCCTCCCGAGAGGGAGCCCGCGGAGGTCGAGACCGAGGGGCAGCGCACGTCGAAGCGCTCGCGGAGCTCCTCCGCGTTGGCCGCGATCCGCTTGAGCCGCAGGAAGCCGCGCCGCGCGAAGTCCCTCGATCCCGCGTCCTTGAGGACGAGGTTCTCGCGCACCGTGAAGGAGGGCACGATGCCCTCCGTGTGGCGGTCCTCGGGCACGTAGCCCATGCCGGCCCCGATGATCTCCCGCGGGGAGAGTCCGGCGAGCTCGCGCCCCCCGAGCCGGATCGAGCCGGACTCCGGCCGCCTGAGTCCGGCGAGGGCGTCGGCGAGCTCGCGCTGGCCGTTGCCCGAGACTCCGGCCACGCCGAGGATCTCGCCGGAGCGGAGCTCGAGCGAGAGGCCGTCGACGGCCAGGTTGCCGCGGTCGCCCCGCACCCGCAGGTCTCGCAGCGAGAGGAGGGGGGCGCCGAGGCATTCCGCGCACTCGTTGCGCGATATCGCGACCTCATGCCCGGTCATGAGGGCGGCGAGCTCGGCCGGCGAGTGGTCCGCGACCTCGCCGCGGAAGACGACCCTCCCGGCGCGCAGGATGGCGACCTTGTCGCAGAGGGCCTTCACCTCGTTGAGCTTGTGGCTGATGAAGATGATCGAGAGCTCGTCCGTCATCCTGCGCAGCCGGTCGATGAGCTCGTCGGTCTCCTGCGGGGTGAGGGCCGAGGTCGGCTCGTCGAGGATGAGGAAGCGCGCGCCGAGGCAGAGGGTCTTCACGAGCTCGACCCGCTGCTGCTCGCCGACGGAGAGCTGCCAGACGTAGGCGTCGGGGTTCACCGCGAGCTCGTGCCGCTCCGAGACCTCGAGGATGCGCCGCCGCGCGCCGGCGAGGTCGAGGCGCAGGGGGCGGTGCAGCTCGCGGAGCCCCAGGGCCACGTTCTCGGCGACGGTCATGTTGGGGACGAGCATGAAATGCTGGTGGACCATGCCGATTCCCGCGGCGAAGGCCTCGTTGGGCGTCCTGAAGCGCTCATGCCTCCCGTTGAGGAGTATCCGTCCCGAGTCCGGCTGGTAGAGGCCCATGACGATGTTCATGAGCGTGGTCTTGCCCGCCCCGTTCTCGCCGACGAGGGCGAGGATCTCGCCCTCGCCGACCTCGAGGGACACGTCGTCGCAGGCGAGTATCCCCGGGAACCGCTTCGTGATCCCCTCGAGCTTGAGGCTGGTTATGCGTTCGCTGCCCGGCATGTGTCCCTATCCTTCTCTCCGCCGCTTTGATCAAAAACCGAGAATGGGAAGATTGAACCGCAGAGACGCTGAGACGCGGAGTCATTCGAGGGGGAGACCATCGGGTTCGAAGGGGAAGCGAGCGATCTTCAGGATTCCCTCCCTTCCCTCTCTTCTTTATCTTCCCTCTGCGTCTCTGCGGTTTTTCTTTCCTTCCTATCGGCCTAGTACTTGACGTCCTTCCAGGCGGGG
>CAYNPQ010000009.1:32224-55739 GCA_964399065.1 uncultured Treponemataceae bacterium | reverse complement strand
TAGCGCGCTTGGTTCGGGACCAAGATGTCGGAGGTTCAAATCCTCTCAGCCCGATGAACGAAGCAGGAGGCCGCCGAAAGGCGGCCTCCTGCATTTCAGGCGGGCTGAGAGGATTTGAAGGGCGAACACCCCGCGCGACATCCGATCATTTGAGGATGGCGCGCGGTCGAGCCCACAGGGAAGCGCGCGAGACATCGAGCGCGCGATGTGGGCGAGGGCGTTCGCCCCGGGTCTGAAGGAGGCGACAGGACGTCGTCGACTGAAGACCAAATCCTCTCAGCCCGATGAACTAAGCAGGAGGCCGCCGAAAGGCGGCCTTCTGCATTTCAGGCGGGCTGAGAGGAGGTGAAGAGCCGCGCGAGCAGGCAGGCGCAAACGTCGCTCCGAACCGCAATCGCTGGCGAGGAATCCGCGGACGCGGTACAGTCTACCGACGTCAATCCGGCCGATCAGCGGAGTACAGGAGACTATTATGCTTTTTCGATACACAACCCCGGCTTCTCGCATCAGGGTCCTGCTGAAGTCGTACGTGCACCTGATACCACTGTCGCTCATCCTAGCCTCCCGACTCTGGACCGGCGCGCCGGCCTTCGGACAGGCGATGTCGGGCGACGGAAGCCTGGTCTACATTCCGCCGACAGCGGCCGAACTGAGCCGCCTCGCAAGCCAGGCCGCGGCCTTCGTTCCGCGGCCCGAACTCAATCCGGCGAACAAGAGAGCGGTCACCAAGCTCTCGGACCGCGCCTACAAGATCGCGGCCTGGCCCCAAGCCGGCTTCAACTACGACTACTACCTGTACATCCCGAAGGATTTCGCCGGCAGGCTGCTCTTCGCGACCTCCATCGCCTCGGGCGGGGCGCAGGGCATGGGCCCCGAGTATTACAGCGACTGGGCCAGGAAGGTCGTGCTCGAGGGGAGTTGGGAAAGGGAGATGGCGCAGGCCCTGGGCGCCCCGCTCCTGTATCCCGCCTTCGACCGCCCGGCGAATTCCTCGCCGGCGAGCCTGAACAGGGACGCGATGCTTTTGAGGAACGACAGGCTGTCCCGGCTCGACCTGCAATTCATGGCGATGATCGACGACGCGCGCGCCTTCATCGCCGCGGAATGCGGCGTGGAGCTCGGCGAGAAGATCCTCCTCGCCGGCTTTTCCATGAGCGCCTCCTTCGCGTCGCGCTTCACCCTCATGCACCCGGAGCGGGTGCGGGCGGCGGCATACGGAGGCACGAGCTTCATGCATATCCTCCCCTACAGTCGCGACGCGAAGTCGGGAGTCGATCTCATCTACCCCATCGGCGTCGCCGATCTGGCCTCCATCGCCGGCCGCGCCTTCGCCCGCGACGAGTACCTGGCGGTGCCGCGCTTCCTCACCATGGGCCTGCGGGACAGCGAGGATACGACGAGGTACGGCGGGCTCTTTCCGGGCTCCATGACGGGTTGGATCGACACGCGACTGGGCGCCATGGAGGGGCGTTGGAACACCGTGACCGAGCTGATGGGGGAATCGGGCGGATTCGAGTGCAAACTCTATCGCGAGCTCGGCCACTCCTTCGTCGTCGACGATTACGTCGCCTTCCTCAGGCGCCGCAACATCTACCGCGACGAGGCGGCGCAGCCGGTATCCGGGGCCGACCGCGCGGGCGGCGCCGAAGCTCCGCAAGGGGACCGCCTCGGGGCCTGCAAGGCGATACAGGGATCACCCGCCACGATCATCAGGCCCATCCTCGAAGTGGGCCCCGACGGGTGCATTAAATCCGTCGAGCTGTCCTTCGCGAGCGCCGCCGGGGAAGCGATCGCCCAACCCGATAGACTGGTCCGAAGAATCCAGGTCCAGATCGATGTCAGGCCGGACTCGGGCTACCAGCTTGCGGCGGGAAAGAACCCGAACCGGGTCTACGACTCCCCCCTTCTCCCCGCCGGCGGGGGCAGGCATGTGTTGACGAGGAGCGACATCAAGCTCGACCTCGTGGCCGCGCTCTTCGTCGCCTATGAGGACCTGTCGGGACATCAGTACCTCATCATGTACAGGCCGAGGTGACGAAGGCGGGGATCGAGGCCGCCGCGCCGGTCGGCGGCGGGCGAAACGGACTCCCGGGACGTTAGCCGATCTTCCAGCCCGGCAGCCAGGGCGCGTCTGCCGCGAGCATCTCGCGCAGCATGGCCTCGGCGCGCCGCGGCGTCATGCGCGGGAGTGGATCGAGGAGGAGGGCGTCGAGGGCGAGCGCCGGGTCGCGGGTCAAGGCCGCCTCGAGGACGATGGCCTGCTCCTCGATGATCCTCCGCCCGAGGGCGGCCGCGGCCGGAGGCAGGTTGGGCGACATCAGCGGATCGACGCGCCCCCCCTCGAGGATGGCGTTGGTTTCGACTATCGCGCCCAGCGGCGCTTGCGACCATTGGCCGCGGTTCGGCAGGTTGAGGTTGGTCCGGAGCGCGCCCATGCCGAGGAGGGCCTTCATCTGCGCCACGCCCTCCTCGCCCGAGGACCGCAAGGGCGCGGAGGCGACCTGCGCCGCGGTCGGGCGAGGCGCGCCCCAGGTCCTCAGGCGCCACTCGTAGGGCGTCGGCGGCACCCCCATGGCGAGGATGTCCGCCTCGTCGCCCAGGTACCAGGGCAGGAATTCGGCGAGATGGCGGTCGCCCGCCGCGCCGAGGACGCCGAGGCGCCCGAGGAGGTCGAAGGCCACGGCGCCGTCGCAGTCGAACCACTCTTCCCGCGCCCTGCGCCCGAGCGCTACGGCCGTACGGTCGCGGTCCGGATCCATCGCGGCGGCCGCCGCGCGGACGAGGGGGAAGAGCTCCCTGCCCCGCCACCGCGCCCCCGTCGCGAGGGTGAAGTGGTTGACGCCCGCGAACTCGAGCTCGATCTCCTCCCGCGGGGGCGTCTCGATGCCCTCGGCCTCCGCCAGGATGGCGGCTATCCGGCGCTGCGTGCCGAAGACCTCGTGGCAGCAACCGTGGGCCCGTATCCCGGGGCCGCCCGCGTGGAGGGCCGCGACGCAGAGGGTCATCGGGTTCGTGTAGTTGACGACCCAGGCCCCGGGGCAGGTCTCCATGACAAGGCGGCCGTAGTCCTTCATGACGGGCACCGCTCGGAGGGCCCGCAGGAGGCCGCCCGGGCCCGTGGTGTCGCCCACCGTCTGCAGGACGCCGTGGCGGGCCGGCACGACGAGGTCGCCGAAGCGCGCCTCCATGGGCCCGGGCTCGATCGACAGGACGACGAAGTCCGCGCCGGCAAGCGCCTCGACGGCCTCTCCGACGGCCCGGACCTCGAAGCGGCCCGCGGCCTCGGGCCTCGAGAAGATCGCCCTGCCGAGCGATTCGTTGTGGCGCGCGGCCGCCGCGTCGATGTCGTAGAGCCTGAGCTCGCCCTCGAGCCCCTCCTCGAGGGCCAGGTCGGCCATGAGCTTCATGGCCCAGTTTCGGCTGCCGCCGCCGATGTATCCGATGACGATGCGTCTCCGTTCCATCCTTCAGTCCCTCCGATTCTTGTTCGGCGCCACGCTCGCCGGTTTTCCGCGATCGGCCTTCGCCGGACCGGGCGGCCGCAGCGCGTCCTCGACGATGCCGCGCACGTACGCTTCCCGCCCCTTCCTCGTCGAGAGGCCGCAGCCGAAGACGGGCCCGGGAAGCGGCGAGAAGAGTATGGGGTGCAGGAGCGAGGTGAAGACCTGGAGGGCGCGGCGGGAGACGAGGTCCCTTTCCCCGCCGAGCCGGGAGGCGAGCGCTTCCTCGAGCCTCGCGACGACCGGCCGCAGGATGCGGAGCATCGGCCCGACCGGCGCCCCCTCCAGTCCGCGGTCCGGCGAGCCCGGCTTGCTCGACGCGTTGTGCGACATCTGTTCCGAGATGAGGCGGACCAGGCTGAAGACGAGGGCCGGCCGCGCCATCGCCCGCTCGAGGATCAGGCAGAAGAGTTCCGCGAGCCGCTCCGCCGGATCGCCGTCCGCCTCGCCGGGCGGGGCGCCCGCGAGGATGTCGCCCTGCTCCGCCACGAAGAGCAGGAGGGCCTCGCGCACCAGCTCCTCCTTCGAGCCGAAGTAGTAGTGGATGAGGCCGAGGTTGACGGCCGCCTCCTCGGCGACCCGGCGCGTGGTCAGGGCCTCGATGCCTTCCCTGCCCGCGATGTCGAGGGCCGAGCGGACGATCCGTTCGCGCGCGGCCGGGGTCCGCTCCCGCTTCTTCACGGCCCCCCTACCTCGCCGCGCCGAGCGCGTCGGCGATCGGCAGGCGGGCCGCCCTGCGGGCCGGCAGGAGGGAGCCCAGGGCCGCGGCCCCGAGCCCCGCGGCGAGGGCCCTGAGCGCGTCCACGACGGAGTACGAAGCCTTGAGGACCGAGCCGAAGGGTATCGGGATGTCGCGGGGCAGGACACCCGATATGTCGACCCCGAAAACCCCGAGCCAGAGGCCGACCGCGGACGCGGGCAGGACGGCGATCGCGCAGCCCATGAGCCCCATGACGAAGCCCTCGGCCACGAAGATCCGCTCGAGCCCCGCGCGCCTGATGCCTATGGCGCGCATCGTGCCTATCTCGCGGAAGCGCTCCTGCACGTTCATGGCCATGGTGTTGAAGATACCCGCGGTGATGAGGGCGAAGAGGGTGGCGATGATGACGCCCATGAGCTTGAGCCTCGTCTCGATGGTGGACACGAGGTTCTCGGCGAAAGTCTTCCACTCGTAGGCCGCGAGCCGGGGGCCACCCGGAGGTCCGACGTCGCCCAACGCGCGTCCGACCTCCGCGGCGAGGGCCGCGCTCGCCCGCGGATCCTTTCCCCGCAGCACGATCCTCGTCGCGCCCGGCCCGAGGTCGAGGAAGGCCCGCGCGCGACCGAGGTCGACGCAGGCGAGCATGTCGTCCATGAGGGGATAGCCGAATTCGAAGATGCCGACGACAGGCTCCGATCCCAGGTTCTTCGCCGAGTGGCGGTCCATCGCGGTGAAGTACGCGGCGTCCCCGACCCCGAGCCCGAGCTTGCGCGCGAGGCCCGAGCCGATCACGAGTCCCGGCTCGCCCGGCCCGAACAGGCGGCCGGCGACGATGCGCGACCCGAGCTCCGTGACCTGCGCCTCCTCCTGCGCGATGCCGCGCGCCATGACCTGGGTCCCCTCGGAGCCGTTCGTGATCTCCATGGAGAAGTCGACGCGCTCGGCGACCGCCGCGACGCCCGGCAGGGCGGCGAGGCGCCCGGCGAGGGCGGCCGAGTCCGGCACGAGGAGGTCGAGGGGCAGTCGCCGCGCGTCGGCCCGGTACTCCGCCCGCTCCACCTGCGCCTGCGCGGTGTCCATGGCCATCATGCGGCCGTAGACGGTCGTCGTGAAACCGCGGATGATGCCTTGGGCGTTCATGAGGATCGTCGCGCCGATGACGATGGTCACGACGGTGAGCTTCGAGCGCCTGCGGTTCCTGGCGATGTTCCGGATCGCTATCCTCAAGGTTTCCATGGCTTCGTCCTCACGAAGGGGAAGCGAGGCTCTCGGCCACGCTCCGGGCGCGCACCGAGCGGGCCGCCCGCGCCGTGGCCAGGACGCCGACCGCCAGGCTCGCGAGCGCGCAGAGCGAGTACCAGAGGGCGTCGGGCCTCGGCTTGTTGTAGCGCCGGAGGCCGACGCTCTCCATGATTCCCCCGAGGTCCACCCCCCCGCGGGAGAGGAGCCACACCACGGCCGAGCCGAGGGCCATGCCGAGGGCCGCCCCCGCGAGGCCGAGGGAGGCCCCCTCGACCAGTATGAGGCGCTCGACCTCGCGGCCGCGCAGGCCGAGCGCGCGCATCGTGCCGTATTCGCGGAGCCGCTCCATGACCGACATCAGCGAGACATTCGCGATGATCGACGCCGCCACGATCGCGAAGAGCCCCATGATCGCTCCGAGGAGGATCTTGACGAAGAGGAGGAGGGCGAAGGTCGAGGCGTTGATCGTCTCCCAATCCTCGACGCGGAGGCTCGGGCCCGCGAGGGCGGCGACCTCGGCCGCCACGGCGGGGGCCTCGTCGCGCCCGGAGAGGAGGAGCCGCAGCTCGCGGCAGGAGCCCGGCACGTCGAGCATCTCCGCGGCCTTCGCCTCGTCGACGTAGAAGGTGGTCTCGTCGAAGTCGACGCTCTCGGTCTCGAAGAGCCCCGTCACGCGGAGGCTCTCGTACCAAGGTTGCCCGCTCCGGTCGCGCACGAGGACGAGGACGCTGTCCCCGATCGCGGCCCCCACGAGGCGCGCCGCGGCCTTCGAGAGGGCGATGCCCGAGCCGCCGGGGAGGAAATCGCCCTCCTTCATCCCGTCGCGGGCGTTGTCGGCGAAACGCGTGCCCGGCCGCACGCCCATGCCCCGCATCGCGATGTTCCGCGGGTCGCCCTCGCTCCGGTCCTCCACGAGGAGGGCGCCGAACGAAAGCAGGGGCTCGACCTCGACGATGCGAGGGTCCCCGAGGGACATGATTCGTTCGCGCAACGCGTCAGCGTCCCCGACGAGCGCCGCGAGCCCCAGGGGATCGAGGGCCTTCGGCCGTTCCGCGGAGTCCACGCGCACGTGGCCCGAGACCGGGACGACGGAGTCGTAGAAGCTCGCGGTGATCCCGACGAGGAGGCTCCCGATCGCGATCATGACGGCGCATGCGACCGCGACGGCCCCCGCGACGACAAGGCTGCGCTTGTAGTGCTTCACGGCCCCCAGGAGGGCGATGCGGAGCAGCATCACGGCGCGGCCCCGGCGACGCCGGCCCCGGCGGCGGGAAGACCGGCGCCGTTCGCGCGCCGCTCGCCGACGATCCGGCCGTCCCTCAGCGTGAGGACGCGCTTCGCGTACTCCTCGATGAGCTCGTTGTGCGTCGAGAAGACGAAGGTGGTCCGTTCCTCCTCGTTCAGTCGCCTCATCGCCTCCATGATCGTGCGCGAGGTCTCCGAGTCGAGATTGGCGGTGGGCTCGTCGGCGATGACGAGCGAGGGGCGGTTCACGAGGGCGCGCGCGATCGCGACGCGCTGGCGCTGGCCGCCCGAGAGCTCGTCGGGGCGGTGCGCCGCGAACTCGCCCAGGCCCACCTCCTCGACGAGCTCCTCGACCCTGCGCCTCCTCTCGGCCTTGGGGACCTTGGCGACCATGAGGGGGAACTCGATGTTCTCGCGCACGTCGAGGACCGCGACGAGGTTGAAGCTCTGGAAGATGAAGCCGATCTTCGAGAGCCTCGTGTCGGCCTCGCGGTCGTCGTCGAAGGTGGAGACGTCGACGCCGTCGAGGAAGACCGAGCCCGAGCTCGGCTTGTCGATGCATCCGACGATGTTGAGGAGCGTGGTCTTGCCGCAGCCCGAGGGACCGACGATGGATACGAAGTCGCCGCGACCCACGCTGAAATCCACGCCGCGGAGGGCGTGGATGACCGTCCTCCCGAGGCGGTAGTCCTTCGTGATCCCCCGCACCTCGAGCATGACCTCCACGGCGGCCTCGGACATGGTCCCTCCCTTGATCCTAGAAGTGCGCGCGCGCGAGGAGGCGCAGCGAATTCGCGAGGGCTCCCGCCCCCGGGGAAAGTGTTTCGCCCAACGCGTCGAACTCCCCGCCGCCGAGGCCGGCGAGCAGGGAGAGCTCGAGGTCGAAGTCGGGGGCGGGGTACAGGGTGAGGCCCGCGGAGAGCAGGGCCGAGGGGCCCTCGAGCTCGACGAGGGCCCGGGCGTAGGCCGAGAAGGACTCGGGCCTCGAGTACGAAAGGTAAGGCAGGAGGTAGTGCTCCCTCGCGAGCAGCCTGCCCGGCCCGCCGTTGTAGTCGTAGTCGAGGGAGGCGGCGAGCGTGCTCGACGTCCCCGACCAGGCGTAGCGGAGGCCTGCGGTCCCGAAGAGGCGGCATTCGCCGCCCTCGAGCTCGACCGCCCCCTCGGCCTGGACGATGAGCCCGCCCGCGTCCAGGGAGAAGCCGAGGGACGGGCGGGCGCAATAGTCGGGCGAGTACACCGCCGCGGCCGCGAGCTCGAGGGCGCCGAGCTGGGCGTCGAAGGAGAGCGCCCAGAGACAGAGCCGCGGGTCGGCGGGCCCGGCCGCCCCGGCGAGGGCCGCGGCGTAGGCCCCTTTCGCGGACGCCTGGGCCGCGAGCGCCGACTGGTCCGCGGGCGCGGCGCCCGCCGCGGCCGAGGCGCGCTTCGCCGCGAGGCCGGCGGCATAGGCCGCGAAGTTGCGGTCGAGGCTCATCGCGGCGCGCAGCGAGAGATCGGCTCCGAGGGAGAGCGCGGCGTCGAGGCCGGCGAAGCCGCTCTTCTGGTCCCAGAAGCCCGTGCGCGGGTCGATCAGGTCGCCGGGCGCGAAGGTCGTGCCGAGGCCGAGGCCCATCCGCCTCTTCCCGACGAAGAGCTGCGCGCCCTCGGAGAGGTCGAGCCTCGCGTAGGCCTCGTGGATCGTCACCGCGGGCTGGAACGAGGGGGAGGAGGAGGCCTGGCCCGAGAGGTCGAGGTTGTGCGACACCACGACTCCCCAGCCGGGCGCCTCGAGCCGGTGGAGGAAGTCGGCGCCGAGCAGCCAGATCGCGGCGGAGTCGGCCGAGGCGGGGTCGAGGCCGTCGGCCGCCACGGCGAAGCCGGCCGAGGCCTCGGCGGCGAGGCTGTAGGCGGGGCCTCCCTCGAGGGCGGCGGCGCGGGCGAGGAGGGCGAGGAGGAGGCAGGCCGCCGCCGGAAGGCGAGCGTTGCGCGAAACAGCCATGAGGCGTCGCATCGCGGGCCTCACCTCGTGAGGTGGTTCTTGGAGAACACCGAGAGCGGCACGTCGCGCGCCGCGATCGACTCGATGGTCATGACGGTGAACGTGCCCTTCTTCTCGAAGCTCTCCATCCGCATCACGGAGGGCCGGACCAGGGGGCCGAAGCTCTTGATCGCGGAGAGGTCCATCCGCTTGAAGAGGAGGCCCGACTTCGCGTAGTACTCCATGCGGAGTGGCATGAGGTCGGCGGCCCGCAGCCACATGACGATCCTGCCGTAGGCCGCGGTCTCCGTCCTCGCCGCGGCGACGATGACCCGGCAGGCGACGCGGCCGAGCTCGGCGTGCTCGAGCGTCGCGCCGGGCTCGAGGGCGGCCGCGTAGTCGTCGGAGAACTGGCTCTTGCCCACGTCCGCGTTGGAGAAGGCCGAGCCCTGGAAGCTGTCGCGGGAGGAGAGCCTCAGCGCGTTGGCCGAACCCGATTTGGGGTTGTACATCCAGAGGCTGCCCTCGAGCTGGAGGAAGCGCGTGCCCTTGGTCCTCGCGGGCGCCGCGATCTCGAGGTAGGTCCCCCTGTCCTTGCGGGACAGCCCCTCGAAGGTCATGGATCGAGGGGCCGCGCCGGGCTCCGTCGTCTCCATGGTGACGCGGGAGGCGTAGGATTCGAGGAAGAGGGCCTTGTCGACGGCCCTGAGCAGCTCGTCGGCGCCTTGGGCCCTGACGAGGTCGGGCGGCAGGAAGAGGAGCAGCGGCAGGGCGAGAAGGAAGGAGCGTCGGCGGGACGGGCGCGTGACGGCAAGGCGCATCGAAGCCTCCGAGGCCCGGTCGGGAATCCGGGCATCGGAGGCACTCTAGTCGAAGGGCCGATGTTTAGTCAAGCGACCAATAATCGCCTTATCGGCTCGCGCGGGACGGCGCCGGCGGTCAATCGCCGAAGCGCTCGTGTATCTCCTCGAAGCTCGCGATGTCCGCGAGCATGACCTCGGCGATGAAGGGATCGAACTGGGTCCCGGCGCTCTTCCGGATCTCCTCGCGCGTCGCCTCCTTGCTCATCGGCGCCTTGTAGACCCGCTTCGAGATGAGGGCGTCGTAGACGTCCGCGAAGGCCATGATCCGCGCCTCGAGGGGGATGGACTCGCCCGAGAGCCGCGCGGGGTAGCCCGAGCCGTCCCAGCGCTCGTGGTGGTGGAGGCAGACCCGGAAGGCCATGCGGAAGAGCTCGGTGTCGCTCTGCGCGAGCACGCTCTCGAAGGCGGCCGCGCCCGCGGTCGTGTGGGTCTTCATGACCTCGAACTCCGCCGGGTCGAGGCGTCCGGGCTTGAGGAGGATGGCGTCGGGCACGGCGACCTTGCCGACGTCGTGGAGGGGCGAGACCTGGTAGATCCCGTCGATGAAGGAATGCGAGATGCGGTCCTTGAAGCGGGCCGTGGCGGCGAGCCGCTCCGAGAGGAGGACGCAGTAGTTGCGCGTGCGCTCGAGGTGGGCCCCGGTCTCGGGGTCGCGCGACTCGGTGAGGCCGGCTATGGCGAAGACGATGGCCCGGTAGGCGTGGAGGAGCTCGCTCGAGGTCTTGTGCACGAGGGCGGAGAAGCGCTTGGTCATCACCTTTGCGACCTGCTGCGCGAGCGCCGGGTCGTGGTCGAGGAGGTAGCCGAAGGCGGCGCGGTCGAGCTGGAGGCACTCGGTGGGCTCGAGGGCCCGCACCGTCGCCGAGCGGACCTCGTCGGAGATCAGCGCCATCTCGCCGAAAACCGCGCCCTCCGTCATGTGCTCGAGCTCGCGCTGTCCCCAGCCCATGTCGCTCGTGACCGAGACCGAGCCCGAGACGATGATGTACATGCTGTCGCCGGGCTCGCCCTCCCGGCACACGACGCGGTCCCGATCGAAGGCGACAGGCCGCAGGCGGGCGCTGATCCCCTCGAGGGTCGCGGGGCCCAGGCCGGCGAAGAGGGCGCTGCGATCCAGTATCTCGCGTAGCTCGGGCATATCGGCCTCCCCTATCCACCCAAGGCGCGGCGCCGCGGCCAGGACGAGGAGGCGCAGAGGCGCCGTCGTGCCATGGAGATAATTCTAACGCTCCACGGCGGCGCCTGCCAGCGGGGCGGGAATCTTAAAGGAAGCGTTTCAGGAAGGGCTCGACGGCCACCCAGTACTCCCCGCTGCCCGGGGTCGCGGGGTAGAGGGCGGGCGATCCGTGCTCGCCGGTCGCGTTCGGGAGGAAGGAGAGTTTCCCGGCCGCGGGGATGGCGTCGTAAATCTTCTGCCAGTCGTCGCGCTCGTACTTGCCCGAGGTGACGAAGACGGGAACCTTCACGCTCTTCGCGCTCGAGGCGATGAAGTCGCGTCCGAAGTACTCCCCCGGCGAGAAGGCGAGGACCCCGTCGCAGCAGGAGGGCGCGTCGCCCGCCATCTTGATGGCGAGGGAGGCCGAGTAGGAGGAGCCCCAGAGGATGAGCTTGCCCTTGGCGTACTTGCCGCGGGCCTCGGCCAGGGCCGCCTGCATGTCGAGGAGGGCGTCGATCCAGGAGGTCGAGAGTTTCTTGGCATGGGCCCGGGCCGCGGTCTCGTTGGCGAGCCCGCCCGCGGCGTTGCCCGAGCGCTGGTCCACGGCCATCAGGTTGAAGCCCAGCTTCGAGAGGCGCTCGACGATGGGCAGGTACTCGCCCCGGCCCGAGCCGGCCATGTGGCAGAGCAGGATGAAGGGCGCCTCGGGTGGATGCGCGAGGTAGAGGTCGGCGCTGATCTCGAGGCCGTCCTGGGCGCGGAAGCTGACCTTCCCTGATGCCTGGACGCCCGCGGCCATCGCGAGCAGGGACGCCACCATGACGCAGCTCTTCCTCATCGTGCCCCTCCGGATAGTCTGGTTCCCGCACGATAGGGCCGCGCCGAGGCCCGGGCCATCCTCAAAAGGGGGTAATGAGCCCCGTCCCCCCGCGGCGGGACGGGGAGTATCAGGCGATGCGCGACACTGAGTAGCCGGCCTCGACCACGGCCGCGGTCAGGGCCGAGGCGTCGAGGGCCTCGCCCTCCACGGTCGCGGTCTTGGTGCCGAGGTCCACCTCGGCGGACTTCACGCCCGGCAGGGCGGAGAGGGCCTTCTTCACGCGCATGACGCAGTGGTTGCAGCTCATGCCCTCGACGGTCAGCAATTTCCTCACGACGATCTCCTTCGCCGGCGCGGGGACCTTGGCGGTCCTTCTCGCCGGCCTATCGCGGGCCGCCGCGGCGGGATCGAATCCCCTGAGCCGCAGGGCGTTGGCGAGCACCGATACCGAGCTCATGGACATGGCCGCCGCGGCGAGCATCGGGTTCAGCAGCGGGCCGCCGAAGGCGTGGAGAAGTCCGGCGGCCACGGGGATCCCGAGCACGTTGTACGCGAAGGCCCAGAAAAGGTTCTGCTTTATGTTCCGCATGACGTTCCGCGAGAGGCGGATCGCGGTCTCGACGTCGGCGAGGTCGCTCCGCGCGAGGACGAGGTCGGCGCTCTCGGCGGCGACGTCGGTGCCCGCCCCGATGGCGACGCCGAGGTCGGCCCGCGCCAGGGCCGGCGCGTCGTTGATCCCGTCGCCGACCATGGCGACGACGCGGGCGCCGGCCTTGAGCTCGCCTATCGCGTCGGCCTTGCCCGCGGGCAGGACCTCGGCGACGACGCGCTCGATGCCGACCTCGCGGGCGACCGCGGCCGCCGTGCGCCGCGAGTCGCCGGTGATCATGACGACCTCGATCCCCATCGCCTCGAGGGCGGCCACGGCCGCGGCGCTCGTCTCCTTCGGCCGGTCGGCCGCGGCGACGAGGCCCGCGTAGCGGCCGTCGACGGCGACCAGCAGGATGGTCCGCCCGGCCTCGGAGAGCTCCTCCGCGGCGCGGTCGCTAGGGCCCGGGTCGATGCCGGCCTCCGCGAGGAGGGCGGCGTTGCCAACGAGGACGCGCCTGTCGCCGACCTTCGCCGAGATGCCCCTCCCGGGGAGGGCCTCGAAGTCCGTCGCCCGCGGCGAGGCCGCGTCCCGCGGGGCCCCGGCGCCGCGCTCCGCCGCGGCCCGCACGAGGGCCTCGCCGAGGGGATGCTCCGAGCCGCGCTCGGCCTCGGCGGCGAGATCGAGGAGCTCGAGGGCATCGAAGCCCCCGGCCGGCAGGATGTCGGTGACCTCGGGCCTGCCCTTGGTGATGGTGCCCGTCTTGTCGAGGACGACCACCTCGACCGAGCGCATGGTCTCGAGGGCCGCGCCGGACTTGAAGAGGATGCCGAGCTCGGCTCCCTTGCCCGTGCCGACCATGATGGCGGTCGGCGTGGCGAGGCCGAGGGCGCAAGGGCAGGCTATCGTGAGGACCGACACCAGGACCGTGAGCGCGAAGACCGCGTCGCGGCCCGCGAGGAGCCAGGCCCCCGCGGCGAGGATCGCGACGAGGAAGACCGCGGGCACGAAGTACCCGGACACGACGTCGGCGATCCTCGCGATGGGCGCCTTCGAGCCCTGGGCCTCCTCGACGAGGCGCACGATGTGCGCAAGGGCCGTGTCCGCTCCCACCTTGGTCGCGCGCAGCTTTACGAGGCCGTTACCGTTGACGCTCCCGCCGACCAGGGGGTCGCCGGGGCCCTTCCCGACCGGGATGCTCTCTCCCGTCAGCATCGACTCGTCCACCGCGCTCCGACCCTCGAGGACCTCGCCGTCGACGGGGAAGCGCTCGCCGGGCCGCACGAGGAGGATGTCGCCGACCCCGACCTCCTCGACCGGCAGCTCGACCTCGCCGTCGCCGGCGAGCACCGTGGCGGTCCTCGGCGCGAGCCCCATGAGGCGCTTGATCGCCTCCGAGGCCCGGCCCTTGCTGCGCGCCTCGAGGGACTTCCCGAGGAGTATCAGGGCGATGATGACGCCCACGGTCTCGAAGTAGAGGCTCTCGACGGCGCGGTGGTCGCCGCGCGCGATGAGCGACACCGACCAGAGGCTGTAGAGGAGGGCCGACGAGGTGCCCATCGCGATGAGCGAATCCATGTTCGGGGCCCGGTGCGCGATCGCGCGGAAGCCGACGGAGTAGAACCGTCTGCCGACGAACACGATGGGCGACACCAGCGCCAGCTCGACGAGGGCGTAGCGGAGGGGGTGCTCCATCGCGTCGAGGAAGGCCGGCAGGGGCCAGCCGAGCATCGAGCCCATGGCGAGGTAAAAGAGCGGCGCCGCGAAGGCTGCGGCAACGGCGAAACGGTTCCGGAGGGTCCGCGCCTCGCGTTCCTTCTCCGCCTGGTGGCCGTCCGCGCGCGGGTCCCGCTCCACCGGGGCGGGCTCGTAGCCCGCGGCCTCGATGGCCCGCTTGATCTCGGAGAGCCGGAGCGCGGCCGGGTCGTACTCGATCCGCGCCTTCTCGGTGGCGAGGTTCACCGACACCGAGGAGACGCCCTCGAGCCTGCCCACCGACCGCTCCACGGCGGCCGTGCAGGAGGCGCAGGTCATGCCCTTCACGCGGAGTTCCATCACGTCGATCATGGTCCCTCCTTGGCTCAGGAGCCGAGGTAGCGCTCGAGGACGAGGGCGATCTCCTCGACCTTCTCCTCGCCCCCGCCCGAGCGGATCGCGTCCTTCACGCAGGTGTCGATGTGCTGCTTGAGGACGACGACGTTGGCCTTCTTGAGCATGGCCTGGGCGGCGAGGAGCTGCTTCGAGACGTCGATGCAGTAGCGGTCGTCCTCGATCATGCGGATCGCGGCCTCGACCTGTCCCCGCGCGTTCTTCAGTATGGCGAGCGCCTTGGCGCCCTGGCAGCTCGAGTGGTCCACCCTTGCGTCTCCTCGGCGCGGCGTCGTGCCGCTTGTACCGGTCGGCTGGCGCCGCCCTTTACACGCGGCGGGGTCGCCAGTTCAGACCCCTCCCCTGGTGGGGTGGGGGATCGATTGAAATATAACGGCCGGCGGGCCGAGGGTCAAGGGGAAGGTCGAGGGAGGCCCTGTCCCCGGGAAACCGGCCCTCCCCTACTTCGAGGCGAAAGCCGCGAGGAGGGGAGTGCTCACCAGGATCAAGGTTATGCGAAAGAGGTGGAACATCATCGAAATGGGGGTCTCGGCCCCCGCGTCCGCGGCCGAGAGGGCCATGCCCGAGAGGCCGCCCGGGGCGGTGGCGAAGACCGCGGTGCGGATGTCGATGCCGAAGGCCTTGTTCAGGATCCAGGCGGACCCGAAGCAGAAGGCGACGAGGGCGAGGATGTAGCCGAGGGCTATCGGCACGATCTCGGGGTGCTTCCGAATCGTCTCGACATCGGAGTTCGACACCACGACGTAGGCCACGAGGAGCTGCGAGGCGATCGAGAGCATATTGCCGCTCGGCACGTTGCCCGACACAAGGCCCTTGGCGAGAAGGCCTGCTATCATGCCGCCGGTGAGGACTCCCGAGGGAAGCTTGAGCTTCTGTCCGAGGAAGGCCCCCGCGAGGATGGCCGCGATGATGATGAGCTGCTGTTTCATTGCCTTCGCCCTCCGTTCCTTGCCCGGCGGCCGGTCCCGCGGACGAGCTATGCCGGGGCGGCGCCTCGGGGTATAGTATGCCGCGAGGAGGGCGGGTCGGTGAAGAGGAACGATGCGGGCGCGCCGTCCGGGAGCGGCGCGCTGGGCCCCGCGGCCGCGATAGGGTCGGTCGCCCTCGAGGCCCTCCTCCTCGAGGCCGCGGCCGAGCCGAAGCCCGGCCTCGTCTGCCCCTCCTCCCGGGGGGCGCACCGGGACATGAATTTCCTCACCTTCATCGCGAGCGGCTCGGCCCTCGCGCCCTGGTTCGTCGAGTTCGCGCGCCTCGGGGCCGAGGGGGCCGCAGTCGACCCGGCCGAGCTGCTTCCGCCGCTCAGGGAGGCGGGACGCGGGGCCGAGCGCGACATGCTGCGCGCGACCGGCGGGGTGAACACGCACAAGGGCCTCGTCTTCTCGCTGGGGATCCTCTGCGCCTCGGCGGGGCGGATCGCCGCGGCGGGGGCGGAGCTCCGCGCGGCCGACTGCGCCCGGGGCGCCGCGGCCGTCGCCCGCGGCATCGTCGAGCGCGACTTCGCGGGGCTCGCCTCGCGGGATCCCTCCTCCTTGAGCGCGGGCGAACGGCTCTACCTGCGCCACGGGGTCGCCGGGGTCAGGGCCGAGGCCGAGGCCGGCTTCCCCGCCGTGCTCGGAGGCTCATTGCCGCGGCTCGAGGCCGGCCTCGCGTCGGGGCTCGGAATGGGCGCGGCCCTCGTCGACGCCCTCCTCGAGCTCATGGCCTCGGTCGATGACACGAACGTCCTGGCCCGCGGCGGCCCCCAGGGACTCGAACTGCTGCGCGCGCGCGCGCGCTCGGCCCTGGAGCGCGGCGGCATCGCCTCGGAGGAAGGCCGCGCCGCGATCGGCGCGTTAGGCGAACTATGCGAGTCGCGGAACCTGAGTCCGGGCGGCTGCGCCGACCTCCTCGCCGTGACCGCCTTCCTCCACCTCCTGCCCGCCGCTTGGCCCGCGGCCCGCCGACGGGTATAGTAGCTCATGCCCAGTGTCTCCTCGCGAAAGGACAGGTCCACGGGCGCGACCGCGCTCAAGGCCGCCGCCGCCGCGACAGTCCCCGTCCTCCTCGGCTACACGACCCTCGGCGCGGCCTTCGGCCTCCTCGCGGTGAACGCGGGCCTGCCCTGGTGGCTCGCCGTCGCGATGAGCGTCTTCGTCTACGCGGGCGCGGCCCAGTTCATGGCGATCGGCCTGGTCGCCTCGGGGCGCGGGGTCGCCGAGATCGCCCTCCTCACCCTGGTCCTCAACGCGCGGCACGCGGTCTACGGGCTCTCCCTCCTCGGGAAGTTCGAGGGCGCGGGCGCGCGGAAGCCCTACCTCGTCTTCGGTCTCACCGACGAGACCTACGGCCTCCTCGCCACGGTCGAGCCGCCGGAAAGTGTCGGCGACGCGGGGCGGAAGGCCTTCTACCTGGCGGTGACGGCCCTCGACCAGTGCTACTGGGTCGCAGGCACGATCGTCGGAGCCTTGGCCGGCGCGGTCGCGCGCGGAATCGAGGGCTTCGACGCCACGGGCCTCGACTTCGCCCTCACCGCCCTCTTCGTGGTGCTGCTCGTCGAGCAGCTTCGCGCCATGCGCCGGCCCGAGCCCTACCTCGTCGCCGCCGCCGCGACCGTCGCGGCCTTCCTCGTCCTCGGCCCCGACCGGCTCCTCCTCGCCGCGATACTCCTCTCGATCGCCGGACTCGCCGCGCTCAGGCGGAGGCTGCCGTGAACGCGTACTACCTCGGAGCGGCCCTCGCGATGGCCGCGGTCACCTATCTCCTCCGCGCCCTGCCCTTCCTCTTTTTCGGAAAGCGGCAGCCGCCGGCCCTGGTCGCCTATCTCGCGCGCTACCTGCCGCCCGTCATCATGACGATCCTCGTCCTGAACTGCTTCAAGGGCCTCCGGCTCGACCGCGCGCCGCACGGCATCCCCGAGCTCGCGTCGGCGGCGGTCGTCGCCCTCCTGCAGGCATGGAAGCGTAACGCCCTCCTGTCGATCGTCGGGGGCACCGCACTGTACATGGTCATGGTCAGGCTGCTCTAGCGTATCGAACCAAAACTCGTTCAGAGACCATGGAAAAGCGCCTGGGGAAACAGAATTCCGGAGAATCACGGAGGCACACAGAGGCACAGGGAGAAGAAGGAGAAAGAGTAGAATAGGCAATTCAATGATTATGCCAAACAGCTCTTATCACTTTGAGCTTTTCTCCTACCTCTCATCTCCTCGTTCCCATCTCCGCCCCTTGTGGCCCAGCCATCAGGCGGTGACGAGAAATCATAAACGGGACCGCGCACTGGCGTGCCTGTATCCAAATACTCCGTCACGAGGGTAGCAGTGCCGCGCAACGTGGCATGGAGCCGCCCCATGCCGCGAGGGCGACCACGCATCGAGGATGCATTCGGAGATGAGGAGCGACGGATCCTGATAGCGTCGCCGAGACGGGACGCCCGTCATCCGTGACGTCGCGGAATCGCGAACGCGATTCCGCGCATCACCGTGGCTCCGCATCCTTGCGGCGCAGCCTCGCTTGCGAGGGCCCTTTTTTAGCGAACGGGGCCCCGTCCTCGACGAGTGTCGAGGACGGGGCTCTTCGCGGTATCAGCGCTTGGTAAGATACTTGCGGATGTCCACCGCGACCGCCACGACGATGATGATGCCCTTCACGATCTGCTGCCAGTAGGCGGAGACCCCGAGCACGACGAGGCCGTTGTTGAGGACCTCGAAGATGAGGACGCCCGTGATCATGCCGCCCACGGTGCCTATGCCGCCCGAGGTCGACACGCCGCCGATGACGCAGGCCGCGATGGCATCGAGCTCGTAGCCGTTGCCGTAGTTGTTGGTCGCGCCGCCGGTGCGGGCGGCGAGGAGGGCGCCGGCGAGGCCGTAGAGGAGGCCGCCGATGGCGTAGACGAGGAGGGTGTTCTTCCAGATGCTTACACCCGAGACCACGGCCGCGTCGGGGTTGCCGCCGATCGCGTAGAGGTTCTTGCCGAGCCGGGTCTTGTTCAGGATGACGTAGATTATCAGGGCGACGACGAGGGCTATCAGGATCAGGTTCGGCATCGAGAGCGTGTCCCCCGTGCCGAGGTTCGTGAAGTCGTCGCGGAGGCCGCCGAGGGGCTGGGCGCCGCGCGGCGGGCGGTCGACGTAGAGGGAGACCGCGCCGTAGACGATGACCATCATGCCGAGGGTGGCGATGAAGGGCGGCACCTTGAGGAAGGCCACGACCGAGCCGTTGACGAGGCCCACGAGGAGGCCCACGCCGAGGGCCGCGAGGACGGGCACGAGCAGGGGCAGGTTCGGCATGTCCGGGAAGAGCTTGGACACGTAGTCGGCGCGTTGCGCGAGCGAGGCCGAGATGACGGCCGCGAGGCCCACGGTGCGGCCCGCCGAGAGGTCCGTGCCCCTCGTGATGAGGATGCCGCCGCAGCCGAGGGCGATGATGGCGCGGACCGACGAGATCCTCAGGATGTTGACGAGGTTGGCGGGGTTGAGGAAGCTCGACCTGACGATCCCTATCACCAGCACGAGGCCGAGGAGGACGAGGAGGATCGCGTTCTTGCTCGCGAATTCCCTCATCGCCAGGGAGGCCGGTCTCTTTTCGCTCGTTGCTCCGTTCTTCATTCCGCTCTCCTTGTCACGACATGAACTGGGTGGCCAGCTCCATGATGCGTTCCTGCGTCGCCTCTTTGCCCTCGAGGATGCCCGTGGCCCGGCCCTCGCACATGACCATGATGCGGTCCGACATGCCGAGGAGCTCGGGCATCTCGGAGGAGATCATGATGACGCTCTTCCCGCGCTGGGCGAGGTCGGCGATGATGGTGTAGATCTCGTACTTGGCCCCGACGTCGATGCCGCGCGTGGGCTCGTCGAGGATGAGGATGTCGGGCTCGGTGAGGAGCCAGCGCGCGAAGATGACCTTCTGCTGGTTGCCGCCCGAGAGGCTCTGGATGAGGGTCGAGGGCGAGGGCGTCTTGACCCTGAGCTTGTCGACGCTCTGCCGGACGTCGCTCGCGCCGCGCTTGCGGTCGAGGAGGAGGAGCTTCCCGACGTAGCGCGAGAGGTTGGCGATGAGGGTGTTGTCCGCGACCGAGAGCACGGGGAAGATGCCGGTGGTGCGGCGGTCCTCGGTGAGGAGTGCTATCTTGTGGCGCTTGGCCTGGATCGAATTCTGGATCATCACCTGCCTGCCGTGGATGAGGATCCTGCCCGATTTCACGGAGCGGAGGCCGAAGATGGCCTCCACGAGCTCGGTGCGCTGGGCCCCCACGAGGCCGCCGAGTCCGAGGATCTCGCCCTTGCGCAGCTCGAAGCCGACGTCGCGGAAGGATCGGGGGTTCGTCGAGGTGAGGCCCTCGACGCTCATGACCACCTCGCCGGGCACGTTGGAGCGCGGCGGGAAGCGGTGGGTGAGGTCGCGGCCGACCATGCGGTTGATGATGAGGTCGGTCGTGAGCTCCTTCGCGGGGTAGGTGCCGACGCGCCTGCCGTCGCGCATGATGGTCACCTCGTCGGCGATCTCGAGGATCTCCTCCATCTTGTGGGAGATGTAGAGGATGGCGATGCCCTGGGACCGGAGCCGCCGGATGATGCCGAAGAGGTGCTTGACCTCGTTCTCCGTGAGCGAGGAGGTCGGCTCGTCCATGATGATGACGCGCGCGTTGTACGAAACCGCCTTGGCGATCTCCATGGACTGGATCTTGGACACGGAGAGGTTGCGCACCCAGGTCTTGGGGTTGATGTCCATCTTGAGGTCCTCGAAGATCGCGCGCGTGTCTCGGATCATCTTCGAGGCGTTGACGAGCTTGAAGAGCCCGAGGTTCCTCGTCGGGTAGCGGCCGAGCCAGAGGTTCTCGGCGACGCTCATGAAGGGCACGGGGTGGAGCTCCTGGTGGATCATGGAGATGCCGTGGTCGAGGGCCTGCTTCGCGCCGGCGAAGCGCACTTCCTCCCCCCCCACCAGGATGCGGCCCTCGTTCGGCTCGTAGATGCCGAAGAGGCACTTCATGAGGGTGGACTTGCCCGCCCCGTTCTCGCCCATGAGGGCGTGCACGGTTCCCGGCCGGACCTGGATCGTGACGTCGTCGAGCGCCTTGACTCCGGGGAACACCTTGGTGATGTTGAGCATCTCTACGGCGAACTCGGTTTCGCTCATCGGTCGGGCACCTCCTCGCCCCGGGGCGGGCGGATCTCGCTTTCATTGTAGCACGCGCGCCTCGCGGCGCCATAGCGGAGCACGGGGACGCTCGCGCGTCCCCGTGCTCCCGAGTCAGGCGGCCCCGGGCGGGGCCGGCCGGCTTACTTGAACTGCTTGTAGTTCTCCTTGGTCACCTTCTTGTAGGGGACCCACACGTACTTGCCCTTGGGGTCGGCCTTGCCGTCGGCGTTGGCGAGCGGGGCCACCGCGGTGGAGGCGGGCTTGCCCTGGGAGAGGGTGTAGGCGAGATCCCAGGTGGCGAGGCCCTGGTTCTTCGCGTCGTTCAGGACCGTGCCGAGGAGGTAGCCCTGCTCGAGCGCGTCGAGGGCGGGCGGGGTGGCGTCGACGCCGACGACGGGCATGTACTTGCCGCCCTTGAAGTAGCCGGCGGCCTTGAGGGCCTCGATGGCGCCGAGGGCCATGTCGTCGTTGTTGGCGAACACGACCTCGATCTTGCCCGCGTAGGCGGTGAGCCAGGCGGCCATCTTCTCCTGGGCCTTCGGGCGGTCCCACATGGCGGTGTCCTCGGCGAGCTTCTGGACCTTGATCCCGGCCGCGGTGACGGCCTTGATGGAATACTCGGTGCGGAACTTCGCGTCGGTGTTGGAGGGGTCGCCGATCAGCATGACGTACTGGAGGACGCCGTCCTTGTTGAGGTCGGCGGCGGGGTTCTTCTTCCAGTAGTCGGCGACGATCTCGCCTTCCATGGTGCCGGAGTCCTGGGCCTTGGCGCCGACGTAGTAGGCCTTCTCGTACTTGGCCATGTCGGCCGCGACGGGCTCGCGGTTGAAGAGGACGAGGGGCAGGTTCTTGGCCTTGGCCTTGCCGATGAGGACGGAGACGGCCGAGGGGTCGACCATGTTGATGGCGAGGCCCTGCATGCCCTGGACGATGAACTGGTCGACCTGGTCGTTCTGCTTCGGCTGGTCGTACTGGCTGTCCTGGACGGAGAGGGTGGCCTTGCCCTTCGCCGCGGTCTCGATCTGGTTGCGGACGTAGGACATGAAGGTGTCGTCGAACTTGTAGATGCACACGCCGATCTTGGGCTGCGCGAAGGCGCTCGAGCCGAGAGCCACGAGCACGAGGAGAGCGAAGAGGAAACGCTTCATCCGGAGACCTCCTTGGGTATGATCGCTGGCCGATCCCGTCGGGGGGACCGCGACCGTATCAGTATCAGCCCGGTTCCGGGATCGGTCAGCAGGATTATTCGGGCGAATACGCGCACCTTGGCGCCGGGGGGAGGTCGGGCGGGGAGGCGGGCTAGCACGGAGCCTCGGGGGAGGACGGCGCCAAAGTCCAGACCCTACTGCGAGGGCTCGGCGGGAGGGCGCTCGCCGGCGGCGAAAGCGGTCGGCGTGAGCCCCGTCATCTTCTTGAAGAGGCGGGAGAAGTAATTCGGGTCGGGGTAGCCGCAGGCCGCGCTGGTCTCCTTGATCGAGCAGCCGGGCGTCGCGAGCATCTCCCGGGCGCGCGCGATCCGGTACTCGATGAGGTAGTCGGAGAAGCCCCGGCCCGTCTCCTCGACGAAGAGCCTGGACAGCCTGCTCGGCGATATGCCCGTGGCGTCGGCGCAGTTCTCGAGGCCGACGGCCTTGCCGAAATTGGCGCCGATCCAGGCGATGGCCCTCGCGACGAGGGGCGAGTGCCGGGGCTCGGCGCCCACGGAGGCGGCGAGCCGCGCGAGCCGCGACCTGGCCGCGAGGGCGAAGGAAGGCCCCGACGTCCCTCCGCGGAGCTCCCCCGGGTCGAGGAGAGCCTCCGCCTCGACCGTCTCCATGGCCCCCCTCCTCGCCTGGGCCCGCGCGGCCGCCGCGATGAGGGCGGCCACCCTCCCGGCCGCGCCCCCCGGCACCGAGGGCAGGCGCGCGAGGGGCGCGAGGAGCTTCTCCATGGCGATGGAGGCCCTCGCGGGAGAGGATTCGCGGAAAGCCTCGAGGAACTCCTCGTCCTCCTCGAAAAGGCGGGCGGGAGGGGAATCCGGCGAGGGGGAAGACGAAATCGAGGGCGGCGAGCGAGGGACGGCGGCGAGCGAGTCGAAGGCCGCCCCGCCGGCGCCAAGGTCGGCGAGGGCGTCCGCCCAGGCGAGGCTCGCCTCCGCCTCGGGCCGGGGCCGTCCCGCCCCGAGGCGGAGCTCGCCCCGGGCCAGCTCCGCGCCGAGGCCGCCCCGCACCGCCTCGGCGAGCTCGAGGAGGCGCCGCGAGGCGCCCTCCTCGTCGCGGCCGGCCGCGAGGACGAGGCAGGTGCCGGCCACCAGGGGACCGACGAGGGCGGGACTGCGGTAGCGCAGGGTCTCGCGGAACCGGCGGTAGGCCTCCCGGGCGCCTCCGGCCCGGACCGGGCCGTCGCCGCCCGCGGGGAAGGCCGCGGCGAGCATGCCCGCCCAGACCTCCTCGATGCCGAGTGCCTCCCTCGCCGCCCGCAGCCCCTCGCGGTCCTCGCCGAGCATGACCCCGCCGAGGTAGGCGGCCTCGGCCAGGGGACGGAGCCGCTCCTCGCCCTCGCGATGCTCGACTTCGCGGTTCTCGAGCTCGCGCTGCCGGTCGAGGTGGGCCGCCGCGGCGCGCAGGGAGCGCGCGAGCTCCTCCCGCCCGACGGGCTTGAGGAGGTAGCCGAGGACGCCGAGCTCGACCGCCTCGCGCGCGATGTCGAAGCGCTCGTAGGCCGTGACGAGGATGTAGGCCGCCCCGGAGACGCGCCGCCTGAGTTCGCGTATCGCGTCGAGGCCGGAGATGCCGGGCATCCGCACGTCCATGAGGACGATGTCCGGCGCGAGCCCGGGCGCCTTCTCGATGGCCTCCCTGCCCGAGGAGGCCGTGCCGACGACCTCGAACTCCGCGGCGAGGTCGCGGGCCGCCATCATGACGATGCCCTCGAGGACGGGGCGTTCGTCGTCGACCACCAGCACGCGCTTCACGACGGGCCTCCCGCGGGAGGATCGGGCGCGGCCTCCGCCGCCGCGGGGAGCCGCACCCGGACCGTCGTGCCGCGGCCGGGCGCGCTGTCGATCTCGACCCGGCCGCGGCCCCCCGTGGCCAGGGTCACGCGGCGCATGACGTTGCGGAGCCCGATGCCGCCCTCCCCTCCCCCCGTCTCCCCGCCCTCGCGCGCGAGGGACTCGATGGCGGCCCGCGACATGCCGACCCCCGTGTCCGAGACCTCGAGGAGGACCTCGCCGCCCG
>CAYNPQ010000009.1:17417-32124 GCA_964399065.1 uncultured Treponemataceae bacterium | reverse complement strand
CCGGCCACGGCGCGGACCGAGACGCGGACGGCGCCGCCCTCCTCGAGGTCGTGGAGGCCGTGGGCCACGGCGTTCTCGACGAGTGGCTGGAGGACGAGGGCGGGGGTCTCGGCCGAGAGGGCCTCCGGGTCGGCGTCGACCGAGAAGGAGTAGCGCTCGCCGAAGCGGAGCCTCAAGAGCCAGACGTAGCGCTCGACGCACTCGAGCTCGTCGGAGACGAGGACGGAGCGCGAGGGGGCCCTCAAGGCGTAGCGGATGAAGCCGGAGAGCTTCTCGAGGAAGTCGCCCGTGCGCTCGGCCCCCTCCGAGAGGGCGAGCTGCATGCCCGCGGCCAGGGTGTTGAAGAGGAAGTGCGGGTTGATCTGCGCCTGGAGGGCGAGGAGCTCGGCGTCCTTGAGCCGTCGGTCCATGTCGACGAGTCGGAGGTCCTCCTCCATGAGGCGGCGCTCGATCTCGGCCTTCGACTTGAGCTCCTCGAAGGCGCGCCTGACGCTGCGGCGCATGTTCTCGAAGGCCGAGGCGACCGTCGCGATCTCCTCGGCGGCCTCGAGGGGCGGCAGTTCCCGGTCGTAGTTCCCGCCCGCGATGGATCTCGCCGATTCCGCGAGGGTCGAGAGGGGCTCGGTGAGGGCCCAGGCGTAGCGCACGAAGATCGTGAAGGCCATGAGGACGGCCGCCACCACGAGGGCCGCGTTGGTCGCCACCACCGCGCCGATCCGCCTCTCGAGGCCCGTGTAGGCCTCGATCGAGGCGGAGAGGTTGCGTCGCTCGATGCGCTCGATGATGAGGAGGGCCAGCTCGGAGCTGCGCACCGTGCTCTCGAAGCGCGCCGTGTAGGTGGCGATCCGGCCGTCGGCCTTCGCCTCGACGGCGGCCTCGGCGTCGAGGAGGTAGCGATCGACGAGGCCGGCGAGCTCCCGCTGGAGGAGGAGGGCCTCGTCGGCGCGGACCTCGCGGTTGAGGCTCCGCGCCCGCTCGGACAGGATCCCGGCGCCGCGGCGGAAGCTGTCGAGGTAGTCGGCGCTCCGCGAGGTGAGGTAGCCCGTCAGGGCCGAGGCCGAGAGCGAGAGGCCGGAGCGGATCTCCTCGATCAGTTGGTTGCGCGCGAAGAGGAGGCCGAGGCTCCTCGCGAGGGCCGCGGTCGCGAAGCCCGTGTACAGCGTGGCGGCCCCGACGATCGCGAGCATCGAGACCGTGACCGCGAGCATCTTGCCGCGGAGGCTGGCCTGCCGCCTCATTCGGGCGAGCTCCCCGTGCGCACGTCGAAGTCCACCTCGATCACGCCGGGGGGAAAGGCGCCCCCCTCCATGGCGGCGAAGGCGCGCACCGCCTCCTCGCCGATGCGGCGCGAGTCGCGCACGAGGCTGGCGGCCACGACCCCAGAGCGGAGGTGCCGGACGAGCTCGGGCGTCTCGTCGGCGCCCACGATGGCCACGCGCCCGACGAGGCCCCGGTCCATGACCACCTGGGCGGCGCCGAGGGTGTCCCTCGAGGTCGCGCAGAATATCGCGTTGAGGCCCGGGGCGGCCGCGAAGAGGGCGTCGGCGGCCTCCTCCCCGGAGAAGCTCCCCGGGGCCGCCCGGACGGTCTTCAGGATGGAGGCGCCGGGGTAGGTCGCGACGGCGGCGGCCACGCCCTTGTAGAGGGAATCGTCCTCGGGGGAGGCCGAGCTGCCGCCGGCGGGGAGGATGATGCCGATGCGAGCCTTCTGGGCCAGGAGGCCGGTGATGAGCCGCCCGCCGCCGAAGCCCTGGAAGAGGGGTGCGGAGCCGATGAAGCAGGGGAGGACGCCGGAAGGCGCCTCCTTCCCCACGGCGATGAAGCGGACGCCGGCGGCCTCGGCCCGGGAGGCCCTGCCCTGGACGTCGTCGTCCCGGGCCGCGTACATGACGATCCCGTCGACGCGGGCCCTGAGGCCGATGTCGAACCAGCGCTCGGCCTCCTCGGGCGAGGAGGGGAGGTAGCGTTCAGCCTGCACCGCCGCGCCGATTCCCGGCGCCCCGTCCGCGATCCCCTCGAGAAGGCGGGAATAATAGGCGTCGTCGGAGGCGGGAAGGATGACCAGGAGATGGAGGGCCGCCCTCGGGGCGCGCTCCGAGCCCGAGATCCCGGCCGCGGCCAGGACCTCGCGGCCCTTGCGCACCAGGTCGGCGTTGAGGAAGGCCGCCCCGAGGAAGACCGCGCCGAAGAAGGCGGCGAGGATCCAGGCCAATCGCTTCATCGGAGATCGACTATAGCATGGAACCGGGGGGGTTCGCAGGAATGGGGGCAAGCGCGCTATACTAGATGCCGATCATGGATTATCTTCGAAAGGTATCGCATCCGGGACTACGACGGACGGAAAAAAGATGGAAAACGGCGCGCGCGCGACCGAGGCCGAATCGCGGAACGCGGAATCGATCTTCTCCCAGCTTCTCGAGCGGATAGTCCAGGGCCGGGGCATCAGGATCGGCCCCGGATCGGAAGGGGAGGTCAGCCTCGAGATAGTCCTCGACAATTGCCCCGACCTCCTCCTCGCGCTCTCGCCGGACTGCGTCGTCGTCGAGGCCAATCCGCCCTTCTGCGCCGCCTTCGGGCACGGCCGGACCGAGCTCCTCGGGACCTCCTTCCTCGACCTCCTACCCGGGGACGAGCGCGCCTCCTTCGGGGAGGCGGTCGTCCGGGCCGGCGCCCGCGCCCCGGGCAACCCGGCCGCGGGGCCCGACGAGACCCTCTCTATCAATTGCGCGCGCCGCGACGGCTCCTTCGTCGCCCTGGACTGCCTCCTCGCGCCCCTCGACGAGGGGGGTCGTCGCCTCGTGCTCCTCGTCATCCGGGACCCCACCCTCGACCGGAGGCTCATCGAGCAGCTGCGCGAGAGCAAGGACCACTACGCGGCCCTCTCGGAGACCATCACCGAGGCCATCTTCCGCATCGACGAGGATTTCCGCATCCTCTTCGCCAATTCGGGGGTGAGGAACACCTTCGGCTACGCCAAGGAGGAGCTCGTCGGCCGCAACATGATCCGCCTCTTCCCCGAGGAGGTCTTCCGCAGGCTCGAGCCCGAATTCCGCCGGTACTTCTACATCGACGACCAGGACCGCTCCGAGGCCGGCCTCCGGCCGACCATCGAATTCCTCGGCGTGACCAAGAACCGGGGCGTCGCGCCGATGGAGATATCCTTCGGCAACTCGAAGGACTTCCGCGGCCGGACCCTGACCTGCATCGTGCGCGAGATCTCGCAGCGCAAGACGATGGAGCGGAGGCTCAGGCACCTCGCCTATCACGACAAGCTCACCGGCCTCGGCAACCGCGACCTCTTCACGGAGGACATGGGCATCCTGGCCGCCGAGTCCGGCTGGGCGGAGGGGCGTAAGTCGGCCCTCCTCTTCATGGACCTCGACGGCTTCAAGCACGTCAACGACACCCTCGGCCACGCCGCCGGCGACGCCCTCCTCGTCGAGGCGGCGAGGCGCCTCCGGGTCTGCCTCCGCGACCGCGACTCGGCCTACCGGCTCGGCGGCGACGAGTTCGTCGCGCTCCTTCCCGTGGTGGGCGAGGCCAAGGACGTCTCGCTCGTCGCGGAGCGCATCCTGCGCTCGATCAGCGAGCCCTACGAGCTCCTGTCGGCGACCGGGGCGCGGAGCCGCGTCGAGGTCGGCGTCAGCGTTGGCGCGGCCGTCCTGCCCGACCACGGCGACACCGCCGAGGCCGCCACGAGGAACGCGGACATCGCGATGTACTGCTCGAAGGAGGGCGGCAAGAACCGCTTCACGGTCTACGACGAGTCGCTCAACGCGAAGTCGACGCGCGAGTGGCGGCTCGAGCAGGAGATGCGGCAGGCCCTCGTGGACGGCGAGTTCGAGATGCACTACCAGCCGATCGTGGACAACCGCGGGCGCATCCTCGGCCTCGAGGCCCTCGTGAGATGGTACCGGAACGGCGTCCAGGTCCTCCCCCCGAGCGAATTCATCCCGCTCGCGGAGGGGAACGGCGTCATCGTGCCCCTCGGCTCCTGGGTCCTCCGCCGCTCGCTGATGGACCTCAAGCGCCTCGACGCGCGCGGCTTCCGCCGGATGTACATTTCGATCAACGTGTCCTCGCGGCAACTCGAGATGCCCGACTACGTCGAGACCCTGTCGGGCGCGGTCGAGGACATCGGCATCGATCCCGCGCGGATCAACCTCGAGCTCACCGAGACCACCCTGCTCCGCAACCCGGAGGACGCCGGCAGGAAGATCCTCGCCGTCAAGAAGCGCTTCCCGAGGATGATGCTCGCGATAGACGACTTCGGCACGGGGTATTCCTCGCTGTCCTACCTGTCGAGCCTCCCCGTTGACAACCTGAAGATCGACATCTCCTTCGTCCGGGCCCTCCACCGCGAGCAGAACCGCAAGGTGGTGAACGCCATCCTGAACCTCGCGGAGAGCCTCGACATCAACGTCGTCGCCGAGGGCATCGAGACCAAGGACCAGCACAGCTACTTCCGCGAGCGGCGATGCAAGGGCATGCAGGGCTTCCTCTTCATGCCCGGCCTGCCCATCGACGAGCTCGAGCGCCGGCTCGTCGCGATGCGCGACGGCACCGCGAAGGCGAAGCCCTAGAAGCCCGCGACCCGGTTCCGGCCGGATCGCTTCGCGACGTACAGGTGCTTGTCGGCCCGGTCGACGAGGGCCTCGAGGCTCTCGTCCCCGGCCAGGCCGGCGACGCCGATGCTGATCGTCACCTGCCAGGGCACCTCCTCGAAGCGGTGCGCGGCCACGTCGTCACGGATCCGGTTCGCGATGAACTGCGCCGTCTCGGGCTCGGCCTCGATCAGGAACACCACGAACTCCTCGCCGCCGTAGCGGGCGACGATGTCGCTCGAGCGCACGCAGGACACGAGTATCTCCGCGATGCCCCGGAGGGTCGCGTCGCCCGCGGCGTGGCTCACCTTGTCGTTCACCCGCTTGAAGTGGTCGATGTCGATCATGAGGACATGGAGCCGCTCGTGGTAGCGCGAGGCCCGGGCGAAGACCTTGCGGCCCGTCTCCTGGGCGAAGCGGCGGTTGTAGAGCCCGGTGAGCCCGTCGCGGAAGGAGAGGTCCCAGAGCTCGCGGTTCTCGCGCTCGAGGGAGTGGAGCCGCTCGACGCCCGGCGCCACGACGCGCCTGACGGCGAAGGCCGAGGCGGCGCCGAGCGCGGCCGCGACGACCGCGAGGCAGAGCTCCTCGCGGAAGGCCGTGGGATCCGCCGTGCCGATGGCGAGGAAGGCCGCCGCCGCCCCCGCCGCGGCGTCGGCCGCCAGCAGGGAGAAGAGGTACAGGGGCCGGTCCCAATAAAGGAGCCCGAGGCAGGAGCAGCCCACGACGAGGGCCAGGGCGGATCGCCCGGCCTCGAGGTCGACGAAGGCCTCCCCGGCGGCGGCCAAGGCGATGGCCGCGCCCAGCCAGGGCCGGGTCCTCGAAAATGGCGCCGCGTACTCGTCCGCGACGGAGCGGAGGAGGAAGCCGAGGATCCCCCCGACGGAGACGATGATGCCGATCGCGACGCCCGCGGCGTCGCGGAGCGCCCAGACCGGACCCGCCGCGGAGGGCCATGCCCTCCACGCGACGAGGACGCCGACGACGATCGACGCGACGGGGACGACGGGCGACTCGCGTCGCTCGTCCTGCCCCCCTTGGGGGGGCGGCTTGGCCGACGATGCGGTGCTGTCCTTTTTGGTTGCGTTCACGGTGCTGGCCATGGACGGAATTCTAGCGACGCGGGCCCGGTAGCGCAAGGCGGCCCGTTCCGGCTTGACAAGGGCCGGCCCGGTGGTAGGATTCGTTGCGAGTATTAATTAACCGAGGAGGCGCCCGGTGGACTCGCTCAGGGAAAGGCTCGAGGCCGGCCTCGACGTCGGAGAGGTGGTCGAAGTCGCCTCGTCGCTCATCGCGATCGAGAGCCACCGCGACGCGCCCGGCCGCGAAGGTCCCTGCGCGCGCCGTATCGCCGAGATATTCGCCGGCTGGGGCATGGAGGCGCGGCTCGTGCCGGTGCTCGAGGGCAGGCCCAACGTCGTGGCCGTCCTGGGCGGCTCGGGCGGCGGCCGATCGCTGATGCTCAACGGTCACGTCGACACGGTGCCCGCCTACGAGATGGACTTCCCGCCCTTTTCCCCCAAGGTCGAGGGCGGACTCCTCCTCGGCCGCGGCTCGGTCGACATGAAGGGCGCCCTCGCCTGCATGATGGTCGCCATGCGCCTCCTCCGCGACTCGGGCGCCTCGCTCGCCGGCGACGTCGTCTTCGCGGGCGTCATCAACGAGGAGGACCGGTCCGAGGGAACCGAGCACCTCGTGAGGAACGGCCCGCGCGCCGACCGCTGCGTGGTCGGCGAGCCCACCGGCCTCGCGATCATGGCCGGCCACCGCGGCCTGGAGTGGCTCGAGTTCGAGTTCTCGGGAGTGGCCGCGCACGGGGGAACGCCCGAGAAGGGCGTGAACGCGATCTCCATGGCGGCGCGCTTCATCCGCCGCGTCGAGGAGCGGCTCCAGCCCGAGCTGCGCAGGCGCGTGCATCCCCTGATCGGCCCGGCCGTGATGAATTTCGGGACGATACGCGGCGGCACCCAGCCCAGCTCGGTGGCCGACCGCTGCGTGCTCCAGGTCGACCGACGCTGGATCCCCGCGGAGAGGCTCGAGCGCGTCCTGGGCGAATACGAGGACATCATGAAGTCCCTGGCCGACGAGGATCCCTCCTTCCGCTGCCGCATGTCGAGGATGGAGAGCAACATGGCCACCATGGACCATTACCCCATGGAGATCCCGCTCGACGACGTCCTCGTGAGCGGCCTCCGCTCGGTCCTTGGCGGGCTGCTCCCCTCGGAACCCCGGATCGCCGCCTTCGGGGGCTGGACCGACGCCTCCCTCATCAGCAACTTCGGCAAGACGCCCACGGTCGTCTTCGGGCCGGGGGACCTGTCGGTCGCGCATTCCCGCCGCGAATTCGTGCCCGTGGAGGAGCTCAGGCTGGCCACCCTGGCCTACGCGCTCCTCGCCGCGGAGATCGCCGGCGCGCCGCGCGCCGCGTCGGCGCGTTAGTCGAATCAGGTCTCGCCGCGCGGCTCCTGGAGCCGCCATAGCATAGCCTTCGCGAAGGCAAGGACAAGGAGAGGGGAAATGGAAGAGAAGAAGAAAAGAAATTCCCGCACGTCTACGTGATCCTCTTCGTCGTGATCATCGTCTCGGCCCTCCTCACCTACGTGCTGCCCTCGAACCAGTACGACAAGCAGGTTAAGGACGGCAAGGAGACGAAGCTCATCAACCCGGATTCCTACCACTCCGTGCCCGGCAACCCCGTCGATCCCTGGAAGATGGTCCTCTCCGTGCCGAAGGGCATGCAGGAGGTCGCCAGCATAATCTTCTTCATCTTCATCGTCGGCGGCGCCTTCAACATCATCCAGGCCACGGGCTCGATCGAGGCCGGCATCCGGAAGCTCGTCAACGCCCTCGGGGGCAAGGGCTCCGGCAGCGACCTGAAGGACGGCATCCTGCTCTTCGTCATCGTCGCGGCCTTCTCCTTCGGCGGCTGCTCGTTCGGCATGGCCGAGGAGGCCCTCGTCTTCATACTCATGCTCGTGCCCCTCGCGATAGCGATGGGCTACGACTCCCTCGTCGGCCTGGCCCTCGCCCTCGTGGGGCCCTGCGCGGGCTTCACGGGAGCCTTCATCAACCCCTTCACCCTCCAGGTCGCGCAGGGCTTCGTGGGACTGCCCCTGCTCTCCGGCATGGGCTACCGCATCGTCATCTTCGCGATCCAGACCGTCGTGGCCTTCACCTTCATCTTCTGGTACGCGCGACGCGTCAAGAAGGACCCGAAGATCAGCGTCATATACGAGTTCGACCAGAAGCGCGAGAAGGTCAACCTCGACGACAAGGCGCCCTTCACGGCCCGGCACAAGATCGTCCTCGTCTTCATGCTCGCCTGCTTCGCCCTCCTCATCTACGGCGTCAACGCCTGGGGCTGGTACATCGACGAGATCGCCACCCTCTTCCTCATCATGGGCGCGGTGTCCGGCTTCATCGGCGGCATGGGCCCGAGCAAGGTGGCCGAGGCCTTCGTCGACGGCTCGACGGCCCTCACGGTGGGCGCCCTCGTAGTCGGCGTCGCGCGGGCCATCCTCGTCGTGCTCTCGCAGGGAGCCATCCTCCACACCATCGTCCACGGCATGGCCGCGGCGGTCCAGGGGCTCCCGCCCTTCCTCTCCGCGATCGGCATGTACATCGTCCAGATAATCATCTCGGTCATCATCCCCTCGGGCTCGGGCATGGCCGCGGTCACGATGCCGATCATGGGGCCGCTCGCGACCCTCCTCGGCATGACCCAGCAGACGGCCGTCCTCATCTACCAGTTCGCGGACGGCTTCACGAACATCATCATCCCGACCTCGGGCTACCTGCTCGCGGGCGTGGCGCTCGCCAAGGTGCCCTACGAGAAGTGGGTGAAGTGGTACGCGCCCCTCTTCGGGATCTTCCTCGGCCTGGGCGCCGTCTTCGTGGTGATCGCCCAGGTCATCCAGTTCGGACCCTTCTGAAAGGACGGACATGGACCCGAAGCGACTTGAGCGGCTCGCCCTCGAGGCGATCGAGGGCGCGCGCGGGCTGATCCTCTCGGTGTCGCATCGGGTCCACGAGCGGCCCGAGCTCGGCGGCGAGGAGAAGTTCGCCTCCGGCCTCCTCGCGGAGGCCCTCGAGGCGGAAGGCTTCGCCGTCGAGCGCGGCTTCGCCGGCATCCCCACGGCCTTCAGGGCGAGCAAGGGCGAGGCCGGGGGCCGGCGCGTGGGCTTCATGGCCGAGTACGACGCGTTGCCCGGCATCGGCCACGGCTGCGGCCACAACCTCATCTGCTCCTCCGCCCTCGCCGCGGGCATCGGCCTCGGCGCGGTCGCGGCCGAAGCGGGGGGCGAGGCCGTGGTCGTCGGCACGCCCGCCGAGGAGACCGACGGGGCCAAGGTCGCCATGGCGGCGGCGGGCCTCTTCGACGACCTCGACGCCGCCCTCATGGTGCATCCCTACGCGGGGAACTTCGCCCTGACCGAGTCCCTCGCGATGGACGCGATCGAGCTCACGTTCTCCGGCAAGCCCGCGCACGCGGCCGCCGAGCCCTGGGAGGGGCTCAACGCCCTCGACGCGGTCATCCTCGCCTTCAACGGCATCGGGGCCCTGCGCCAGCAGATGCGCCCGGACGCGCGCGTCCACGGCGTGATCGTCGAGGGAGGGAAGGCGCCGAACGTCATCCCGGACCGGACCGTCGCGCGCTTCTACGTGCGCGCCAAGCGGCGCGCCTACCTCGACGAGCTCGTCGGCCGCTTCCTCGACTGCGCGCGCGCCGCCGCCCTCGCGACCGGCACGAGGCTCGAGCACCGCAACTACGAGGCGAGCTTCGACGACATGGTGAACAACCTCGTCCTGGCCGGGCGGATGCGCGACCGCCTCCTCGCCCTGGGCTCGGGCCCCGTGGGCCGGGCCCCGGACAGCTTCGGCTCGATCGACATGGGCAACGTCTCGCACCGGGTGCCGGCGGTCCACGTCCTCGTGGACATCACCGGCGGCTCGCCGGTCCCGGCGCACACGCCGGAGTTCCGCGACGCGGCGGCGACGCCCCTGGCGGACGAGGCCCTCCTGCGGGCCGGCGGGGCGCTCGCGCTGACCGGCTTCGACGCGATGACCGATCCCGCCTTCCTCGAGTCGGCGCGGGCCGAGTTCGCCGCGAGCCTCGGGCGGAGGCCGCCCCGGGCTTGACCCGGGGGCGCGGGTGGGGAGGCGCGCCTAACGGCCTCCGCCCGCCCCCCCGGCCGCCTCGAGCTCCGCGAGCCCCTGCCGCGCGTAGGCTTCCTCCGCCAGCGCCTGGTGGCCCGGCGGCAACACTGCCTTGAGCTCATCGAAGGCCTTCAGGTGCCCCTCGGCGGCCGAGGCCTCCTTGAGCCGGATCGAGCATACGGCGGCGACGAAATGGGCCGTGGCTTCCTGGACTCGGTTCGCGCCCTCCATGGCGAGGACGGCCTCGCAGAGCCCCCGCGCCTGGAGATAGTCGCCCCTCCCGTTCGCCTCCATGGCCGAGACGAGGACGCCCTGGGCCTCGCCGAGGAGGCCGAGCTCGCCCTTCAGCCTGGCCATCTCCCGGCCCAGCCAGAGGAGCCGGGGGTCGATCGCCTCGAGGGCGCTGAAGCGGTCGTACTCACCCGTCAGCCTCCTCGCCTCGTCGCGCTTCCCCTGGCGCGTCTCGGCGTAGATGACGTTGAAGTAGGTCTCGCAGGTCTGGCTGTGGCTGAAGCGGTCGCGGCGCGCGAGCATGTCGAGCCCGATGCGCTCGGCCTCCTTCCAACGGCCGTGGCGGTTCAGCTCCATCAGGTAGGCGTTGTCCGGCGCTACGCAACCGGCCAGCGCCGCCGCGGCGAGCGCGGCCAAGGCCGGCGCCGCGGCCCTTCTGCCTCGTTCCATGGTTCGCTCCTTTCCGGGGTACGGGGCCAAGGATAGTCGCGGCCCGCGGACGCGCAATGGAACTCCGGGTGGATTCCGCGCGGGGCCGCGCCGGAGCCCTACTCCTTCGGGTGCATTCCCCTCGTCAGCTTGAGGAGCTCCCAGCGGCTCGAGATCCCGAGCTTCCGGAAAAGATTGTTGACGTGCTTCTTGACCGTGGACTCCGAGATGAACAGCCGCTCGGCGATGGCCGCGTTCGTCTCCCCCTCCAGGATCAGGCCGGCGACCTCCCTCTCCCTCCTCGACACGGGCAGGCGGGAGACGTCCGACCCGGGGCCGAGTCCCGCCGCGGCGGGCCCCGCCTCGGGCCGAGCGATGCCCCGTATCGCCCAGGCCGCGACCGCGACGCCGACGCAGACCAGGTAGGCCGGCTGGAACGCGAAGAGACCTACCGAGACGTAGGCGCTCGCCTGCGGGATGCCCTCGACGAGGTCGAGGACGATGCCGATCAGGAAGAAGCCCGTGCAGTACAGGACCCTGCGGATGAGCGACGCGGGGCCGGGAGACATGGCGAGCCTATCCCCCGCGTTGTGCGCGACGAGCAGGTACGAGAAGCAGTAGAGCACGACGGCGATCTCCGCGAGCTGCGGGATTATGGAGTAGTACAGGAAGGGAGAGGCGATGCCCAGGGCGACGACCGCGGACATGAGCGCGTTGAGCGCCGGCGTCGCGCGGAACCTCCGGGTTGAATGGACGAACAGGAGGAGGAAGAAGTAGCGCGAAAGGCCGAGCACCCGGCTCGCCGACCAGAAGGCCTGGATGCCCATGGATCCGCTCTTCTTGAAAAGCGGCGTGAGGAGGGGGCCGGCGGCGGTGACGACGACGCTGATGGCGTAGAAGCACAGGAAATACGCGAGCTGCCTGGACGGCTTCCTGGCCAGCGCCCATGCCAGGACCAGGCAAAGGAGGACTCCGGCCGCGGCGGGGATGGCGGTGAGCATGCCCCCGGGAAACGCCGACTCGCGCATCGTTGTCCTCATTGTCGGCTCCGAGGGCCGCGGCGTCTACGGGAGCGAGGGCCGGGGCGGCCCGTGCTTCCCCCCGCACGCGGCCGCCGTGTACTATACGGTGATGGGTCCCTTCCGAAAGTCGGCCGCAGCGGCGCCGGGCGCGGCCGCCCGGCGGCGCCGGCCGTGAACCGCCGCCTCGCGCGCGCGACCCGCCTCTCCATAGCCGCGGGCGGCTCGGGCGCCCTCTTCCTCACCGTCTGCGGGAACCAGCCCATCTTCAACGTCTTCCTCATGAACCACCTCGGCGCCTCGCCCCGCCTCGCGGGCGCCCTCCTCGGCTTCATGCAACTCACCGCACTCTTCCAGCTCCTCTCCATCCTGGCCTACGCCCTCCTCGGCCGGCGCAAGCCCTTCTGGCTCGCCCTCCACCTCGCCCACCGCGCCGCGGGCGTCGCGGTCGCCGTCGCCGCCCTCCTCTCGGCCGACCCCGGCTCGAGGGGCGGGGCCGTGCGCATCGCCTGCGTCGCCATGGGCCTCTCCTGGTCCCTCACGAACCTCTCGGCCTCGGGCTGGATGTCCTGGATGGCCGACCTCATCCCCGGGGAGGTCCGCGGATCCTTCTTCCTCCGGCGCTCGGCCGTCTTCCAGGCCGTCACCGTCGCCTGGTTCTTCCTCGCCTCGGTCCTCCTCGACCTCTTCCCGCCCGGGCTCGACTGGGCGGCCTACGCCCTCATCTTCGGCGTGGGCGCCGCGGGCGGCCTCGTCGACATCCTCCTCCACCTCGCCATCCCCGAGCCCCGCCCCGCCGCGGCGGCGCCCCGCGCCCTGCCGAGCCCCGCCGACTTCCTCGCGCCCCTGCGCGACGCGAACTTCCTCCGCTTCTCGATCGCGATCGGCCTCGGCGTCCTCGCCCTCTACCTCGCGAGCCCCTTCCAGGGCCCCTACGTCACCTCTCGCGGGGGCATAGGAGCGCCCAACGTCTGGCTCGGCATCATGACCGTCATCTCGCAGCTTACCTGGGTGGCGATCGCCCCCCTCTGGGGCTTCGTCATGGACCGCTACGGCCGCAAGCCCGCCGTGGCCCTCGGCTGCCTCGTCGCCCTCGGCCTCGCCGGCTACGCCCTCCTCACGCCGCGGGACTACGTCTACGTCCTCCCCCTCGTGGCCCTCGTCACCGGCTTCTTCGGTCCGGCCTTCTGGGAGGGCTCGGGCCAGCTCATGCTCACCCTCGCGCCGAAGGAGAGCCGCGTCGTCTACATCGCCTGGTACAACACCATCGTCGGCGTCGTCTCGGCGGCGGGACCGCTCGCGGGCGGCGCCCTCGCGGAGGCGCTCGCCGGCCTCGAACTCCCGATCGGCTCCTTCCGCCTCCGCGGCTTCCACGTCGGCCAGCTCGCCGGCCTCCTCATCATGGGCCTCGCGGCCCTCGCCCTCCGGAAGGTCCGCGAGGGCAGGGAGCGGCCCGTGGCCTACCTCGCGGGCCAGTTCGCGACGGCCGGCGTCTTCCGCAGCTACGCCTCCCTCGGCGCCCTCGGCCGCGACTCCGGCGACCCCCGCGTGGCCCGCGCCCTCCGCCGCATCGACGGCGAGGACGGCGGCCTCGTCCTCCGCGAGGTCCTCGCCCGCCTCGACGACCCCTCGCCCGAGGTGCGCGAGGAGGCCGCCCGGGCCCTCGGCCGCATCGGCTCGAGCGAGGCCACCGGAGAGCTCGTCGCCCGCCTCGAGGACCCCCTCGGCGCGATCCGGATCGAGGCGGCCCGCGCCCTCGGCCGCATCGGCGACGAAGGCGCCGTCCCCGCCCTCGCCCGCCACGTGGCCGACCCCTCGCCCGAGCTGCGCGCCGCCTGCGCCGAGGCCCTCGGCTCGATCGGCGGCGACGAGGCGCGGCGCATCCTCCTCGAGGCCCTCAGCGCCGAGGCCGACCGCAAGGTCCTCGCCATGGGCGCCGAGGCCATCACGAGGAGCCCCGAGCCCGGCGCGGCCGAGGCGCCCGCCGAGCTCCTCGAGGCGGCGCAGGAGCTCTTCCGGCGCCTCGTCGACGCGAGGAACCCCGCCCTCGAGCGGCAGTACGCCATCGCCCTCGGCAACCTCCTCGGCAAGCCCGCCGAGTTCTACCGCTTCATCACCGGCGAGGGCGCCGCGCGCTCGGAGCGCTGCCGCGCCCTCCTCGGCTCCTTCGGCCGCGCGGCCGCGCGCCTCCTCGGGCCGCCGCGCGCCGGGGAGGGCGCGGCGCCGGCGGACGGATCCCCCGCCCTCCTCCTCGAGCGGCTCGGCGCCGCCGTCGAATCCGAGCGGGGCGCCGAGGCCCTCGGCCTCGTCCTCGCCCTCCACCGCGCGATGATGGGACGGATCTTCGGCGCGGACGCGGAGGCGCCGGACTTCCCCCTCGCCGCCGGCCGCGCCGACTTCCGCCTCGGGGCCTGGGCCTGGATCGCCGCCGAGGCCCGCCGCCTCGAGCTCGACCCTCCCCCCTCCTTCGACGGGCGCACCCGCCTCCTCGTCGCCCTCCTCGGCATGTACTACCTCGGCGGCGCTTGACGGCCCTCCTTCCCCCGCCTAGACTTCAGGCGCTAGTTATTTTTTTATCGCGAGGTCCCCCTCGAGACCTGCACCACCTTCGGCGGGAGCGCGGACTTCTGGGTCCGCAACGGCCTCGGCCGCGCGGCTTCCCGGGAGGAGGTCCTCGACGTCCTCGCCATGTCGCGGGACCTCGGCCTCGTGCTCTGCGCGGACAACGTCAAGCGGGACGTCGGCTTCCTCTGCCACTGCTGCGCCTGCTGCTGCAACGCCCTCGCCGGCATCCGCGAGCACGGCTACGCGAACGTCGTCGTCACCTCGAACTACATGGCCTCGGTCCACGCGGAACGCTGCTCGGGCTGCGGCGCCTGCGCCCGCGCCTGCCCCATCGAGGCGATCGAGGCGGGCGGTTCTCCCGCGGTGGACCCGATCTTCTGCCTCGGCTGCGGGGTCTGCGCCCTGGCCTGCCCCTCGGGCGCCATGCGGCTGAGGCCGCGGGCCAGCCGCGTCCTCCATCCCGAGGACGTCTTCGAGCGGGTCATACTCCGCGGCCTCGAGCAAGGCGCCTTGCAGAACCTGCTCTTCGACGACCCGAACCGCCTCTCCCAAGCCTTCCTCCGCGGCCTCGTCGGCGGCTTCCTCAGGCTGCCGCCCGTGAAGCGCGCGCTCATGGGAGATCGCCTCCGCTCGCGCTTCCTCGAGGCTACCGCCGGCAGGGCCCGCGCGGCGGCTCGCGCGGGAGCCGGAGGGAGACCGGACGGC
>CAYNPQ010000009.1:10693-17317 GCA_964399065.1 uncultured Treponemataceae bacterium | reverse complement strand
GGCTAGACCGCGTCATTGCAGGAATTTCTTGGTGGTAATACCAGATTGATTTTTGGTAATACCAGTTTTTCATCTGGTATTACCACGATAATCTCCAACCACGTCCAGTAAAGGCCCTTCACGCAGCGGAAACCGAGCGGGAGGCAAACCTTCGGGGCGAAGGTTTTCCTCCCGCGCCCACCTTTCCAAGCCCGCCCCTGCGCCGGGCGGATGGCCACCCCGGGCCGGCGGCCCCGGACCTCCGCCGCTTGCCTCGCGCGCGGCGCCGCCGCTAGAATGGCGAACGAGCCGGCGCGCGACGCCGGCGCCCTGGAGGGCTGGACCGATGGCGCGAGACGATGGCGGGACTACGAGGGCGAGCGCCGAGGCCGAGGGCATCTACGGCACGCTCCGCAGGAGGATCCTCTCCGAGGAGTACTACCCCGGGCAGAAGCTCTCGGAGAACGCGCTCGCCGCGGACTTCGGCTGCTCCCGCACCCCCGTGCGGGAGGCCCTGAAGCGGCTCGAGCGCGAGCGCCTCATCGAGGTGCGGCCCCAGTCCGGCACCTACGTGCGCACCGTCACCACCAAGGACTACGAGGAGCTCCTCGAGGTGCGCGCCTACCTCGAGGGCCTGGCCTTCAGGCTCGCCGTCGAGCGCGCCGACGAGGGCCGCATCGACGCCCTCGAAGGCCTCGTGCGCTCCATGGACGAGGCCATCGCGCGGACGCCCATCGACATGGCGCTCTACGCCGAGCTCCACTACCGCTTCCACCACGGCCTCGTCCAGGCCGCCGGCAACGAGCTCCTCGCGACCATGTTCGAGCGCCTCAACCTCCGCACCTCGCACATGTTCCTCAGGTCGATGAACGCCGAGAGCGCCGCGCGCACGCAGGAGGAGCACTACCGCATCCTGCGCCAGCTCCGCGCGCGCGACCCGAAGGGCGAGAAGTTCGTCGTCGACCACCTTTGGCGCAAGAAGGGCTACCTCGCCCTCTAGCCCCGGCGCCGGCTAGAGCATCTCCCGCACCGACTCGAAGGAGCCCTCCCAGACGACGAGGTCCGCGGCCATGCCGGGGGCGATGGCGCCGCGGCGGTCCTCGAGGCCGAGGGCCTGGGCCGGCGTGAGGCTGAGCATCCGCACCGCGTTCGCGGGCGAGGAGCCGGTCGACTCGAGCCAGTGCCTGAGCACCTCGGGCGCGAGCGAGCTCGAGCCCATGAGGACGTCCGACTCCGCGTAGCGCACGCCCCGCGGGCTCGAGACGATCTTCCTCCCGAGGTAGTCGAACTCGCCGAAGGGCAGGCCGGCCGCGACCGCGGCGTCGGAGATGAGGATGAGCTTCTCCGGGCCGATCGCCTGGGCGCAGACGCGGAGCGCGGCGTCGTTCACGTGCACGCCGTCCGCGTTCAGCTCGACGAAGGGCCGCGCGTCGAGGAAGGGCAGCATCGCCAGGCCCGGCTCGCGGTGCGAGAAGGGCGACATCGCGTTGAACAGGTGCGTGACCGAGAAGCGGCCCTTGGGAAGCGTCACGCGATCGAGGTTGCAGTCCGAGTGGCCGAGGCAGGGCAGGACGCCCGCGTCGGCGAGGGCCTCGGCGATGGCCGGGGCGCCGGGGAGCTCGGGCGCGAGCGTCATCATGCGTATCCGGCCGCGGCCCATCTCGAGCAGGCGCGCCAGGACCGCGGGGTCGGGCTCGAGGATGGACTCGAGGGGTATGCCGCCGCGGCGCTCCGGGTTGATGAAGGGGCCCTCGACATAGATGCCGGGCACCTCCTCCTCGGGGAAGGCCGCCTCCTCGAGGGCGGCGGCGAGGGCCGCCAGGGAGTCGGGCCTGCAGACGATCGTCGGCACGAAGCAGGTGACGCCGCGGGAGCGCAGGAAGTCGCGCGCCGCGCGGAGGGCCGCGGCCCCCTTCCGCGGGTCGGGGTCGAGGGACTCGAAGCCGATGCCGCGGCAGCCGTGGATGTGGACCTCGGCGAGGCCGGGCGTCACCCAGGCGCCGCGCGCGTCGATGCGCGGGAGCCCCGCGGGGAGCCGCTCCCCGGGCTGGAGCACCGCCTTGATCCGGCCGCCCCGGACGACGACGGAGCCGTCCTCGAGCTCCGAGCGCGGCAGGACGAGCTTGCCGCCGACCAGAAGGTAATCGCGCTTCGACATGCCGAGGATAGTGCCACGGCCGCGGCCCCCGCGTCGAGGTACGCGGAGGCGGGGAAGCCTTCCCGGTTGACCTCGCGCGGTCGCCCGCGTATCATCGACCCGCCGGCCTCGCGGCCGGCCCGGCCGGGGTGGTGGAATCGGTAGACACCAGGGACTTAAAATCCCTTGCTCCGCAAGGGGCGTGCGAGTTCGAGACTCGTCCCCGGCAAAGGAAAGGCGCGCTCATTCACGCGGGCGCGCCTTTCCTTTGCCCAGCGGATTCGCTCCGCGAATCCGCGTCCCCCCCGACCTGGCAACGGCGCCTTCCGCGGATCGGGCGAGGTTTCACTTCCCTTCCCGATCGTATATACTCAAGGGGAGGGAAACGCGGCGTCCCTGAAGCACGGGGAGATCATGAGCGCCATCCACAAGAAGCTGGTCGACACGTCGAGGGACTTCATCACCCTGGTCGACAGGGAGTACGTCTACGAATTCGTGAACGCCTCCTACTGCCGCGAGCTCGGGCTCGAGCAGCGGGACATCGTCGGGAAGAGCGTCGCGGAGATCTGGGGCGAGGAACGCTTCGCGCGGCGCATCAAGGCCCACCTCGACGAGTGCTTCGAGGGCCGCGAATCCTACGACATCGACCGCTTCAAGTTCGGCGACCAGTACAAGTACATACACGTCTCGTATTACCCCTACCTCGAGGGCGGCAAGGTCACCCGCGCGATGATCTACTCGCACGACATCTCCGCGGTGAAGGAGCTCGAGTCCCGCCTCGTCGACTTCGAGTTCAAGGACGCCACGACGGGCCTCTTCAACAGGAAGTCCTTCGACATCGTGCTCGAGATGGAGCTCGAGAAGGCCAGGCGCTCGGGCAAGGGCGGCTCGGGCGACTCCGGCATCCGGGCCCTCCTCTTCGTGAACCTGCGCAACTTCTCGCAGATCAACGCGCGCTACGGCTACGGGATCGGCGACCTCCTCCTCGAATCCACCGCGGTCAAGATCAAGGACGCGTTGCGCGCCACCGATTGCGTCTTCCGCTTCGAGGGCAAGGAGCTCGCCGTCATCCTGACGACGATGAGGCGGAGCGCCGACATAGCCATCGTGGCCGAGAACATCGTCGGCAAGGCCACCTTCCCCTACAACCACCAGGGGGCCGTCATCAACATCGGCTGCAACGTCGGCGCCTCGGTCTTCCCGGACGACGGCGACGCGAAGGAGGACCTCGTCCGCTTCGCGATGTCGGCGATGGACGAGGCGAGGGCCGGGGACCAGAGCCTCGTCATCTTCAACAAGGAGCTGCACCGGGCCTCGCTCCGCAAGGCGCGGCTGCGCTCCGACATCAGGCGCGCCCTGGTCGACGAGCAGTTCGAGACCTGGTTCCAGCCGATAGTCGACGGGGATGGAGGGATGGTGGGGGCGGAGGCCCTCATCCGATGGCAGCATCCGGAGCTCGGCAACGTGCCGCCGTCGGACTTCATCCCCCTCGCCGAGGAGTCGGGCGACACGATCATGATAGGTCGATGGGTCCTCTTCCGGGTCTGCCGCTCCGTCAAGCGCTGGGCCGGGCTCCTCGGCGACCGCTACGTCTCGGTCAACCTCTCGGCCAAGGAATTCGGGGGCGAGGGCCTCGTCGAGTACGTCGACGGCGTCCTCAAGTCCGAGGGCGTCCCGCCCGCCCTCCTCAAGCTGGAGATCACCGAGACCCAGAGCATGACCGACATCGAGGATGCCATCGCGAAGATCGCGCGGCTCGGCGAGATCGGGGTCGACGTCTACGTCGACGACTTCGGCTCGGGCTATTCCTCCCTGGCCTACCTCAAGCGGCTCCCCGCCAAGCTCGTGAAGATCGACAAGCGGCTCATCGACGAGATCGTCGAGAGCGAGGAGGACCGCGCCTTCGTCGCGGGCATGATCGGGATGATCGCTTCGAAGAACAAGCAGGTCCTCGTCGAGGGCGTGGCCACGGCCGGGCAGGCGGAGATACTCCGCGGCATGGGCGTGCGGCGCATGCAGGGCTACTACTACAGCAAGCCCGTCTGCGCCGGGGACTTCGAGGGACTCCTCCGCTCCGGCCGGCGCCTGCCCCTTTCCTGAGCCCGTCCGGAGGGCCTATACTTGCCCCGCCGGCGCGGCGCGCGGACCGGCGGGGAGGACGCGATGCGCGAGACGAGGGAGCTGAATTCGGGCTGGCGGTACAAGGACCGCTTCGAGGACTCCTTCGTCGACGGCCGGGCCGACCTCGATTCCTGGGAACGCGTCGACCTGCCCCACGCCAACCGCGAGCTCCCCTACAACGGCTTCGACGAGCGCGACTATCAATTCGTCTCCGCCTACGCCCGCGACATCGAGTGCTCGGGCGCAGACGCCTCGAAGCGGGCCTTCCTCGACTTCGAGGGCGTCATGGCCGCCTGCGAGCTCTGGCTGGACGGGGAGCGCGTCGGCGCCCACGAGGGCGGCTACACGCCCTTCTCGATCGAGGTCACGGGCCGCCTGCGCGCGGGGACGAACCGCCTCGTCGTCAAGGTCGACTCGACGGAGCGGCCGGGGCTGCCGCCCTTCGGCCACGTCATCGACTACCTCTGCTACGGCGGCATCTACCGCGAGGCCCGGCTGCGCCTCCAGGGCGAGGCCTTCCTGCGCGACGTCTTCGCGAGGCCCGAGCGCTCCCTCGAGGCCGCGAAGGACCTCAGGGTCCAGGTCGAGGTCGACGCCGCGGGAGATATCGAGGGCCTCGAGCTCCGCTGCGAGCTCCGGGAGGCCGGCGCGGCGGGGACGGCGTCGCCCATCGCGTCCTCCGCGGCGGTCGCGGTCGCGCGGGGCGGCGCCGGCGGCCTCGCGGCCGAGGCCTGGATGGAGGGCATCGAGGGCCTGCGCGCCTGGGAGCCCGCGGATCCGGCCCTGTACGAGCTCTCGGCGATCCTGTCGCGTGACGGCGCCGAGCTGGACCGCGTCGCCGTCCGGGTCGGCTTCCGCGAGGCGGAGTTCCGGCCCGAGGGCTTCTTCCTGAACGGCCGGCCCCTCAAGCTCGTCGGCCTCAACCGCCACCAGTCCTGGCCCTACGCGGGCTACGCGATGCCCGCGCGAGTCCAGCGCCGCGACGCCGGGATCCTCAAGCGCGAGCTCGGCCTGAACCTCGTCCGCACCAGCCACTACCCCCAGTCGCGGCACTTCCTCGACGCCTGCGACGAGCTCGGCCTCCTCGTCTTCGAGGAGATCCCCGGCTGGCAGCACATCGGCGACGCCGCGTGGAAGGAGCTCGCCTGCGCCTCGGTGGAGGAGATGATCCGGCGGGACCGCAACCGCCCCTCGATCGTGCTGTGGGGCGTCCGCATCAACGAGTCACCCGACGACCACGACTTCTACGCGCGCACGAACGAGATCGCGCATCGCCTCGACCCGACCCGCCAGACCGGCGGCGTGCGCTGCATCGAGCGCTCGGAGCTCCTCGAGGACGTGTACACCTTCAACGACTTCGTCCACGACGGCGGCGAGGTCGCGCTCCGCAGGCCGCGCAAGGTCACGGGGCTGCGGAGGAACGCGCCCTACCTCGTCACCGAGCACGACGGGCACATGTACCCCACCAAGCGCTTCGACAACGAGGAGCGCCTCGCCGAGCACGCGCTGCGCCACGCCCGGGTCCTCGACGCCGCCTTCCGCCTCCCCGGCGTCGCGGGCGCGATCGGCTGGTGCGCCTTCGACTACAACACGCACAAGGACTTCGGCTCCGGCGACCGCATCTGCTACCACGGCGTCTCCGACATGTTCCGCGAGCCCAAGTACGCCGCCGCCCTCTACGCGAGCCAGGCCGAGCCCTCCGTCGTCGGCCCCGTCCTCGTAGCGGCCTCGCTCTTCGCCAAGGGCGAGCGGAGCGCCGCGCGCCTCCTCCCCGTCGAGGTCTACACCAACTGCGACGAGGTCGTCCTCTACCGCGCGGGAGAGCGCGTCGGCGCCTTCCTGCCCGACCGCGAGGCCTTCCCCGGCCTGCCCCACCCCCCCGTCGTCATCCGCGACCTCGTCGGCGACCGCCTCGAGGCCGAGGGCTTCTCCCCGCGGGACCGGGCCCTCGTCCGCAGGCTACTCGGCATCGTCTTCTCCGAGGGCTTCGAGGCGCTCGGCCCGATCGACCTCGCCCGCTTCGGCCTGTTCCTTCTTCGCAACCGCCTGACGCGCGACCAGGCCGAGAAGCTGGTCGCGAAGTACACGATCGGCTGGGGCCAGGCCGACGAGCGCTTCGAGCTGGTGGGCTTCATCGACGGCAAGGAAGTCGCGCGCCGGACCTACGGCGGCGACGCCCGCTACGAGCGTCTCGCCATGGAGGCCGATGACCACTCCCTCGCGCCGCCCGCGGACGGCGGCTGGGACGCGACCCGCGTGGTCCTCAGGGCCCTCGACCAGTACGGGAACCTCTTCCCCTTCGCGACCGAGTGCGTCGAGATCGGGATCGAGGGCCCCGCCCGGCTCATCGGCCCCTCCCGCGTCCCCCTGGTCGGCGGCTGCGTCGC
>CAYNPQ010000009.1:0-10593 GCA_964399065.1 uncultured Treponemataceae bacterium | reverse complement strand
CGTCCATTCGCCTTGGAAGATGGGGGCGCGGGGGAAGGCGCCAAGGCGCAAACGCCTTGGCGGCGACGAAGCTCACGCTTCGTCGGTCTTCCGTAGGGAAGGTTGTTCCCCCGCACTCTTTCCTACTTCCACACGAAGAAGACAAAGAGCGCCGAGGCGGCGGTGGTGAGCACGGTGAAGGGGCCGGCGATCTTGAGCCAGCGCATGAAGCCGACGTGCCTGCCCTCCTTCTTGACGAGGGAGCAGGCGACGACGTTGGCCGAGGCGCCGAAGGGCGTGAGGTTGCCGCCGAGGCAGGAGCCGATGAGGAGGCCGAACATGAAGAGCTCGGGCTTGAGCGAGAGGGACTTCGCGAGCATGGAGGCCACGGGCAGCATGGCGATGATGTAGGGGACGTTGTCGACGAAGCCGGAGATGAGGACGGAGACGGCCACGATGACGATGAAGCCGAGGACCATGTTGCCGCCGATGAAGTCGTTCAGGATGCGCGCGAGCTCGTCGAGGAGGCCGACCTTGGAGATGGCGCCGACGACGATGAAGATGCCGACGAGGAAGAGGATGGTCTCCCAGTCGAGGCGCTTCACGAGGTCCTTCACCTCGGACCAGGGCTGCTTCTGCGAGAGCTTGTACCAGGCGAGGCCGATGACGGCGAGGACCATGCAGAGGAGGCCCGAGGTCGCGTGGAGGCCCGCGCCGGAGAGGAAGGAGATGAGGGCCAGGCCGACGATCATCCCGACGAGGAGGAAGGTCGGGACCATCGAGACGATCTTGAACTCGCCGAGGTCGACGTGGATCTTCTTCAGGGACTTGAAGTAGCCGTAGAGGTAGAGGGCGCCGACGATCATGCCGACCTGCACGGCGAAGAAGATCGAGACGCGGCCCTGGTAGAAGAAGAAGTCGTTGAAGGAGTAGCCGGCGAAGCTCGCGAAGATCATCGAGGGCGGGTCGCCGACCAGTGTGGCGGTGCCCTGGAGGTTGGCCATGATGGCGAGGCCGATCATGAAGGGCGTGGGGTCGATCTTGAGGCGGCGGGTGAGCTCGATCGCGATGGGCGCCATGAGGAGGACGGTCGCGACGTTCTCGACGAAGGCCGAGATGAGTCCGGTCATGACGAGGATGGCGACGATGGCGATGCCGAGGGTCGGCGACTTCTCCACGGCCTTGTCCGCGAGGTAGGCGGGCACCTTCGAGTAGATGAAGAGGTCGGCGATGACGAGGCTGCCCACGTAGATCATGAGGATGTTCCAGCTCACGAGCTCGCCGAGGGCGGTGCCGAGGGTGACGAAGCCGGTCTCCGCGCCGTTCATCCTGGCGATGTAGCCCGCGCCGACGATCAGGGCGGCCGCGCCGAGGGTGAACCAGGCCTTCTTGTGCGAGAAGGCGATGACGAGAAGGTACATGACGAGCGAGACGACGAGTACGAAGAGCTTCACGATGGATGCCTCCATCCGGCCGACAGGATGGCGAGGCCGTACGGGCTCGCCCCGTACGGTCTCGCCGCTGTCCCCGCCGCGGCGCGGGCCGCGGCGGGCAACCGGAGGCGACCGGGGGATTCATCATCCCCGTGCTGACGATCGCCTCCCCCGCCCCGAGGGGCGGTCGGCTACTCCCCGAACGGGCGAGAGTCTAGCATCGGGAGGCGGGGGCCGCAAGGAGGGGCCGGCGCGGCTCCCGAGGGGGCCGCGCCGGTCGGGCAAGGAGGGATCAGCGCTTGCCCGCGTCGAAGGGCTCGCCCGCGGCCCTCGGTCCCTGCGTGTTCTTGGAGAAGGCCACGAGGGCGAGGAGGGTCACGACGTAGGGGAAGGCCTTGAGGACGAGGCCGGGGATCTTGGCGAGGACGGGCACCGCCTGCGAGACGTTGGCCAGGGTGGCGGCGAAGCCGAAGAAGAAGGTCGCGCCGAGGATGCCGAGGGGCCTCCACTGGCCGAAGATGAGGGCGGCCATGGCGAGGAAGCCGAGGCCGGCCACGGTGCCGTTGAATTCGCCGGAGAAGGTGACGAGGATGCAGGCGCCGGCGAGGCCGGCGAGGGCGCCGGAGATGAGGACGCCCGCGTAGCGCATGCGGTAGACGTTCACGCCCGCGGCGTCGGCGGTCTGGGGGTGCTCGCCGCAGGCGCGCAAGCGCAGGCCGAAGGGCGTCTTGTAGAGCACGAACCAGGAGAGGAGGAGGATCGAGAGGACGAGCCAGGTCGTCGCGTAGGTCTTCGTGAAGAGGAGGGGGCCGAGGACGGGGATCTTGCAGAGGACGGGGATGTCGTAGGGGACGAAGCCCAGGGTGATGTGCACGTTGCCCGAGCCCGTGAAGGTCCGCGCGAGGAAGACGGTGAGGGCGCCGGCGACCATGTTGATGGCGGTGCCCGAGATGACCTGGTTCGCGGCGAGGTTGATGCTCGCGAAGGCGTGGAGGACGGAGAAGAGCAGGCCTCCCGCGGCCGCGGCCGCGAGGCCGATCCAGAGGGCGCCCTGGCCGAGGGTCGGTTGCAGGGTCTTGACGACGAAGGCGCAGACGAAGCTGCCGACGACCATGAGGCCCTCGAGGCCGATGTTGAAGACGCCGGAGCGCTCGCTGTACAGGCCGCCGAGCGAGGCCGCGAGGAGCGGCACCGTGTACGCGATCGCGTAGGGGAAGATGCGCGATACTATGTCCCACATGTCAGGCCTTCCTCCGTAGTCTCGCCGTGACCGCGTCCCAGAGCCTCGTGAAGAGGACGCTCGTGGCCGCGAAGTAGATGATGGTCGCGATGATGGTGTCGCCGATCTCCGGCGGTATGTTCGTCATCGCGCTCATGAAGCCCTTGCCCGAGTGCAGGATGCCGAAGAAGAGCGCGGCGAGGACGACGCCCAGGGGGCTGTTCGCGCCGAGGAGGGAGACGGCTATTCCGTCCATGCCCGCGGCGGGCATGACGCCGATCTGCATGTTGACCGCGTAGCCGACGTAGAAGGTCGCGCCCGCGAGGCCCGCGAGGGTGCCGGAGATGGCGAGGGAGAGGGCCATCTTCCTCGGCACGTCGATGCCGGCGAACTCGGCCGCGTGGCGGTTGAAGCCGACGGCCTTGAGCTCGTAGCCGAGCACGGTGCGGTTCAGGATGATCGCGATGACGACCGCGCAGGCGAGGGCGACGAACACGCCGAGGTTGATGAAGGAGCCGTGGAAGAGCTTCGTCAGCCAGGGCACCTTGAGCGAGGCGAAGTCGGGGATGTGCCGGGACTCGGTCTCGAGGTACTCGGCCTTGAAGTACTTCGGCACGGTGTAGTACACGGTCCAGTAGGCGATCCAGTTGAGCATGATCGTCGACACGACCTCGTGCACGTTGAAGCGGGCCTTGAGGTAGCCGGGGATGAAGCCCCAGGCCGCGCCGGCGAGGCCGGCGGCGATCACGATGATCGGGAGCATGAGGGGCTTCGGCAGCGTCCAGGTGAGGCCGATCGCGATGGCGGTGAGGCCGCCCATGAGCATCTGCCCCGCCGCGCCGATCGAGAAGAGGCCGGTGCGGATCGCGAAGGCCATGGCGAGTCCGGTGAGGGTCAACGTCGTGGCCGTGGCCAGGGTGTTGCCGATACGCTCGATGTTCATGAGGCCGCCGCGGAAGAGGTAGGAGAAGCCCTCCAGCGGGTTGGACTTGATCGCGAGCATGAGGATGGCGCCTGCGAGGAGCCCGAAGACGACCGCGGCCAGCGCGGTGAAGAGGTCCTTGAGGCCTTTCACTTTTGCTCTCCCTTCTTGGCCCCGGCCATCATCAGGCCGATCTCCGCCTCGGTCACCTTCTTCGGGTCGAGGAGGCCGGCGATGGAGCCGTGGCTGATGACCGCGACGCGGTCAGAGAGGTCCATGATCTCGTCGAGCTCGAGGGACACGAGGAGGACCGCCTTGCCACGGTCGCGCTGCTCCACGAGGCGCTTGTGGATGTACTCGATGGAGCCGACGTCGAGGCCGCGCGTCGGCTGCACGGCCACGAGGAGGTCGGGGTCGTGCGAGATCTCGCGCCCGACGATGGCCTTCTGCTGGTTGCCGCCGGAGAGGGAGCGGGCGCCGGCGAGGCCGCCCTCGCCGGCGCGGACGTCGAAGTCCGTCATGAGCTTGTCGGCGTGCGTGCGGATGGCCTTGCGGTTCAGGAAGCCCCGCTTCGAGTAGGGAGCCAGGCCGTAGATCTCGAGGACGAAGTTGTCCTCCATCGAGTAGTCGAGGACGAGGCCGCGGCGCTGGCGGTCCTCGGGGATGTGGGCGATCCCCGCGCGGATCCGCGAGCGGACGGTGGAGTCGGTCATGTCGACGCCCTTGAGCCTGATCTTCCCCGACTGGACCTTGCGCAGGCCGGTGAGCGCCTCGACGAGCTCGGTCTGGCCGTTCCCGTCGACGCCCGCTAGGCCGAGTATCTCGCCGTAGCGCACCTGGAGCGAGAGGTCCTTGACCGCGGGGATCTTGCGGCTCGAGAGGACGTTGAGGCCCTCGATCTCGAGCACCACCTCGCCGGGTTCGCGGGGCTTCTTGTCGACGGTGAAGCTCACCGCGCGGCCGACCATCATCTCGGCCATCCTCGCCTCGTCGGAGTCGGCGACCTCGACGGTGCCGACCACCTTGCCGCGGCGGATCACGGTGCAGCGGTCCGCGATGGCCTTGATCTCCTTGAGCTTGTGCGTGATGAGGATGATCGACTTCCCCTCGGCGATGAGGTTGCGCATGATCGCCATGAGGTCGATGATCTCCTGGGGGGTGAGCACCGCGGTCGGCTCGTCGAAGATGAGGATCTCGGCGTTGCGGTAGAGCATCTTGAGGATCTCGACGCGCTGCTGCATGCCGACGGTGATGTCCTCGATCTTCGCCCAGGGGTCCACGTTGAGGCCGTAGGTCTTCGACAGCCCCTCGATCCTCTTCGCGGCCGTCCTGAGGTCCACGACGACCCCCGCCTTGCGGGGCTCGAGGCCGAGGACGATGTTCTCCGTGACGGTGAAGTTGTGGACGAGCTTGAAGTGCTGGTGGACCATGCCGATCCCGAGCTCATTGGCGACGTTCGGGTTCGAGACGTGGACCTCCTTGCCCCGGATGCGGATGGTCCCCGAGTCGGCCTTGTACAGGCCGAAGAGGATGCTCATCAGCGTCGACTTGCCGGCCCCGTTCTCGCCGAGGAGGGCGAGGATCTCGCCCTTCTTGAGTTGGATCGAGATGTCGTCGTTCGCGAGTATCCCGGGGAAGCGCTTAGTGATGTTGAGCATCTCGACGATATAGTCCACTATGGTCCCTCCTCGAGAATTCCCTTGAAGTATAGCGCGCGCCGCGGCCGCGCGCCTCTTGAAAAGACCGCCCCCCGCTTCCGGGGGGCGGCGACGAGCTGTGCCCGGGCTGGGCTTACTTGATCAGCGCGCCCTGCTTGTCGGCGACAACGATCTTGCCGGCCTGGAGGTCCTTGTAGACGGCCGCGACCTTCTTCTGGACGTCGGCGGAGAGGTTGGGGTTCTTCTCGGGGATGCCGATGCCGTTGTTCTTCGCGTTGAAGATGAGGGTCTGGCCGCCGGGGAACTTGCCCTCGCGCTCGGCCTTGATCATGTCGTAGGCGGCGACGCCGATGCCCTTCATGGCGCTGGTCAGGATGATGGACTTGTTGGCCTTCGCGTCGTAGACGCCGTCGTTGTACTGGTCGACGTCGACGCCGACGATCCAGGCGGTCTTGCCGGCCACGGCGCGGGCCTTGGCCTCGTTGATGGCGCCGACGCCCACGCCGCCCGCGGCGGCGAAGACGGCCTTGACGCCCTTGTCGAACATGGTGGCGGCGAGCTGCTGGCCGGCGGCCACGTCGGAGAAGGTGCCCTGGTAGATCACGTTCTCGGCCTTCATGACGATCTTGGTCCCGAAGGCCTTGTTCGCGTAGGCGACGCCCTGCTGGAAGCCCCAGTTGAATTTCTGGACGGCCGGGATCTCCATGCCGCCGATGAAGCCGAACTCGCCGGCCTTGATCTGGAGGGCGGCGGCGACGCCGGCCATGAAGCCGGACTCGTGCTCGGCGAAGAAGATGGCGACCGTGTTCGGGCCGACCTTCTCCTGGCGGGTGGCGTCCCACTTGCCGTTGTTCGGGGAGCCGTCGATGAGGACGAACTTCGCGTCCTGGTACTTGTCCTGGACGATGAAGATGGAGGTCTCGAACTTGAAGCCGGGGGTGACGATGAACTTGAAGCCGGCGTCGTAGAGGTTGCCGATCTCCTTCACGTAGTCGGCCTCGGTCGTGCCGACGGGCTTGAGGTACTTGGTCTTGAAGCCGAAGTCCTTGCTGGACTTGAGGATGCCTTCCCAAGTGCCCTGGTTGAAGGACTTGTCGTCGATGGTGCCGGCGTCGGTGACCATGCCGACGGGGAAGGTCTTCTGGGCGAAGGCCTGGCCGCCGATCACGGCGAGGACGATCATGAGCAGCGCGATCTTCTTCATGTGCTCTCCTTTGTTCCTCTTCTCGAGGATTTGAACCATGATTTTAGCCCTTCGGGCCAACCTTGCGCAAGCGTAAATCGAAGCCCGTCGGCCGGCCAGGCCGGTCGACGCGCCTCCCGTTCCTAGTAATTGCCCGTGGCCTTCTGGCCGCTCACGAGGAGTACGCCGGCGCTCGTGCCGAGCCGCGTCGCCCCCGCCTCGATCATGGCGAGGGCGTCCTCGAAGCTCCGCACCCCGCCGGCCGCCTTCACCCCCATCTTCGGGCCGACCGTGCGCCGCATGAGGGCGACGTCGGCCACGGTCGCCCCCGACTTCGAGAAGCCCGTCGAGGTCTTCACGAAGTCGGCCCCGACGTCCTTGGCGATCTCGCAGGCCAGGACCTTCTCCTCGTCGGAGAGGAGGCAGGCCTCGATGATCACCTTGAGGACGACTCCGGCCCTGCATGCCCGCCGGACCGCCAGCATGTCCTCACGGACGGTCTTGATGTCGCCGGCCTTCATGGCCCCGACGTTCATGACCATGTCGATCTCGGCCGCGCCGTTGGCGATGGCGGTCCGGGCCTCGAAGGCCTTCGCGCGCGACTCCATGGCGCCCAAGGGGAAGCCCACGACGGCGCAGACCTTGACGCCCGTGCCGCCGAGGCGGCGGGCGCAGCGCTCGACCCAGCTCGAATTCACGCAGACAGAGTAGAAATGGTGCTTCGCGGCCTCGTCGCAGAGCGCGTCGACCTGCTCCCCGTTGGCCTCGGGCTTCAAGAGGGTGTGGTCGATGAGCTTCGCGAGGTCGGCGGGCGCGAGGGGGATCGCGCCCGCGGAGGCGGCCTTGGCCGTCGCGGGCGCCCCCGCCGCCGGCGCGCCGGCGGCGCCGCCCATCCGCGAGAGCAGCTCCTGCACGATCCTCTCGACCAACTTGTCCTGATCCGTCATCCTTCGGAGCCTCCGCGCTCGATCGCCATGATCTTGTTGATCCTCACGATGTGCCGGCCGCCGCCGAAGCGGGTGGCCAGCCAGACCTTCGCCATCTCGGCGAGCTCGTCGGGGCCGTGGAGGGGCCCCCCGAGGGTCAGGACGTTGGCGTCGTTGTGCTCGCGGCTGTTGACCACGGTCCTGAGGTCGTAGCACATGGCCGCGCGTATGCCGCGGACCTTGTTCGCCGCCATGCAGGAGCCGATCCCCGCCCCGTCCAGCAGGATCCCCCGCTCGCAGTCGCCGCTCCTGACCCTGCGGCAGACCGCGAGCGCGATGTCGGGATAGTCGACCTTCTCGGTCCCGAAGGTCCCGACGTTCACGACGCGGTACCCGAGGAGGGAGAGGTACTTGGCGAGCATCTCCTTCTGGGCCACCGCGCCGTGGTCGGCCCCGATCGCGACGCTCCTCACGGCGTCGGCCGGCCTTTCCTCGTCGCTCACGTCGTCTCCTCGATGTCCACGCGATCCACGATCCCGCAGATCGCCGTCCTCACGGTCAGGGCCCCCTCGTCGCCGATCGCGGAGCGGGCCGACCCGCCCTCGTCCACGACGAGCACGAGGTCGCCGACGCCGGCCTGGACCCCGTCGACCGCGAGGACGCAGGCGCCGCGGGGCCTCCCCTCGCCGTCGAGGGGCTGCACCGCGAGTATCTTCTTCCCGACGTAGTGCGGGTGCTTCTCCGTGGAGACCACGCTCGCCACGACCCTGCCGAGCGTCATCGCCCTTCCTCCCGGTTCACGGCGTCGACCACGCCGAGGATGGCGGCGTCGGCCGGGTTGAACCAGCCGTTGGGGTTGGCCTGCGCCGCCTCCTTGCCCGCCTCCAGGATCACCGTGTCGCCCTCGCCCGCCCTCGCGGTGTCGAAGGCCACGATGGGCGAACCCGAGTCGCCGCCCTTCTCGTCGATGGGCTGGACGAGGAGGAGCTTGAGGCCGTCGAGGCAGGGGAGCTTGGTCGTGCTCACGACCCGCCCGATCACCCTTCCGAGCTTCATCGCGGCGCCCTCACACGATCCTGAAGTAGTCGACGAGCGTGCAGCGCCGCTCGCGCGCGAAGGAGCGGGGCCTCGTGATGCCCTCGCCCGTCGGGCTCGCGATCGTGAAGGAAGTGTGCCCCGCCCCGCCCTTGCCGAGCCCGGCGTAGCAGGGTCCGTTCTTCACGAAGAGGGAGCAGTTCATCAGCCTCGCCATCCGAGAGAGCCGCGAGATGTCGTGCGAGTGGATCATGGCCGAGTGGCGGAAGCCGTGCTCCACCTCCACGGCGAAGTCGATCGCCTCGTCGGCGTCCTTCATGCGCACCAAGGGCAGGACCGGCATGAGCTGCTCCGTCCAGACCAGGGGGTGGCTCCTCGTCACGTCCATGAGGAGGAGCCGCGCCTCGGCCGGCGCCTCGAAGCCCGCCGCCTTCGCGATGAACTGGGGGCTCTTGCCGACGAAGGCCTTGTTCGGCGCGCCCTCCTTGCCGGGGCCGCCGGGCTCGGCGATGACGAGCCGCGTGACCGCCTCGGCCTGCGCGGCCGAGAGCTCGAAGGCGCCCGCGCGGACCATCTCCTCCTTGAGCCGGTCGGCGATGGAGGCCACGGCCAGCACTTCCTTCTCGCAGATGCAGACCACGTTGTGGTCGAAGCTCGCGCCGTCCACGATGTCGCGGCCCGCCTTCGCGAGGTCGGCCGTCTCGTCGACCACGCAGGGCGGGTTGCCCGGCCCCGCGCAGATGGCCTTCTTGCCGGAGCCCATGGCCGCCCGCACGACGCCGGGACCTCCCGTGACCACGAGGAGGCCGATGCCCGGGTGCCTCATGAGCTCGCCCGCGCTCTCGATCGTCGGCTCCGCGACCGTGCAGAGGAGGGTGCGGGGGCCGCCGGCCCCGGCCATCGCCTCGTTGAGCATGCCCACGAGGAGGCGGGACACGCCCTTGGCGCCGGGGTGCACGTTGAACACCACCGCGTTGCCGGCCGCGACCATGCCGATCGCGTTGCAGGTTATCGTCGCTATGGGGTTGGTGACGGGCGTGATCGCGCCGATCACGCCGTAGGGCGCGAGCTCGGTGAGCGTGAGCCCGTGCTCGTCGGTCGTCGCCGCGGGGACAAGATCCTCGACCCCGGGCGTCTTCGTCGCTGCGAGCTCGTTCTTGGCCCGCTTGTCGCGGAGGTTCCCGAGCCCCGTCTCGGCGACCGCGGCCTCGCTCAAGGCGCTGTTCGCCTCGAGCACGGCCCGCCGCATCGCCTCGACCATCGCGCGCCGCGTCGCGAGGGGCAGCTCGACGAGCTCCCGCTGGGCCTGCGCGGCCGCGGCGACCGCGGAGCCCACGTCGGGGAAGGCGCCGAGCCCGCCCGAGCCCGCGGGCGCCGCCGCGGAGGCTTGCGCCGCCGCCGCGGGGGCGGCCCCTGTTTCGAGCAACGCGGCCATCTCCGGCGAGCGGAGCAACTCGGTCACGACCCGCCGTATCTCGTCAGCATCGAACGCCATCTACAGCTCCCGCCTCGCCTCGTCCCAGAGCATGACCCCGCCGGAATCGACCTGGTCGACGATCGCGATCGCGACCGCGTCGACGGGCTCGTCCTCCGTGCGGAAGGTCCACCTGCAGGAGGAGCCCTGCGCGACCAGCACGAGCTGCCCGCGCTCGGCGCCGACCATGTCGAGGACCACGAGGTACTCGCCCCGGCCCGCGCCGTCGGCGCGGCAGTCCTCGGTCACGAGGAAGCGCGGACCCTCGAGGGAGTCGGCGCGGCGCGACGCGACGACGACGCCCCGGACGCGGGCGAGGTTCATTCCGGCTTCGCCTTCTCGTAGGTCAGGCGGCCGTCCTTCTCGATCGCGTCCACGATCGCGACGATCGTCGCGTCGGAGGGCTTGCCCTTCGTGGCCTCGGTCATCCTCGCGCTCGAGCCACCAACGTAGAACACGATCTCTCCGGCGTTGGCGCCCACGGCGTCGATGCCGACGACGTAGTCGCCCTTGCCCTTGAGGAGCTCGGGATCCACCTTCTCGAGGAGGAGGAGCCGGAGCCCCTCCATCGAGGCGGCCTTGTACGTGGACACGACCGTGCCGCGGACGCGCGCGAGGAACATCGCGGACTTCCTACTTCTTCGCCGGGGCGGGCTTCCTGCCGAGGGGCAGGGCCGCGTCCACGGACTCGTGCGGCCTCGGGATGACGTGGGTCGAGACGACCTCGCCGACCTTCTCGGCCGAGCGGACGCCCGCCTCGACCG
>CAYNPQ010000008.1:7568-62805 GCA_964399065.1 uncultured Treponemataceae bacterium | reverse complement strand
GCCTCGAAGAGCTCGTACCCGGACGGCGACACTCCCTCGGGGCTCCAGTCGAAGCCGTACATCGAGGAGCGTTGCAGCACGTCGACGGTCAGGGCGACGCGCAGGACCGTCCCGGCCTCGCCGGCTTCCGCGGCGATTGAAGGTTGCGCGACGCCGTCAGCCAACGCGTAGCGCAGATAGTCGTCGGTGCCGCGCAACGCGTCGTTCGAGGCAAGCATCGCCGCGACCGCCCCGGACGGAAGCTCGACGAGGGCGACGCTCCGCAGGCCGTCGGAAGAGCCGACGAGGGAGCGGAGGAGCCTGTCGCGCGGGGACTTGGCCATCTGCAGGAGCTGGGTCTCGTCGAGGTCCTTCTGCGGGCCCTGGGCGCGCGGGCGGTAGGGCCAGAAGGCTTCGAAGAAATCCTCCGCGCGCAGCATTCCGCCGGGCAGCCCCGCGACAATGGCGCCCGATCGGAAGAGCGCGACGTCAGCTCCCGTCGCTTCGAGGAGGCACTCGCAGGCGAAGGCGCCGAGGGGATTGGCTCCCTCGCGGCTCCAGGGCAATCCGCCGTCAGGAGCCTCGCCGAGCCGCGAGTAGCGGTCGACCAGGGCCGCCGCCTCGGACTCCTCGGGGAGGCCCGGCCCGATGGGCTCGAGTCGGTAGCTCCAGTCGAGCACGGCTCCACCGTCGACGAGGAGCTCGAGGACGCCGAGATCGCGGCCAAGGGATCCGGCCTGTACGACCAGGGTCCGGCCCTGCCTCCGCGGCTCGGAGAGCCTGTCATGCGTGTGGCCGCCGACGATGAGGTCGATGCCCGGCACCCGCCTCGCGAGCTCGAGGTCGAGCTCGAGGCCGAGGTGGGAGAGTACGACGACGAGGTCGCAGTCCGCGCCCAGCCGCGGGACGAGCGAGGCCGCCACGGCGATCGGATCCTCGACGAGGACCTGCGTGCTCTTCTGGAATTCCTGGGTCGTGAGCCCGACGACGCCGACCCTGAGCCCGCCGCGCTCGATGGTCGCGAAGGGCGCGGCGAGGAGGCCGGCGCCCCGGCCCTCGACCCGGGGAATATCCCGCCGCGACACGTTGGCCGACAGCATGGGGAAGGAAGCCCTCGACATGAGGCCTTCGAGCCAGCGGCGGCCGAAGTCGAACTCGTGGTTGCCGAGGACCATGGCGTCGAAGCCCATCGCGTTCATCGCGGCGACGTCGTCGAGGCCCCGCCAGCCGTAGGTGGGCAGGCGGGCCCAGTCTGGCCTCAGGCGGTCGAGGTAGTCGTCCGCCGAGCCGACGATCGCGTCGCCGCCGTGGAGGAGGATCGAGGGCGTACCCGAGGCGCGGATCGTGGCGACCTTCGCGGCGATCCGCGCGAAGCCGCCCGCCTCGGGCCCGCCCTTGACGGAGAAGGGCGCGAGATGCGAGTGGCTGTCGTTGAGGTGCATCACGACGAGGCGGCGCGGCTCCGCGACGGAGGCCGACGCCGCCGCGAGCAGCGCGACGAGGGAGAGCAAGCGCGTTATGCGAAACATAACGGAAGGGCAGGAACCCCGCCTCGTCACTTCGCCTGCCACGCGAGCACCAGGCGGCGGAAGCGGCCCGGCTCGTCCGTCGCGAACCAGCGGAGGCCGAGGTCGAGGAGGGAGACGATGTCGCCGTCGTCGAATTTCCAGGGCAGGACCTCGAGGTCGACCCCGGCGCGTGCGCAGGCTTCGAGGGCGCGGCCAAGGAAGGCGGGCCCGACCGTGTAGCGCCAGGAGCCCGCGCGCGAGGGATCGTCGTTGAGGTGGAGCTGTATCTGGTCGAGGCCCTCGAAGCCCGCCGCCGCCGATTCCTCGAAGGCCGCCTCGATGCGCGGCCCGGGCCCGCCGCACCACTGCATGGTCCCGACGCCGGGGAGGATCCGCTTCAGCTCGAGGAGGCTCTCGCGGACGGGCCCGCTCACCACCACGCGCCGCTCGAGGCCTCGGGCGGCGATCGGCGCCGCCAGTTCGGAGAGGCCGATCTCCTTGAGATCGAGGTAGGCGAGGCGCTCGGGGCGCCCCGCCATGCCATCGAGTATCTCCTCGAGGAGGGGGACGCGGGCCTCCGCGTACTCGGGGGAGAAGGCGGAGCCGACGTCGAGGCCGCGGAACTCCTCGTAGCTGAGCGTGCCCACAGGCCTGTCGGCGAGCCCGCCGGCCGCGGGAGCGGTCCTGCGCAAGGTGGGATCGTGGAGGCAGACGACGCGGCCGTCCGCGGTCCGCCTGACGTCGAGCTCGGGGATGCCTCCGAGATCCCAGCCGTAGGAGGCCGAGACCATGGTGTTGTCCGGCCTCTCGAAACCGCCGCCGCCTCGGTGCGCCTGGAAGAAGACCTCTCCGCCTATGCCCTTCGAACCCTTGATGCCCATGCCCCTCTCCTAACCCTTGATGCCCGAGGACGCCACGCCCTCGATGAACTGCCGCTGCACGAAGAGGAACAGGATGATCACGGGCAGCGACGCGAAGGTGCAGCCCGCCATGAGCTGGTTCCAGGTCGTGCCCCGGTCGTCCGAGAAGGCCTTGAGGGCGATCTGGACGAGGCGCATCTTGTCGTTGTTGATGACGATGAGGGGCCAGAGGGTCGAGTTCCACTCGTCGAGGAAGGAGAGGAGGCCCACCGTCAAGGCCGTCGACTTCGCGAGGGGAAGGCCGATGGAGATCATGTACCTGAACTGGCCGCAGCCGTCGATGGCCGCGGCGTCGCGGAGGTCGGAGGGCAGGGTCAGGAAGAACTGCCGGAACATGAACACGGCGAAGGCGCCGACCATGCCGGGCACGATGAGGGCCCAGTAGGTGTTGATCCAGCCCAGGCCCGCCACGACGAGGTACTTGGCGACGAGGGTCGTCTCCTCGGGGATCATCATCGTGCCGAGTATCGCGAGGAAGATGAGCTTCGCCCCCTTGAACTCGAAGGTCAGGGCGTAGCCCGCGAAGGCCGAGAGGAGGATCTTGAGGACGGGTATGGCGCCGGCGACGAAGAGGGTGTTGGCCATGTAGCGCGGCCAGGCCGTCGCGCGCCAGGTCTCCGCGTAGTTCCCGAAGGAGAAGCGCGAGGGGAGGAGGGTCGGCGGGAACTTGTAGATCTCCGTGTTGTCCTTGAAGCCCGTGAGGAACATCCACAGGACCGGCAGGTCGTAGAGGAGCACGAAGGCGAGGAGGAGGGCGTAGCCGAGGATCGCCAGGGGCTTGGGTCGCCTGCCCGCGAGGAGGCGCGGTCGCGCGTCGACGCTCATTGGTAGTGGACCTTTCTCTCGCCGAGGACCTGCTGGAGCACGGTGAAGGCGAGTATGAGGAGGAAGACGAAGACCGCGAGGGCGGATGCGTAGCCCATGCGGAAATTCTCGAAGGCCTCCTTGTAGATGTGGAGGACCAGGGTCTCCGTGCTGTTCACCGGGCCGCCGCCCGTGAGGACGAGGGGCGAGACCGAGACCTTGATGGCCGCGATGATCTGGATCATCACGACGAAGAAGGTGGTCGGGGAGAGGAGGGGCAGGGTCACGCCCGTGAACTTACGGAGCGCGGAGGCCCCCTCCAAGGTCGCGGCCTCGTAATACTCCGCGGGGATGTTGAGCAGGCCCGCCAGGAAGATGACGCCGTTGTAGCCGATGCGCTTCCAGACGCCGACGGTGAGCAGGGCCGCCATCGAGCCGCCCTGCGGGTCGAGGAACCACTGGGTCCAGTGCGGAGCCGAGCCGCGGTCCGCTAGGCCGAGCCCGAAGATGGCGTAGTTCAGGAGCCCCTGCGAGGGGTTGAAGATCCACTTCCAGATCAACGACGCGACCACCATCGAGATGATCACCGGCAGGAAGAGCATCACGCGGAAGAAGGAGCGGCCGAAGACCGCGCCTTTCAGGACGAGCCCGGCGGCCAGGCCGAGGACGACGCAGAGGGGCACGCTCCAGAGGGAATAGACGAGGGTCACCTTCACGGAATTCCAGAAATCGGGATTGGCGAGCATCTGGGCGTAGTTGCGGAGTCCTATCCAGCGAGGGGAGCCGAGCATGTTCCATTTGAGGAAGGACACGCCGAGGCAGTAGAAGAGGCTGAAGTAGCTGAACACGAACATGACCAGCAAGGTCGGGCCCAGGGCGAGCGCCAGGAAGAGCCTCGTATCGCGCTTGCGGGATATCACCATCGTCAGAGTCCTCCCGGGAATCGGCCGGTGGGCGCGCGGGGGCCGCGGAGGATCGCATCCTCCGCGGCCCCCGTCGGGCCGGAGGGCCCCCTACATGGTATCCTTGATGACCTCGTTCGCCTTCTGGGCCGCCTCGTCCATGGTGGCCTGGATGTCGGCGCCCTGCATCATGATCTTATCCCAGGCATTGTTGTAGATGGTCCTGAGGTTGAGGAAGGCGGGGAACGCGGTCTCGTTCTCCGGGCGGATGTAGGGCAGCTGCTGGTAGGTCGTCTGGTAGCGCTTGTCCTGCTTGAGGTAGCCGTCGGCCTCGAGAGCCTCGCGGGCGTCCTTGCGGACGACGAGGTAGCCGGTGGCCGCTCCCCACTGCATCTGGACGTTCTTGCTGGTCATGTACTTGATGAAGTCCCAGGCGCCCTCCTTGACGGCCTTGGAGTTCTTGCGGAAGACGTAGAGGCTGCCGCCGCCGAGGGGGACGGCCTTGCGCGAGCCGGCGGGGAAGACCGCGGTGCCCATGTCGAAGGTGGCCATGCCCTTGAGCCTCGTGAGGGAGGCGGTGGATTCCACGAAGATGGCGGCCTTGCCGCTCATGAAGTCGGGCTCGCCGCCCTTGTACACGGCGAGCTTCTGGTCGACCAGCTTCTTGTAGAAGGCGAGCGCGTCGACATGGGCCTTGTCGTTCCAGAGAACCCTGGAATTGTCCTTGGCCATCCACTCGGCGCCTTGCTCCCAGACGAGGCCCTCGAGGATCCAGCCGGAGCCGTAGCTCAGGATGTAGCCGTAGTTGTCCTTGCCGAGGGCCGTGAGCTTCTTCGCGGCCTCGTAGAACTCCGGCCAGGTGGCGGGGAATTTCTCGGGATCGAGCCCGGCCTTCCTGAAGAGGTCCTTGTTGTAGTACATGATCGGCGTCGAGCAGTTGAAGGCCACGCCGTAAGTCTTGCCCTTGTAGACGTTCGACTGGAAGAGGGGCTCGATGAACTGCTCGCGCTGGAAGGACTTGTCCGCGGCGATGTAGGGATCGAGGACCTCGAGGGTGTTCGCGTCGATGAGGGTCGGGGCGTAGACATGGGCCTGCTGGATCAGGACGGGCGCGCTCCCGGTCGCGATCGCGGCGATGATCTTCTGCAGCGACTCCTCGTAGTTTCCGGCGAAGACGCCCTCGATCTGGTACTTGGCCTGCGAGGCGTTGTAATCCGCGATGCATTTCTCGACTGCCGTGCGGACGCTTCCGCCGACCGAATACCAGAACGAGACCTTCGTGGGGCTCTGGGCGAACAGGGCGCTCGCGGCCACCAGGATCGAAAGGACCAAGCCGAGCTTCCTCATGCTACTTCCTCCTTGGGGATCTGTTGACGAGAGGATTCTACCATTGATTCGCAGTTTGTCAAACATAAAAACACATCATTCTGATTGTTTGTGTTTGTTTTGCTTGACTATTCAAACATTATCTAACTATACTGCGGGCATGGATCCTGAAGTCCCGGCAAAACGAACAGACGCCACAAGGATCGATACCGTCTTTAGCGAATTCGGTCCAAGGCTCCTCGATTCCCTGCCCGAGATCGTCGAGCGCCACTTCGGCCAAGGACCCTTCCTCATCGTGAGTGATGAGAGGATCCGGGCAGCCGTCGGCCGGCGCCTCGACCTATTCCTCGAGCGGCATCCGGACAGCCTCCTCCACATCCTCCCGGCAGCGCCCGCGCCCTACGCTTCCGACGCCCTGGTGGCCGAGATCGCCGCGGCCATCCGCTCCGCCGGAGCGACGCCGATCGCCGTCGGCGCCGGCACGGTCAACGACGTCGTGAAGCGGGCGGCCTTCGAGGCGGGCAGGCGCTACGCCTGCGTGCCGACCGCGCCCTCCGTCGACGGCTACACCGCCTACGGCGCCGCCATCACCGTGGGCGGCTTCAAGACCACCCTCGAATGCCCCGCCCCCCTCTGCGTCGTCGCGGACGAGGAGATCATCGCGGAGGCGCCCTACGAGCTCATCGCCTCCGGCTACGGCGACCTGGTGGCCAAGCTGACGGGCGGCGCCGACTGGATCCTCGCCGACGCGATGGGCCTCGAGGCCGTCGATCGCGAGTGCTGGGACATGGTGCAGCCCTCCGCGAGGGCGATCCTCGGCATTCCCTCGAAGGTGCGCGCCCGTGAAAAGCCCGCGATAGCCGCGCTCTTCAAGGGGCTCGCCATGACCGGGCTCGCGATGCAGCGCTACCGGGACTCCCGGCCCGCCTCGGGCGCCGAGCACCTCCTCTCGCATGCCTGGGAGATGACCCACCCGGCGGGGGGCGGTCAGGCCGCGTCGCACGGCTACAAGGTGGCGATCGGGACGCTGGTCTCGGCCGCCCTCTTCTCCTCCTTGTTCTCCGAGAAGGGCGCCGCGGGACAGGCCCTGGCCGAAAGGGGATTCGCGCCCGCCCGGCGCCTCCTCGAGAGGCGGCTCGAACAGGCCGCCTCCGCGCTCGAGGGGCATCCGGCGCTCTCGAAGACGGAGCGCGTCCTGCGCCAGAAGACCCCCGTGCCCGAGCTCCTCGGCGCCCGCGCCCGCCTCGCGGGGGAGAAGTGGGAGGGACTGCGTGCGGGAATCCTCGCCCAGCTGCCGTCCTTCGACCTCCTCAAGGAGAGGCTGGCCGCCGCCGGCTGCCCCGTCGAGCCGGCGGACATCGGCCTCTCGCGGTCGGACTGCGCCCGCGCGCTCACGCTGGCCTCGCTGATCCGGCCGCGCTATACTGTCCTCGACTTCGCCTCCGAGCTCGACGTCCTGGAAGTCGGCGCCGAGGAGGCCCTGTCGACGCGGCATTTCTCGAGCTTCGCGCCGGAGCGATAGGGAGAGTCCTTCCGCGAGAAGCGAGGTACGCATGCGGCCGAACAACAACGAAGCACCGCACAGCCAGCTGCAGGCGAGGCGCCACGCCTCGATCTACGAGCGGGCCCGGCGCGACGGGATCGTCAAGGTGGCCGAGCTCGCGGAGGAGCTCGGCGTGGCCGACATGACCATCCGCCGCGACCTCGAGGCCCTCGAGCGCCAAGGGCTCGTCGAGCGCATACACGGCGGCGCGATCGTCAACGACCGGGTGGGGCTCGAGCCCCTCTACGAGCAGAAGAGCGCCCTCCGCCAGGCGGAGAAGCGCGCGATCGGCAGGCTCGCGGCGACCCTCATCAAGGAAGGCGACACCGTCTTCGTCAACTCCGGCTCCACGACGGTCCAGTTCATCGAGCACCTGGACGTGGCCGGCGTGAAGATCATCACGAACAACCCCCTCGTGCCCATCCACGCCCGCTCCGAGAAGCTGGAGATCCACCTCACCGGCGGCGAGCTGCGCCGGGAGTCGCTGACTTTGGTGGGCGACACCGCGCAACGCGCCGTCAGGCGGGTCTTCGCGAACAAGGCGGTCATCGGGGTCGACGGCTTCTCCATCCGGCACGGGCTCACCAACCCCACGCAGGCCGAGGCCTGGCTCAACAGGCTCATGATCAAGATGACGCACGGCGAGGTCATCCTCGTCGCCGACTCGAGCAAGGTCGGCAAGGTGGCGAATTTCCTGACCGCGCCCATCTCCGCCGTCGCGACCATCGTGACCGACGAGGGCATGGACGCGCGCTTCGTCGAGGAATTCCAGCGGATGGGCATACGGGTCCTCCTCGCGCGCGTCGAGGAGCAGGACGAGCGCCAGGCCCGCCCCTCCTTGACCTGAAGGGCGGCGATCCGCGAGCATGTGACGGCGCCGGCCGGGGCCGGCGGAAAGCGGGAAACGATGCGAGGCATCTCATCGATGGGCGCCGACGAGGCGCGCGGGATAGGCTACGTCCTCATGGACATCGACGACACGCTGACGACGGGCGGCAAGCTCCTCGCGGCCTCGTACGCGGCGCTCTGGGAGCTCAAGGCCGCGGGCCTGGTCGTGGTGCCGATCACCGGCCGCCCGGCGGGCTGGTGCGACCTCATCGCGCGGCAGTGGCCGGTCGACGGCGTCGTCGGCGAGAACGGGGCCTTCGCGTTCTGGGAGGCCGACGGGCAGAGGCTCAGGCAGATGCTGAGCCCGAACGCGGTGCCGAACGACGCCCCTCCCCTGGCGAGGGCGCGGGAGCGCGCGCTCGCGGAGGTGCCGGGCTGCAGGGTCGCCAAGGACCAGCACTACCGGCGCTTCGACGTCGCCATCGACTTCGCCGAGGAGGAGCCGATCCTCCCCCTCGAGGCGGGCATCGCGATCAAGCGGATCTGCGACGAGGAGGGCCTGCGCGCGAAGATCAGCTCGATCCACGTCAACGCGTGGATGGGCGAGTACGACAAGCTCTCGACCACGATCCGCTACCTCGGCGAGCGCTTCGGCTACGACGACCGCCGCGACTCGGGCCGGGTCCTCTTCGTCGGCGACTCGCCCAACGACGAGCCCATGTTCGCGCACTTTCCCCTGGCCTGCGGCGTGGCCAACGTCAGGAAGTACCTCTCGCTGATGAAGTCGCCGCCGGCCTTCGTGGCCGAGGCCGAGGGGGGCGAGGGCTTCGCCGAGGCGGCGCGGATCCTCTTGGGGCGCCGCGCCGGCTGACGCGCGCCGGGCGCCCGGACGGGCCGGGCGCGGCGGCTTTTCCGGCCTACTCGGGACTCCAAAGCACGGCCCTGTCGCCCGCGATCTCCCTCCCGGCCTACTCCCGCGTCCACAAAATGGCGCGATCGCGCCCCGCCTCCTTCGCGAGGTACAGGGCGCGGTCGGCCCGCTCCTTGAGCTCCTCCATCCCCGAGGCGCGCGAGGGGAAGCTCGCGAGCCCGATCGAGCAGCTGATCCTGAGCTCCGGATGCTCGGGGAAGGACATCGTGCGCAGCTCCTCGCAGACCCGCTCGCAGCGGCGGAAGGACTCGGCCTCAGGCGCGAGGATCAGGAAGCAGAACTCGTCGCCGCCGTAGCGCACGAGGATGTCCTCCTCGGCGAAGGCGCGGCGGAAGGCCTCGGAGGCGAGGACGATGAGGCGGTCGCAGAACTCGGCGCCGTAGGCCGCGTTGAGCTTGCCGAAGCGGTCGAGGTCGAACATCGCGTAGGACAGCTCCCGCCCCTCGCGCTCGGCGGCGGCGACGGTGGAGCCGAAGGAATCCTCGAGGTAGCGGCGGTTGAAGAGCCCCGTCGCCGCGTCGGTGATGGCGCGCTTGCGGGCCTCGTCGCCCCACTGGACCATCTGCGAGAGGAAGGAGCCCGTCTTCACGAGGCGGCCCGCCGCGATGCCGAGCATGCGGTCGAGGACGCGGACCGCGACGCTCGGCGCTTCGGCCATCAGCGCCTCGAAGTCGGCGGCGGGCAGGACGAGGCAGCGCGTCGGCTCGACCGCGGTGCAGGTGGCCGAGCGGGGGGCGCGCTCGAGCATGGCCATCTCGCCGAAGAAGGCGCCCGCGCCGACGCGCGAGAGCTCGATCGTCTCCGCGTCCTTGGAGAGGATGGAAACCGACACGAGGCCCGATGCGACGACGAAGAGCTCGTCCCCCGACTCGCCTTCGCGGAACATCGACTCGCCCGGCCTGAAGGATCGCTGCCCCATCCTCGAGCCGAGGAGGGCGAGCTCGGGGGCGGAGAGGCTCGAGAAGATGTCGATGCGGGAGAGCAGGGCGGCCTTGGCCGCTGGATCGTCCATCGCCCTCATCGGAGGTCCTCCGGGAACAGGATGAGCGAGCCGCCCCGGGACCGCGCCTCGAGGGGCAGGCCCGCCGAGGCCTTGACCAGGGAGTCGGCGTCGTTCCCGTGCTCCGGGCAGAGGGCGATGCCGAGGCTGACGCTGAGCCTCATGCCGGGCTCCTTGACCACGGGCTCGAGGTCGAGGGCGGCGAGGCGGGACTGGAGGGACTTCGCGGCGGCGAGGGCCCCCTCGCGATCCTTGCCGGGATAGACGACGGCGAGCTCGTTCCCCATGTACCTGACCGCCGTGCCCTCCGCGCCGACCGCGCGCGCGAGCTCGGAGGCCATGAGGACCAGGGCGGCGTCTCCGGCCTCGTGGCCGAAGCGGTCGTTGATTTCCTTGAAGTTGTCCGGCTTCATCATGACGAGGGCGAGAGGCGCGGGCAGGAGCTTCGGAAGGTTCTCCTCGAGGTAGGCCTTGTTGTAGAGGCCCGTGAGCTTGTCCCCGTAGACCTGGCGCTTGAGCTCCCGCACCCAGGGCGAGTTCTCCTTGACGAGGGCGTTGGCGCGGCGCGTGCGGCCCGCCACGACGAGGAGGAAGGAGCGGAGGATCCTGGCGGCGAGCTCGGGCAGGGCCGAGAGGGTTTCGTTGATGGAGACCCCGCCCGCCGGGAAGGCGAGGAGCCGGGCCGGCCCCGAGGCGCGGGCGGCCGCGTTGCGCGCCGCCCCCGTGAGGAGCTCGAGCTCCCCGAAGGAGTCGCCCGCGACGAATTCGGCCAACGCGTGGCCGCCCTCGGGCGAGAGCACCACCACGGCGCCCGAGGCCACGAGGAAGAGCCGGTCCCCGGGGTCGCCCGCCTCGAAGACGGAAGCCCCGTCGGGAAGCTCGAGGAACTCGGACTTCTCCGCGATCGCGGCGAGCTCGTCCCCCGAGAAGGACGAGAAGAGGGCGGCCGAGCGCAGGACCTCGACGGCGGCCGGGCTGCGGGACAGGTCGTTTACAATCATCGCGTCTTCCACCGTTCCATTGTATCGCGGCTTCGCCCCGATTCGAAGGGGGCGCGGCGGGGCTGGAAAAGGGCTCGAAGCCATGAATACTATATAATGCGGGAAACCGCAAGCTCGTCCCGACCCTCCGCGGAGCCCGCGCGGGGCCGGGACGAGCACGAGGCCGAGCGCGACCCGCGCATGCCGGCGCCCTTCCCCTCGACCTCCCGGAGCCCGAGGCGGCGGCGTCCGTCGAGAAGGAGGAGAGACGATGAGCGAATCGAATCGCCTAACGCGTTGTGCGATATTCGCGATCGCCCTCGCGGTTTTCGGGGTCGTCGCCGTCCGCACCTCGCCGGCCGCGCCGGCCGCCCCGGTTCCGGCGGCGCCGAAGCCCCGCCTCGTCTCCGGCCTCCCCCTCTACGAGCTGGAGGAAAGGGGGGAGCACAACCTCCGCTCCCTCCTCGCCGCCCGCCCGGGCGGTCGGATCGAGGCCGGGGAAGCCTATGCCTGCACCTGCTTCTCGGCCCGCTATCCCGACGGCGCCCGCATCATGGGCCGCAACTTCGACTGGCGCCCCAACCCCGCGCTCGTGCTCGTCTCGCGGCCTCCCTCGGGCTACGCCTCGATCAGCCTCGTCGACATCTCCTATCTCGGCTACGGCCCCTCGAGGAGCCCGATCGACGATCCGGCCGGCCTCGCGGCCGCCTGGCGCCTGCCCTTCGACGGGATGAACGAGAAGGGCCTCGCCGTGGGGCAAATGGCGGTGCCGTCGGCCGACGGGGGGCCGGGAAAGGAGAGGCCGCTCATCGGCAGCCTCGGGATCATCCGCGTCCTCCTCGACCGCGCGGCCGACGTCGGCGAGGCCCTCGCCCTCATGGAGGGCTACGACGTCCTCTTCGACGAGGTGCCGCTCCACTACCTGGTCGCGGACGCATCGGGGGCCGCCGCCGTCGTGGAGTACCTCGACGGCAGGCCGCGCGTCCTCAGGAGCGGGAAGGACTGGGCGGTGGCCACCAACTTCGTGATATCGACCACCCCGCCCGAGGCAAGGGACCGGGCCTGCGGGCGCTATGCCCTCGCCGGCGCGTCCCTGGGGCCTTCCGGCGGCCTCCTGCGGGGCGAGGACGAGGCCTTCGGCCTCCTCGGCAGGCTGGCCCAGGCGAACACGCGCTGGTCGGCGATCTACGAGCTCGGCCCGAGGAGGCTTCGGCTGGCCCTCGGGCGGGACTACCGGAGGATCTACGGGTGGAGGCTCTGAGCCGCCCCGGCGGCCGACGCCCCGCGGGCGATTTCGCCTAACGCGTTAGGCGAAATCATCAGGGGGCGTCCGGAGCTCGAACCTGGTGCCGCGCCCGCCGGCCGGTCCGATGCGGTACTCGCCCTTGAGCTGGGAGGCCAGCGCCTCGATCGCGTCGAGGCCGAGCCCTTTCTCGGCCTCGGGCGGAGCCCCGATCCCGTCGTCCTCCACGACGAGCGAGATCCCGCCTCCCTCGATGGCGGAGGCCGATATCCGGATGAGACCCGGGCCTCCCGAGGGGAAGGCGTGCCTGAACGCGTTCGAGATGGCCTCGCCGGCGACGAGGCCGAAGGGCACGGCTTTCTCGAGACGTAGCCGGAGGCCGCCGCGCGCGACCTCGGAGCGGACCGAGTCGGGGCTGTCGTAGCCCTGGCGGCAGGCCGAGGCGAGGCGCTCGAGGAGCTCGTCGAGGGAGACGCGCTCGAGATCGGCCTCGGTGTAGAGGTCCTCGTGGACGAAGGCCATGGAGAGCACCCGCCGCCTGCTTTCGCGCAGCGCCTGCGCGGCTTCGGGGGCCGGGGCGCGCTCGGCCTGGAGGCTGAGGAAGCTGGCGATGACCTGGAGGTTGTTCTTGACGCGGTGGTGGATCTCGCGCAGGGCTTCGTCCCTCTGGCCGATGATGCGGTACAGCGCGTCGAGGGTCTGGTTCATGGTGCGGACGAGGGAGGCAAGCTCGTCGCTCCCCGACTCCGAAAGCCGGCCGCCCGGAGAGCGCCCCTCGGCTATGTCGCCGAGCTCGCGGCCGATGGTCCGCATCCGACCGAGGAAGGCGGCCTCGAAGATGAGCACCGAGGCCAGGCCGACGCCGAGGACCACGAGTGCCAGGGAGGGCAGGAAGGCCGTGAGATAGGCGAAGGCGGAGCCGCCGACGTCGCGCGTCTCCCTGATCGTCGCCATGGCGGCGGGACGGCCCTTGGTGTCGGCCAGGGGCAGGGAGGCCTCGATGAAGCGCGGATACAGCCTGGCCGCCGGGGCGGGAAGGGCCGCCCCGGCCTCCTCGCGCGCGGCGTAGGAGGGCAGGGGTTCGATGCTCACGGCGAGGCCCGAAAGGCGCGAATAGCGCGCTACCCGCGCCTGGTCGACGAGCCGGGCCATGACGAGGGTACCCCGGACCGGCCCCGAGCCGTCGCCGCGGAGCACGGGCCGCGAGGCGACGAGATGGATGCGTCCCCCGGCGATCGCCAGCCCGCGGCTTCCCTCGGGACCGGGCGGAGGCTCGCCGCGATAGAGGGCGCGCATGTCGGGAAGCCAATCCGGCGCCTTGGAGCTCTCGAAGACGACTACGCCGCGGGCGTCGAGGATCATGAGGGCGGAGAGGCCGAGGAGGTCGATGGACTCGGCCTGTCCGAGGTTCGATCGTTCGTAGGCGGGATCGCGGTCCTCGATGTAATACCAGGTATCGTCCCAGGTGGCCCAGTCGCGGACGAGGAGTTCCAGCTGCCCGGCGTCGTCCTCGACCAGGGCCTCGACCCGCCGCGCGGACTCCCCGGCCCCGCGGAGCTCGACGGCCTCGATGCCGCGCCGATAGATGAAGCGGGACACCGCGATGAGCGCGATGCCGGCGAGCGCGATGGTCGCCGCGAGTATCACGACCGTCTTTCCCCGAAGGCCAAGGTGCCGAGCTATTCCGCCGCCTCCATTCCGCCGTACGGAAGCCGCCTCGGGCGAGCGCCGGGCTTCCTGCGCTCCAGTCTACAACCGAGGGGAGCCGGGGGCAAGCGTGAAGAGTCCTTCGCGATTGACCTCGTCCTTCCTGCGGGATAGTGTAGGCCTGTGAAGAGGATAGTGGAGGCCCGCGCCGGGATTCTCGACCGGCTGCTCAAGGTGCTCGCCGTGATCGGAGGCTTGGCCTACGTCCCGAGCATGTACGCGAGCCTCGTCTCGGGGATGCGGGTCGTGGCCGCGGTGGACAGCCTCGCCTACGCGGCCTTCGTGGCCGCCGCCTTCTCGCGGCGCGCGGGCTACGCCCTGAAGCTCGGCCTCCTCCTGGCGCTGAGCCTCCTCGTCGGCGCGATCGTGCTTTACGCGACCGGCCCCTTCGGCGCCGGCTACGTGTGGATCCTCTACGCGATCTTCTCGGCCGCCCTCCTCGGCTCGACGGCCTCGACCGTCGCGACCGCGGTCGCGGGCTCCGCGATCCTCGGGGGCTACGCCCTCCTCGTATTCCTCGACCTCGTACCCAACGGGCAGCCCCTTTTCACGATCCTCGTGGTCGCGGCCAACCTCGCCCTCGTGGCCATCACCCTCGGCGCGGCCGCGAGGCGCCTCGTCGAGGGCTTCGAGCGCGCGCTCGCGGAGGAGAACCGCCTCGCGGAGAGGCTCGGCCAGGAACTCGAAGCGGTCAAAGCCGCCGAGCTCGCCCTGAGGGCGGAGATCGAAGCCAAGGAAGCCCTGCTCAAAGAACTGAACCACCGGGTCCGCAACAACATGCAGGCGCTCTCGAGCCTCCTCAGGATCGAGGCCGGCAGAAGGCCGGGCGCGGGCGACGGCAAGGAATTGGATCGCCTGACGCGCATGGTGCGAGCCCTCTCGATCGCGAACGAGGTATTCCTCTCCTCCCCGGAGACGGGCGGCACCGAGCTCTACGCCCTCGTGGCGGCCCTCGTCGCCGCGCGCAGGACCGCGGCCGTCGCAGGCGGTGCGGAGGCGCGCGTCGTGCCCTTCTCGCTGGTTCTTCCCGCCGAGGAGGCCTCGAGCCTCGCCGTGGCGGTCGAGGAGATCCTCGAGGCCCTGTCGGAGGGCGGGAAGGAAGCCGTCGTGGAGTTCGAGGGCGAAGGGGCCTCGGCAACGCTCGCATTCTCCTGGACCGATACCGCCGTCACCTGGGACGAGGCGCTCGGCGCACGGCTCGCGGCCGACCCCGCGGTCGCCGGCCTCGTCCCGGCGGGGCTCGTCTTCGAGCCCGCCTCGGCGGGCGGGTCCGCCCGGCTCCTGCTACGGCTGGACTGAGGCGGTCGCCCGACGCTCTCGGGCCGCGTCGCGGCGCGCCGTGACCACCGACGAGGCGAGGACCGCGGCGACGATGACGGAGCCCCCCGCGAGGGCGTTGGCCTTGGGCGCCTCGCCGGTGGCGAGGAAGACCCAGACGGGACTCATGACCGGCTCGATCCCGGCGACGATCACCCCCTGGATGGCCGCGACCCGCTTGATGCCGTACGAGAAGAGCACCGTCGCGAGGCCGATCTGCAATAGTCCGAGGGCGAGCATCGCCGCGACGGCCCTGCCCTCGATCCTGGGGGCGGGGAGGAAGAGCGCGACCGCGAAGGCCACGATGGTCGTCATCGCGTGGGCGAGGAAGGCGGATTCGAGGGGGGATCCCTCCTTCTGTGCGCGCATGAGGACGAAGTAGATCGCGAAGGTGACGCCCGAGGCCACGGCGACCAGGTCGCCGACGAGATGGCCGCCGCCGAGGTCGCCCATGAAGAAGAGGACCATGCCCCCGAGCACGGCGGCGAGCGCGACCCACTGCTCTGCCCTCGGCCTCTCCTTGAGGACGACGAGGCCGATGAGCGCCGTGTAGACGGGCGCCCCGTACTGGAGGAGGATGGCGTTCGCGGGGCTCGTCGCCTTGTTGGCGTAGACGAAGAGGAGCATCGTGGCGGCGCTCGCGAGGGCCGCCCCGATCTGGACGGGCGAGTAGGTGAGGCGGGGCCGTCCCTTGAGGCAGGCGAAGATGAAGATCGTCGCGATGAGGCTCCGCCCGCAGGCGATCGCGAAGGGATTCCAGTCGACGAGCTTGATGAAGATTCCGGCGATGCTCCAGAGGAGGGCGCAGCCGGCCATCGCGGCCAGGCCGGCCCCCTCCCCCCCGTGACGTGCGCGCATGCCTCCATGCTAGCACGGAGGGGCGCGGCGCGTCACGCGCTCAGCGGAGCTCGTCGCCGACGAAGAGGATCCGCTCGAGGCGCCCCGCGCCGTCGAGGACGGGGACGATCCTGACCGAGAGGCGGACCTTGCCGGACTTGCGGGTCTTGAAGAGGCCCGTCCGGCGGACCTCGTCGAAGTCGATCGTCGTCTCGTAGGAGACGCCGCGCCCGGCCTCGATCTCGGCCCTGCGGGCCGGCGTGATGTTCGGGTCGGAGAAGAATTCGAAGTCGGCGATCTCGCGCTTGTCGTCGATGCCGAAGATGGCGAGGCTGCCGGCGTTGATGTCGAGCAACGCGCCTCGGGCGTCGTAGAGCTCGACCGCGGCCGACGAGGCGTCGAAGAGCGCGTCCAGGATCCTCGAGGCGAGGCCCTCGTCCCGTCGCGTCCCGTCACTGGCGATTTCCATGGTCCCTCCGATCATCGAAGAGACTAGCCGCCGCGACTCGGGCCGGTCAAGCGGGAGCGCGGCCCTCGCCGCCGACGCAGGCGTCGACGGCGGCGAGGAGCTCGCAGCGCCTCCAGGGCTTCCGTATGAACGCGTCGAGGTCGACGAGCCTCCTCGCGCGCTCGACGGCCTCGGGGTCGGCCTGGCCGGACACGATGATGCAGCGGACCCCGGGGCGGCGGGCCTTCACGCGCGCGAGGAACTCGTCGCCCTTCAGGCCGGGCATGAGCCAGTCCGAGATGACGAGGATCAGGCTCACGCCCTCGCCCGCGAGCTCATCGATGACCGCCTCGGCCTCGGCCGCGTCGACGGCCGTCTCGAGGAGGAATCGGCCCCCGAAGGGGCCGAGGAGCTCCTGCCTCAGGGCCATGAGGATGATCCGCTCGTCGTCGACCAGGAGTATCGCCTTCCTTTCGCTCATGCCCCGCCCTCCGCCTTGATCCGGAGCGAGACCGCGAAGCGCGTCCTGCCCGGCCTGCTCTCGAACGAGATGGAGGCGCCCATCTCGTCCAGTATCGTCCTGCATATGTCGAGGCCCAGGCCGAGGCCGTCGCCCGCGACCTTGGTCGTGAAGAAGGGCTCGAAGACGCGTCCGCGGATCCCCTCCGGTATGCCCGGGCCGTCGTCGGTCACGCCGACCTCGACGCGGTCGCCGACGAGCCTCGTCGAGAGCTCGAGCCGCCCGCGGTATTCCATCGCCTGCAGGGCGTTCGTGATGAGGTTCATCCAGACTTGGCAGAGCCGGTCCCTCCGGCAGGTCACGGCCGGCACCTCGCCGTAGTCCCGCTCGACCTCGACCCCGCGCTTGAGGCGGTTCTCGAGGAGGAGGAGCACCGAATCGAGCTGCTCGCGCAGGTCGGAGGGCGCGGGCTCCTCGTCCTCGTCGCGCCGGCTGTAGGTCTTGAGGGTCCGCACCACGCGGGCCGCCTGCGCCGAGGCCTCCCTGACGACGTAGTCGGAGCGCGCGACGGATTCGAGGAGATGCGCGGCGGAGAGGATCTCCGTGAAGCGAGGGAGGCGGCAGGCCGCGAGGAGCTCCTCCTCCCCGCCCTCGTAGCCGAGATCCGAGAGCCGCTCGGCGGCGAGCGAGGGGTCGGCGATCCCGGCCGACTCGAGGAGCGCGAGGTTCCGGCGCCTGGCGCGCCGATCGGAGGCGCGGTCCCGCTCGGGCCGGAACGAGAGGTCGCCGGCGAGGGCGGCGAAGGCCTCCGCCCCGGCCTCGTCGAGGGAGCGGTGCAGGGCCAGGACCCCGGGAAGGCCGGCCACGGCCGCGGCGCTCGTCTCGGCGGCGGAGGCGATCGCGCCGAGCGGCGTGTTCAGCTCGTGAGCGAGCCCGGCCACGAGCTGCCCGAGCGTGGCCATCTTCTCGGCGAGGAGCATCTTGCGCTGCGAGGCCTTGAGGTCGCGCAACGCGTCCTCGAGGGCAGCGTTCGACTCCGAGAGCAGCCGCGTCCGCTCGGCGACCCTCTCCTCGAGCTCCTGGTTCAGGATCCGCAGCCGCTCCTCGGCCGCGACGCGCTCGGTGATGTCGATGCCGACCCCCATCAGGTACTCGCGGCCCTCCGAGACGAAGCGCGTGCCGGTGAGGAGGTAGGGGATCCGCCGGCCGTCCCTGGCCACGAGGGGAGCCTCGATCTTGGCGCCGCCCTCGCGCATGCAGCGATCGACCGCCGCGGCCACCGCCTCCCTGGCCTCCGGCACGTGCCAGTCCCGCAGGTCGCGGTCGCGGACCTCCTCCCCGGAGAAGCCGAGGGCCGTCTCGTGGTTCTTGTTCCACGACTTGAGGCGGAGCCCGGGATAGTCGTAGAGGTAGAAGATGCCGGGCAGGCTCTCGAGGACGGCGGAGGTGAAGGCCCGCTGGCGCTCGAGCTCGACCTCCGCGCGCTTTCGCTCCGTGATGTCCGTGAAGACGACGGCCATGGCCCGCGGCCTCGTCCCGAAGGCCATGACCTCGAAGGCGCCCTTCACCGCGCCGTCCTCGTAGTCGACCTGCTCCGAATGCCAGGTCCTGCCCTCGACCGCCGCCTCGCGGTAGCGCGCCGGCACCTCGGTGGCGACGAGCGGCGGGAAGGCTTCCTCGATCGTCTTCCCGACGAGGGAAGAGTGGTCGATGCCGAGGATGCGGTCGGCCGACTCGTTGTAGCCGGAGAACACGAGCCTGTCCCCGGCGTCGAGCTCGTACGTGTGGATGCCGCGTGGGGAGTTCTTGAAGAGCGCCTCCGCCAGAGCGTGGCTCTCCTGGAGGGCCGCCTCCCGGGCCCTCGCCTTCCGCCGCCGGGAGGAGACAAGCGCGAGGTGGGCGGAGGCGACGAGGGCGCAGGCGGCGAGCGCCGCTGGCAGGGTCGGATCCATGGATGGAATTCTAGCGGCAAAGGCGCGCCGGATCAAATGCGGGCAGAACCCGGCTCGAAGGGCGCGGGAGCCGGCTTCCCGGGTTGTCGCGGCATATTTGTGTATTACTTCATGCACATTTGTGCATTTATTGATTCGAGGAAGAGATCGCCTCCCGAGGCCTGTCCCCGGGCCTTCGGCGCGGCTATACTCTGGCCATGCTCGACCTGCGCGGGCTCGGCCTGGCCCCGGGCTCCCTCGTCCTCCTGGACTCGGGCCCCATCGTCTACCTGGTCGAGGGGAATCCCGGCCCGCGCCCGGCCGTCGCGGCCTCCTTCCTCGAGGCGGCGGCCTCGGGCGCACTGCGCCTCGCGGTTTCAGCCATCGCGTGGTCGGAGCTCCTCGCGGGGCCGCTCTCCGCCGGCGACGAGGCCCTCGCCGCCCGCTACCGCCGCCTGCTCGCGGACTCGCGGCGCATCCTCGTCGTCCCCGTCGACGTCGCCGTGGCCGAGGAGGCGGCGCGCCTCGGGGCCGGCGGCGGGAGGAGGCCCCTCGGCCTCGCCGACCGCATCCACGTCGCGACGGCGATAGTCATCGGGGCCGAGGCCGTGCTCACCAACGACGAGGCCTGGGCATCGGAGCCGGCCTGCCCCCGCGTCCTCCTCGTCGACGAGCTCGCCTTCGATGCCTGACGCGACGATGTCGCCGCGCGGAAAACCTAGGGAGCGCGAGTCCCCCGGGCGAGGGCCGCGGCGACGGCGCCGAGGTCAAGCGCGTTGGCCGAAACCACTTCCCTGACGATGTCGCGCGGTATCGAGTGGCCGCCGGCGACCGCGGCGCAGAGGGCCCCCGCGAGGGCGGCTATGGTGTCGGTGTCGCCTCCGACGGAGGCGCCCATGCGTATGGCCAGCCAGGCGTCGTCCTTCGCCAGCATCGCGACGCCGAAGGCGGCCGACGCCACGTCCGGGGACTCGAGGCCGGTGCCGTACACGCCGTACAGGAAATCGAGGAGCTCTCCGTGTCCCGCGAAGCCGGGGGCGAGGCTCCGCAGGTGGCGTATCCGTCCGGCGGTCGAGGCCGCGCAGGCCTCGTAGGGCGCGGCGCGCAGGCCGATCGCCGCGCCGCGGAGCGCCTCGTCGATGGCGCGGGAGAGGACCTCGCCGGGATCGCCGCCGCGGGACTCGAGCGCCGCGCGGAGGGCGAAGGCGTAGGCGGTCGCGCCCTCGAGCGCGGGCGAGGAATCGTGCGTGGGCCGGCAGGTTTCGCGCACCGCGTCGGCCAGGTCGACGCCCAGGGCGAGGGCGCACAGCGTCGCTGCCGGGGCCCGCATCACGGCCCCGCAGGTCGTGCCTCCCGCGCCCGCCCCGTCGACGCCGGCCCCGGCCTCGATCGCCTTGAGGGCCCTGAGCGAGCTCGGCCCTATGTAGCGCTTCTCCTCCGCGCCGCTTTCCCTCGCCCAGGCGAGGAGGGCGCGGGCGCAGTCCCCCGCCTCGATCCGGCCCGCCTCGAGGAAGGCCGCGACGAGGCGGAGATTCTGCTCGGTGTCGTCGGTGACGCGCGCCCGCTCGAGGTCGGGATGGTTCTTCGAGGCCGAGGGTTCGACGATTCCGGCGACGAGCCCGTCGTCGCCGGCGAGGCCCGCCGCGCGGATCTCGCCGGGCGTCATGAACTCGGTGGGGGCGCCTAACGCGTCCCCGACGGCGAAGGCCTCGAGGACCGCCAGGTACTCCTCGGCGCCGGGGCCCCCGCGCGCGCCGCTCACGAGGCGCCCTCCGCGGGCCGCGCAGTCCCGGCCTCCGCCGCGCCGGCGGCGGCCGCGAGCCGGGCCGCGAAGGCGCGGGCCGACTCGAGCCTCTCCTCGACCTCCCCGAGGTAGTAGCGGTACGAGGGCTCGAGCACGTACATCCCGCGGTAGCCGCGCAGGCTCGCCGCTACCGCCGCCCAGTCGATCGCTCCCTCGCCCGCCGGCAGGTGCTTCCGCTCCCCGCGATGGTCGCTCAGGTGGAGGTGGACGGGCGAGGCCTCGGCGATGAAGCGGGCGGGGTCGAAGCCGGCTTCCGAAGCCTCCGTCGTGTCCACCATGGGCGCGAGACGGGCCCTCCCGGCGAGCGACCCGATGTAGGCGAGGAGGGAGGCCGGGTCGCGGCCGGGCCCCTTGGGATTGTTCTCCATCGCGAGCGTCACGCCGGCCGCCTCGCAGGCCTCGGCGAGGTCGGCGATGCTGTCCACGACGGGCGACTCCAGGGCGGCGCGTTGCGCGGCATCGGAGACGGGCTCGTGGGGGTGGATGACGAGGACCCCGGCTCCGAGGCGCGAGCAGAGCCGGACGAGGCCGCGGCCGAAGGCCCTCGCCTCGGCCGCCATCCCCGGGTGGGCGTTGTAGAGCATCGAGAACATCGCGAGCGGGTAATGGACGCTGCCGACGGGCAGGCCCGCCCGCTCCGCCCGCGCGGCGAAGCCCTCGCCCGCGTCGGCGAAGCACTGCGGCATGAGCTCGGCGCAGTCGAAGCCGGCGCGGGCCACGAGCGCGAGGCATTCGGCCGAGTCCCTCGGGAAGAGGGCGGCGGTGGAGAACGAGAGCCTCGGCCCGGCCACGCTGTTCAGTCCATGTCCGCGAGAAGGTCGGCGACGGCCTTGTCCAGGGCCTCCTTCGGCTTCTGGGCCCCGCGCTCGATCGCGTCGAGGGCCTGGGCGAGGAGGCTGTCCATCGTGCCCATGGCCTCGAAATGCCAATAGGACCAGCTGGCGTCCATCTGCCTGAAAGCGATGGCGTACATCGCGTTCCTGGCGATCGCGTCCTTGGCGGCCGGTCGCGCGAGGCCCGACTTGCGGATGGGCAGGTAGCCGGTCTTGATCGCGAAGTCCGTCTGGTTCTCGGCCGAGGCGAGGAACTTCACGAGCTTCCAGGCCTCCTCCCGCGCCTTCGCGTCCTGGCTCAGGACGACGAGGACGTTGCCGCCGAGGGCGACCGAGGGCTTCTTCCAGTAGGGCATGGGTATCGCGGACACGGACAAGGTCTGGTCCTTGGACCACTTCGCGATGCGCGCGCTCGTCGCCACGAAGAAGGCGGTGCTCCCGGCCAGGAACTTCTTCTCGGCGTTCGCGTGCTGGCCGACGGGCATGACCTTCTCGTCGACGAGGCGCTTCCAGAACTCGGCCACCTCGACGGCCGCGGGATCGGCGAACACCGGTTTCACGGTCTTGCCGGCGACCTCGACGACCGGGTTGCCGTCCTGCGCGAGCATCGTCTTGAAGAGCCAGCCGACGTCGGTCACGTCGAAGCCCCAGAAGTCCGCCGAGCCCGAGACGTTGCCCTTGGCCTGCGCCGCCTTGGCCAGGTCGAGGAGGTCCTTCCAGGTCCTGGGCGGATTCTTCGCGACGTCGAGGCCGGCCTTGTCGAGGATCGCCTTGTTGTAGTAGAGCACCGGCGTGGAGATGCCGTAGGGAACCGCGCAGATCCTGCCCTGGTAGCGCGCGTAGTCCCAGACGCCCGGGAAGATGTCGTCCTTCCCGAAGTCGGGGTCCTTCACGCGGTCGTCGATGAAATAGTCGCCGCGCGCGCCCGTGTAGAGGGGCCCGGCCGCCATGAGGGCCACGTCGGGCTGGGTGTTCGAGAGGAGGGCGGCGCTCATCTTGGTGGCCGTGTCCCCGTAATTGCCGGAGTACGAGGACGAGAGCGCGACGCCCGGATTGGCCGCGGCGTACTTGTCGAGCAGGGCCTTGAAGGCCTCGCCCGAGTCGCCGGAGACGGCGTACCACACCGTGAGCTTGGCCTGGGCGCCGATGGGCGCCGCGAGCGCGAGGAGAGCCGCGAAGAAGAGCGCGGCGAGCGAGATCCGCTTCGACATGACGATGCCTCCTTCAAGGATACCATACCGCATGGCGGCGCGACGCCGCCTGTTTCGCTCAACTCTTCAAGCCGGTCAGCGTGATCGACTGGACGAACTGCCGCTCGGCGGCGGCGTACACGGCGAGGACGGGGATGATGGCCATGACGGAGGCGGCCATCATCACCTGGTATTCGGACGAGGTCTCCTGCACGAGGTACTTGAGCCCGATCGGCAGCGTCCTGAGCTTCACGCTGTTCGTGGCGATCAGGGGCCAGAGGTAGCTGCGCCAGGCCCCGAGGAAGGAGAAGAGGGCGGCCGTGCTGATGGCGGTCTTGGCGTTCGGGGCCACGATGCGCGCCATGATGCGATAGTAGCCGTAGCCGTCGATCTTGGCCGCGTCGATGAGGTCGTTCGGCACGGACTCGAAGAAGGACATGAGGAGGAGGGTCGTGAAGGCGCAGGATAGCTGGGGCAGGACGATGCCGGGGTAGCTGTCGATGAGGCCCGCCGCGCTCGCGAGGAGGAAGAGGGGGATCATCGTCACGACCTCGGGCACGAAGAGGCTGGAGCCCATGAAGGAGCGGAGCGCGCGCCTGCCCGGGAACTCGAGCTTCGCGAAGGCGAAGGCCCCGCAGACTGAGATGCCGACGATGAGCGCGGTCTGCGCGGCCGAGGTCAGGATGCTGTTCAGGTAGAAGCGGAGGAAGGGGATCTTGGCGAAGACCGCGGCGTAGTTGGCGGTCTCGAGGGAGCTCGGGATCCACTTTGGCGGGTATTTGTAGACGTCCGCCGGCGTCTTGAAGGAGGAGAGGGCCATCCACACGAAGGGGAAGACCATCGTCGCCGACCCCAGGAGGAGGATGGAGAAGGCGAGCGCGTCGCCGGCCCTCGATGATCTCCTCATGCCGCCCTCCTCATTCGTAGCCCGGCGTCTTCCTGCCGACGGCGCGCTGCAGGAGGGTCAGCGCGAAGATGACCGCGAAGAGGGCGAGCGCCGCCGCGGCGCCGCGACCCATCTTGCCGCGCGTGAAGGATTGCTCGTAGATGTACGAGACCATGAGCAGGGTCGAGCCGAGGGGGCCGCCGTCGGGCGTCATCACGTTCACCTCGGTGAAGACCTTGAGGCAGTTGATGATGCCCATCATCACGATGAATGAGGTGACGGGCGCCAGCAGGGGGAGCTTGATCCTCCTGAGCGCCTGCGAGGGGCTCGCGCCGTCGATCTGCGCCGCCTCGAGGCAGGACTCGGGGATGCCCTGCAGTCCCGCGAGGAAGAGGATTACGTTGTAGCCGAGTCCTTTCCACACGGAGTAGAGGATGATGGAGAGGAGGGCGGTCTTCTCGCCGTAGAGCCACTTCGAGGCGGGCAGCCCGAGGAGGGCGAGGACCTGGTTGAAGGGGCCGATGCCCGGGTCGTAGAACCAGATCCATATCAGGCTCGAGGCCGCGATGGGCACGACGACCGGCGCGAAATACGCGATGCGGAAGAAGCGGCGCAGGGGCAGGCGACGGTCGAGGAGGAGGGCGATGGCGAGGGCCAGCGAGGTGTCGAGGGCGATCTTGAGGGCGGTGAAGGCGAGGGTGTTGGCGAAGGCCTTCCAGAAGCGCGCGTCCCTGGCCAGGTAGTCGAAGTTCTTGAGGCCGACGTAGGCCCGCGCGCCGGTCGCCATGTTCCAGTTCGTCAGGCTCATGCCCACGACGAGGGCCACGGGCAGGACGAAGAGGCAGAGCAGGGTGGCCGCGAGGGGGGCGAGGAGGACCGCCGAGGCGCGGAGCTGCGCGGCCTCATAGCGCCTTCCGCGCCTCGTGAGCCTAACGTACACGATCGCCCTCCCCCGCGTCCCCGCGCATCCTCGCGGCGACGGCGACCCCGGGCAGGTAGGCGAGGGACAGCTCGCCGCCCTCGAGGAGGAAGGGGTTGCCGTCGACGATCGCGGCGGCCCTCGGCTCGAGGCCACGCAGTACGACGCGGTCGCCCGGCCCGAAGAGGAGCTGCTCGGAGCGGGCGAAGTCGGCGAGGCCGCGGCCCGGCCGGCCCGGCCTCACGATGATCGAGTCGAGGAGGACGAGGGCGGCCTTGCAATCGGAATATGCGGATTCGCACAACGCGCCGGTGACGGCCCTCCCGTAGAACTCCCGCTCGCCGAGGGGCGATGCGACGATCTGGGCCGGGTTCGCGGAGCCGCCGGCGACGGGGAGGCCGTTCTTCTCGACCCGGAAGTCCGGGCCCGCGACCCGCGGGTCGGGCTCCTCCTCGAGGGCCTCGCCGCGGAGGGCCATGGCCTGCGCCGAGAGGCTCGCCGCGCGGCCGTCCACGGTGCCGAGGAAGGTGGTCGCCGCCACCACGTCGTTGAAGCCGAGGCCGATCCTGCGCCGCGCGTCGCGGGCCTCCACCGCGCCGACGGGCAGGCGCAGGAGCTCCTCGACGCGGAACCCGCCGAGCTCGGCGGCCGTGACCGAGACGAAGGGGCCCACGTTGGCGGTGCCCCCCGCGACCCCGAGGATGGGGATCGAGCCGAGGCCGAGGCCGACCAGGGCGTCCGCGACGTAGGAGGCGAGTCCGTCGCCCCCGACGCAGACGAGGAGGTCGGGCTCCTCGGCGCCGAGTCGCAGCGCCGCCGCCCTCAGGTTCTCCACGTAGCCGCCGCGCGCCTCGAATTCGCACGACGCGCATCTGTCCAGGAGGCCCGCGCCGAGCGCGCCCGGGCAGGCGAGGACCTCGTGGCCCTCGAGGCGCTCCGAGAGGAGCCTCCCGACGGCGCGGAAGGAGGACGAGCCGCCCGCTCCCGGGCCGAAGATCGCCGCCACTCGCATCGTCGCGCCCCTACGGCCTCAGGACGATCTTGAAGGCCTCGCCCGAGGCCGCCAGCTCGAAGGCCGCCCTCCCCTCCTCGAGGGGCAGGACGTGGGTGATCACCCGCGCGTAGCCCGCGCGGTCCGCCTCGATCTCGGCGAGGGCGGCGCGGTAATGGGGCAGGGCGTAGCCGAAGCTCCCGACCAGGGAAACCTCGCGGTAGTGGATCGAGTGGGAGTCCACGGCCACGGCCTCGCCCTTGGGCAGGCCGCTGAACATGAGGACCGCGGCGGCGTCGGCCGCGCCCTTGATGTACTCGTCGAAGAGCGCGGCCTTGTTGACCGCGATGACGATCTTGTCGTAGTCCCCGATCCGCGCCCGTCCCGGCTCGAGGGCCTCGACGCCCCAGGATGCGATGCGGGCCCGGCGCGTGCCCGAGGGCTCGACGACGGTCGCGGGCACGCCCGTCGAGACGAAGTGCAGGGCGAAGAGGGCGCCCATGGGCCCGCCGCCGACCACGAGGACCCGGCTCGCGCCGAGGTCGCCGAGCTTCGACACGCCGTTCAGGACGCAGGCGAGCGGCTCGACGAGGGTGTAGGCGTCGTCCTCGGCGCTGACGGGGAAAAGGCCTTTCGAGGCGTAGGCCTCGGGAATGCCGACGCGCTCGCAGAAGGCCCCGCCCTCGACGTAGCCCTTCGCCTTGCAGAGTTCGCCCGCGCCCCGCGCGCAGGTCGCGCACTCGCCGCACTCCGCGTAAGGCGCGACCGCCAAGAGGTCGCCGACGCGATGCGCGGAACCTTTGGGCGAGGCCACGATCCGGCCGTAGAATTCGTGGCCGAGCACGGCGGGCGGGGGAAAGAGGTGGTGGCCGCTCCTCCAGGTCTTTAGGTCGGTGCCGCAGAGGCCGCAGCCGACGACCTGCAGGACCAGGCCTTCGGAAGGCTCGGCGACGTCGCGCATCGCGAGCTCGCCCGGCCCGAGGTACATGAGCGCCTTCATCCGCGCCCCCTTCGCTTCGCGCCCGGCCCCGCGGCGCGCCGCGCGAGGGCGGAAAGCTCCCGCGCGGTGGCCTCGTCGGTGACCAGGTCGGTGATGTAGCCCGCCCGGGCCGCGGCGGCGATGCCCCGGGCCTTGCCGGGCCCGCCCGCGAGGCAGAGCACGCGGTCGATCGAAGCCAGCGCCGAGAGATCCATGGCGAGGCGCTCGTAACCCTCGTCGACGGGCAGGACCCGGCCGTCCTCGAGGAAGAACTGGCCGAGGATGTCGCCCACCGCGCCGCTCCCGCAGAGGGACTCGCGCGAGGAGCGGGGCAGCTCCGCGATGAAGTTCGACGAGAGGGAGGGCGGATCGCCGAGCCCGACGATCGCCGTCCGCACGGCCTTCCAGGCCTCCTTGAGGTTGGCGATCCGCTCGCGCTCGATCCGCGGCAGCGCCGCGCCGCGCTCCCGGACCGCGGGGGCGTTGACGAAGAGCCCGCGGCCCCTGAACTTCACGCTGAAACGGTCGATGATGGTGTTGATCTGCAGGCTCGGGTCCTCGTCCCCCGAGATGCCGACGAGGGGGACGAAGCGCCGCTCGCCCGGCAGGTCGCGCGGCGTCGCCAGCTCGGAGGCCGCGTAGACGCTGCGGCCCCAGCCGAGGCCGACGACCCGGCTCTCGCCGATCGCGTCCGCGACGAGGTCGGCCGCGGCGGCGGCGATCGCGCGCGCGAGGGCCGCGCCCTCCGCCTGGGGAGGCGCCGGCGCGATGGTGAGGCTCCTGAGGCGCAGGGCCTTCCGCGCCGCGGCCGCCTCGTCCGCCATGGGCTCGGGCGGCGGCACGAGCTCGATCCGCACCATGCCCATCTCGCGGGCCTTGTCGACGAGCCTCGACACCTGCGAGCGGGAGAAACCCTCGCGCGCGGCGATCTCGTCCTGCGAGAGCTCGTCCTTGTAGTAGAGTCGGGCTATGCGGAAGATCGTCGCGGGATCGGGCCCTCGCTTCACGGCCCGCCCCTAGGCCTTCGCGAAGAGCGCGTCGAGCTCGGCGGCCACGCGCTCCGGCTCGGGGCTCTGGAAGAGGTTGCGGCCGAAGGCGAGGCCCTTCGCGCCGGCGGCGAGCGCGGCCCTCGCGAGGTCGAGGGCGTCGCGGTCCTTCGGGCCTCCGGCGAGGATCACCGGCACGGGGCAGTTCCCGACGACGCGCTCGAAGCCCTCGACGTAGAAGGCCTTGACGACGTCGGCGCCGAGCTCGGCCGCGACCCGCGCGCCGTTGAGCTGCACCTCGGGGCTCGCCCACTTCTGGAAGTCGGGGGAGATGATCTCCGCGATCACCGGGATCTCGAGGGCGTGGTACGCGTCGATGTCGGCGGCCGCGGCCTGCAGGGCGCGGTGGTCGGCGCCGCCGACGGGGAACATCATGAGCACCGCGTCGGCGCCGAGCCGCAGCGCGGTCGCGGGGCTCGCGTGGTTGGCGTGGGCCTCGCAGGCGCCGTCCGAGAGCATGGTGCCGCCGAAGGAGCTCCTGAGGACGAGCTTCTTGCGGAGGAAGGGCGGCTCGCCCATCCGCGGCGCGAGGCCGACGTTGAGTATGAAGCCGTCCACGGCCGAGGCCGCGAGGCGGGTCATGAGCTCGAGGGGCCTCTCGAGGCCCGGCACGATCCCGCCCTGCGCGTGGTCCATCGCCAGCACGAAGAGCCGGCCCCTCTCGCCGAAGAGCCTCGCGACGTTCCTCCGCAACCCGCCCATGCAGGACCTCCATCGTCGTAATGCACATTCGTGCATCACATATTCCAACAACTACATAGTAAGGCCCTTCCGCGCCCTTGTCAAACGAAGTTCGCGCGAAAAAGACCGGGGGCCGCCCGGGAAGGGATCCCGGACGGCCCCCGCGTCCGCGCGAGTCGTGAGGAGGCGCGACGGAGAACATCCCGACGCCCTAGGCCGCCCCCTCGACCATCGCCCCGGCGAACTGGGCGCGGTAGAGCTCCGCGTAGAAGCCGCCCGCCTCGAGGAGTTCGCGGTGCGTGCCCTGCTCGACGATGGCGCCCTTGTCCATCACGAGGATCAGCTCGGCGTCGCGTATCGTCGAGAGGCGGTGCGCGATGACGAAGCTCGTGCGGTCGCGCATGAGGTTTCCCATGGCGCGCTGGATGAGGAGCTCCGTGCGCGTGTCGACCGAGCTCGTCGCCTCGTCGAGGATGAGGATGTCGGGATCGGCGAGGATGGCGCGGGCGATGGTGATGAGCTGCTTCTGCCCCTGGGAGATGTTGCTCGCCTCCTCGTTGAGCACCGTCCCGTAGCCATCAGGGAGGCTGCGGATGAAGTGGTCGGCGTGGGCGGCCTCGGCGGCGCGCCGGATCTCCTCCTCGGTCGCGCCTTCGCGCCCGTAGGCGATGTTGTCGCGTATCGTGCCGTTGAAGAGCCAGGTGTCCTGGAGGACCATGCCGAAGAGGGAGCGCAGGCCCTCGCGGGGCATGGCCCTGATGTCGCGGCCGTCGATCGAGATGGAGCCGCCCTGGATCTCGTAGAAGCGCATGAGGAGGTTGACCAGGGTCGTCTTGCCCGCGCCGGTCGGGCCGACGACGGCGATGGTGTGGCCGCGCTTGACCTCGAGGGAAAGGTCGCGGATGAGGGGCTCCTCGGCCTTGTAGCTGAAGGCCATGTCCGCGATGGAGACCTCGCCGCGGACCTCGGCGGGCATGGCCGCGTCGGCCGCGTCGGGGATCTCCTCCTCCTCGTCGAGGACCTCGAAGACGCGCTCCGCGCAGGCCACCGCCGACTGGATAACGTTGGCGATGTTAGCGGTCTGGATGATGGGCTGGGTGAAGGAGCGCGAGTACTGGATGAAGGCGGTGATGTCCCCGATGCTGAGCCGCGCCTTGGTCATCCACAGGCCGCCCACGACCGAGATGAGGACGTAGCCGACGTTGGAGACGAAGTTCATGGCCGGATGGAGGATGCCCGACACGAACTGGGCCTTGAGCCCGGAGCGCGCGAGGGCCTCGTTGACGCGGTCGAACTCCTCGAGGGAGCGCCGCTCGCGCCCGAAGGCGCGGACGATCGCGTGGCCGGAGTACATCTCCTCGACGTGGCCCGAGATGGCGCCGAGCTCCTTCTGCTGGGCCGCGAAGAACTTCTGCGAGTTCTTCGCGACGATGGTCGTGACGAGGATGTAGAGGGGCAGGGTCGCGAGGACGATGAGGGTCAGCCAGAGGCTGATGGAGAGCATCATGACCACGAAGCCGACGATCTGCACGATCGAGACGATGGCCTGGGTGACGCTCTGCTGCAGGGTCGATGAGATCGTGTCGACGTCGTTCGTCACCCGCGAGAGGATCTCGCCGTGGGGCCTCGAGTCGAAGTACCTGAGGGGGAGGCGGCCGAGCTTGGCCTGCACCTCGCGGCGCAGCCGGTACACGGTCCGCTGCGAGACCGTCGACATGATCCAGCCCGTCGCGAACATGAAGAGGGCCGAGAGCAGGTAGAGGCCGAGGAGGGTCGCCAGGATCCGCGCGATGCCGGCGTAGTCGATCCTCCCGCCGGTCTCGGCGACGGCGCGCAACGCGTCGTCGACCTGGGCGGGGGTGAAGCGCATCGGCCCCGACCCGGAGGCCGCGGCGGGCATGCGCGCGATCGCGGCCTTGAGGACCTCGGCCTTGCGCGCGGGGTCCTCGATCGCGTCGAGGCCCGGGACGAAGGGCCCCACCTTGTCGAGGACCACCCTCGCCACGAAGGAGTCCCTGACCTTGTTCATCGCGCGGCCCATGATCTTGGGGCTCGCGATGGAGAAGACCGTGCTCGCGATCGCGAGCAGGAAGACCGCGGCGAGGCGCGCCCGCTGGGGCGCGAGGTAGCCCAGGAGGCGGCCGAGCGTGCCCTTGAAGTCCTTGGCCTTCTGCACGGGTCCCCGCATCATGGGGCCGCCGGGCCCGCCGCCCGGACCGCGGCCGAAGCCCGGCCTGGGCCCGGCGCCGGGGCCGGCGCCGGGGCCGAAGGAAGGCCTGTTCGTTGTCCTGTCGTGGTCGCTCATGCGAGTTCCTCCTCGGAGAGCTGGGAAGCGGCGATCTCGCGGTACACGGGGCAGGTCGCGAGGAGCTCGGCGTGCCTGCCGACGCCGGCGACGCGGCCGTCGTCGAGGACGACGATGCGGTCGGCGTCCATGACGGTTCCGATGCGTTGCGCGACGAGGAGGACCGTGGCCCCCTCGACGCGGCGCTTGAGCGCGGCGCGCAGCTTCGCGTCGGTCTTGAAGTCGAGCGCGGAGAAGGCGTCGTCGAAGATGTAGATCCCGGGCTTGCGCGCGAGGGCCCGCGCGATCGAGAGCCGCTGCTTCTGGCCGCCCGACACGTCGGCGCCGCCCTGCGCGATGCGGTGGGAATACTTGCCGTCGAAGCCCTCGACGAAGTCGGCCGCCTGGGCGATCTCGGCCGCCTCCCGCAGCTCCCCCTCCTCGTACGAGTCGAGGCCGAAGCCGATGTTCTCGGCCACGGTGCCGGAGAAGAGCAGGGCCTTCTGCGGGACGTAGCCGATCCTGCGGCGGAGCTCGTCCTGGCGCATCCGCCTGACGTCGACCCCGTCGACGAGGACCTCGCCCGCGTCGACGTCGTAGAACCTCGGCACGAGCTTCGCGAGGGTCGACTTGCCCGAGCCCGTCGATCCCACGACGGCCGTGACCTCGCCGCGCCGGGCGACGAAGGAAACGCCCTGCAGGGCCGGCCGCTCGGCGCCGTGGTAGCTGAAGGAGACGTCGCGGAACTCGACCTCGCCCGATGACTCGGCGGGGACGAGCGGGTCCGCGGGATCTACGATCGAGGGCTCGGTCGCCAGGACCTCGGAGATGCGGTCGGCCGCGGCCTGGGCCCTCGGCACCATGATGAACATGATCGACATCATGACGAAGGAGAACATGATCTGCATGGCGTACTGCGTGAAGGCCATGAGGGAGCCCATCTGCATGCCGCCCGCGTCGATGCGCCTGACGCCGAACCAGAGGATCGAGATGCTCGTCAGGTTCATGATGACCATCACCGTGGGCATCATGAAGGCCATCATGCGGTTGACCTTGATGAAGGTATCGGTGATGTCGCGGTTGGCCTCGTCGAAGCGGGCCTCCTCGCGAGGGCCGCGGTTGAAGGCGCGGATGACGCGGATGCCGGTGAGGCCCTCGCGGAGCACGAGGTTGAGGCGGTCGATCTTCGCCTGCATCACGCGGAACCAGGGCATGGCCTTCGAGGCGAGGAGCGTCACGGCCGCGGCCAGGACGGGCACGGCGACGGCGAGGGTCAGGGTCAGGGGCCTGTCCTTCTGGTAGGCCATGACGATGCCGCCCGCGGCCATGATCGGGGCCATGACCACCATGCGCAGGATCATCACGGTCACGTTCTGCACCTGCGTGACGTCGTTGGTCGTGCGGGTGATGAGGGTGGCCGTGCCGAGCCGGTCGAACTCGTCGAGGGAGAAGCCCTCGACCCGGGCGAAGATCGCGCGCCGGAGGTCGCGGCCGAAGAGGGTCGCGGCGCGGGCCGAGAGGTAGCTCGAGACCGCGGCCGCGAGGAGGCTGCCGGCGGCTACGAGGAGCATGAGTCCCCCGATCCGGAGGATGTAGGCCGTGTCGCCGTTCATGACTCCGAGGTCGATGATGTCCGACATGAGCGTGGGCAGGTAGAGGTCGGCCATGACGCCGGCGAAGACCAGGGCGAGGATCGCCGCGATCGAGGCCGAGTAGGGCTTGAGGTACCTTCGATAGAGCTTGAGCATCTGCGTTCATCCCTCCGCGTGGGGGCAGTCCCGCCCCCCGAATCCGGGCTTGCAGGCGGGGGTCCGCCCCCCGCCCCCCCGGCAGAAATAATCGGAAGCCTTGTCGAGCAGGGTGATGAGGCGGTCGCAATCATCGGCCCCCAGCTCGTCGATGAGGCCGGCGAAGGCCTCGGCCCAGGTCTCGCGGATCGAGTCCATGACCTTCCTTCCCTCGTCGGTCAGGCCGACGCGCACCGCGCGCCGGTCCTCCGGGTCGCGGGAGCGCATGACGAGCCCCGCCCCCTCCAGCGAGGTGATGAGCTGGGTGATGTGGCCCGCCGTCACCTCGAGGCGCGCGGCGAGCTCGGAGGGCTGGAGCCCCGGCTCCCTTCCCGCCTTGCGCAGGTTCATGAGGAGGAAGACCTCGCCCGGCCGCAGGCCAAGGGCGACCACGCGCTCGGACCTCGGCATGAGGAGGCGGTTGAAGCGCCGCGAGGCGACCATGAGCGCCCGGGCGCGGGGATCGAGCTCCTTGCGCATCGACCTTGCGATCTCCTTTAGTAAGTAAACTATTTAGTCAGTAAAATATCGAAGGGGCGGGGCGGGAGTCAAGGGGAATCGGAGTCGAGGCCCCGGCCGGGTCGGCGCTTGTCCGCGGAGCCGGGCCGGCCTAGAATCCGCTCCGTGATACCCAAACCCTACCGACGGATACCCCGCGGCCCCGGCTCCGGCCGCCTGAGGCCGGCCTACCACTTCGCGGCCCGGCGCGGCTGGCTCAACGACCCGAACGGGCTCTGCCGCTTCGGCGGGGAGTGGCATCTCTTCTTCCAGCACAACCCCTCCGGCCTCGACTGGGGCGACATGCACTGGGGCCACGCGGTCTCGCCCGACCTCCTGTCCTGGCGCGAGCTCCCCCTCGCCCTGCGCCCGGACCGCCTCGGGACCATGTTCTCGGGCAGCGCCGTCATCGAGCGCGGCCCGGCCTTCCCCGGCGGCGAGCGCATGGTCCTCGCCTACACCGCGGCCGGCTCCACCTCCCTGCGCTCCCTCGGCCGCCGCTCCTCGCAGTGCCTCGCCTTCTCGACCGACGGCCGGGCCTTCGCGAAGCACGGGGGCAACCCGGTCATCCCGCCCATCGCCTTCATGAGCCGCGATCCCAAGATCGTCCGCGCCCCCGGCCCCTCGGGGGAGCGCTACGTCATGGCCCTCTACCTCGAGGGGCGGCGCTTCGCCCTCTTCGCCTCGACCGATCTGCTCTCGTGGGAGAGGCTGCAGGAGCTCGAGCTGCCGGGCTCGGGGGAGTGCCCGGACTTCTTCCCCCTGGCTGCGCCGGACGGCCGCGTGCTCTGGACCTTCATGGCCGCCGACGGGACCTACTGCCTCGGCGCCTTCGACGGCGCGCGTTATGCGATTGAGCATGGACCTTTCAGGCCCGAACTCGGCCCAAACTACTACGCGCCCCAGACCTTCTGGGAGCCGCCCGACGGCCGCCGGGTCCAGGTGGCCTGGCTCAAGGGCGGTTCCTATCCCGGCGAGGTCTTCAGCCAGCAGATGGGCATCCCGACCGAGCTCGCCCTCGCCGAGACGCCGGGCGGGCCGAGGGTCGCGCGGCGCCCGGTCCGCGAGCTCGACGCGGCCTGCGCGCCCGGCTCCGTCGCGGACGGCCTCGCCCTCGACGCGGCGCCGAGGGCGATCGCGTCGGGAGAGCGCCTGGACCTGCGGATCGGCCTCGAGGCGGGGAAGGCCGGACGGATCGCCCTCGACTTCCGCGGCCTCGAGCTCGCCTGGCGGCCTTCCGAGGGAGTCCTCGAGCTGGCCGGGCGGCGCGCGGAGCTCCGCGGATACGGCGCCGAGGGGGACCGCCTCGAGCTGCGCGCCCTCCTCGACCGCTCCTCCCTCGAGGTCTTCGCCGCGGGCGGACTGGTTTCGCTCAACGCCTGCTTCATCCCGCGCGAGGGGGCTCCCGACATCCTCGCGCGGGCGGAGGGTGGGGGCGCGTCGATCGGGCGCATGGAATCGCGCATCGTGCCCGAACTGATGGAGGCGGAGGGCGGGTGATCGAGGAGTGCGTGAAAGATCCCCTGGTGCACAGGACCGTCACCGATTCATGGGGGCGCTCGATGCTGCGCGCCGACCCGGAGAAGGCGCGCGTGTTCCGGACGATGATCGACTGGATGGACCGGCGATGAGGGCCTAGGCCCGGACGAGGTGGATCGCGAAGCCGCCGATCTCGAGCTCGAGGTAGATCGCCTTGAGCCGCCCCTTGTCGGACTTCGCGGTCTCGGGCCTGGAACGGATGCCGGCCGATTCGAGGCGGGCGAGGGCGCGCTCGACGTCGTTGCAGCGGAGGCCGATGTGGCCGCGCGCCCCGGGGAAGGGCGACTTGGTGAGCTCGATCGAATCGCCGGCGAAGATCGAGGAGGCGCCCTCCTTCGGGGCGATGCCGAAGAGCTCGGAGAAGAGGCGGGCCCGGTCGCGGGCCTCCTCCTCGCTCGCCCCGTTGACGCCGAGGTGGGCGAAGGCGAAGCCGTGGAGGGCGTTCACCGCCTCGCGGCAGAGGCGCTCGATCCCGGCCCAGTCCCCGGCCTCGACCATGTCGGGCCTGACCATCCAGGAGCCGCCGACCGCGAGGACCTGGGGCCGCCGCGCGTAGGCGCCGATGTTCGAGGCGTCGACGCCGCCGGTGGGCACGAACTTGATGCCGGCGAAGGGCGCCGCGAGGGCGTCGAGCATGGGCACTCCGCCGGAGAGCTCGGCGGGGAAGAACTTGAAGACGCCGAGGCCCCGCTCGAGTCCTTGGGCGATGCCGTCGGGGCCCGTGACGCCCGGGAGGACGGGCAGGCCCTCGGCGAGGCACCAGTCCACCACGGCGGGCACGAAGGCGGGGCTGACGATGAAGCGGGCGCCGGCCTTCCTGGCGGACCGGGCCTGCTCGACCGAAGTGACGGTGCCCGCGCCCACGAGGAGGCCGGGGACTTCGCGCCGCATGGCCTCGATGGCCTCGGCGGCGGCCGCGGTGCGGAAGGTGACCTCGGCGACGGGGATGCCGCCCGCGACGAGGGCGCGGCCGAGGGCCGGGGCCTTGTCGGCCCCCTCTATCTTGATGACCGGGACGATCCCGGCCTTGCCGATGGCCTCGAAAAGCTCGTCCATCCCGTCCTCCTTGAAAAATGGACCGTTGTTCCAAAATCCAGTTGAACACTTATAGCACATCGGCTAGAATACGTCGAGTGTCGAACGAGGAGGCGCGATGAAGCGGATAGTGACCTTCGGCGAGCTCATGCTCAGGCTCAAGTCGCCGGAGCGCGAGCGGCTCTTCCAGTCGCCGCGGCTCGAGGCCACCTTCGGAGGAGGCGAGGCCAACGTCGCGGTCTCCCTGGCTCTCCTCGGCATGGAGGCCGCCTACGTCACGGCCCTCTCCTCGGACGCGGTCGGCGACGCCGCCCTCCGGAGCCTCAGGTCCTTCGGGGTCGACGTCTCCCATGTCCGCAGGACCAAGGAGAGGACGGGCATCTACTTCCTCGAGACGGGCGCGGACCAGCGCCCCTCGGTCGTGGTCTACGACCGCGAGGGCAGCGCCGCCGCCGCCATGAAGCCGGGCGACTTCGACTGGCCCGCCATCCTCGCGGGCGCGGACTGGTTCCACGTCACGGGCATCACGCCCGCCCTCTCGCGCTCGGCCGCGGAGGCCGCCCTCGAGGCCGCGGCCGCGGCCAGGAAGGCCGGGGCCGCGGTGTCGGTCGACTTGAACTACCGCAAGAAGCTCTGGAAGTACGGGGTCGCGGCCCCCGAGATGATGTCGAGGCTGGCCGCCCTCGCGGACGTCCTGGTCGCGAACGAGGAGGACATCCAGCTCGGGCTCGGGATCGAGGCGCCCTCCGCCGGCGGGGCCGCGGGCGCCAAGGCCGCGGCCGAGGGCCGAATCGAGGCCGAGGCCTACCGCGCCCTCGCGGCCGAGACGAGGAGGCGCTTCCCGAACCTCCGCGCGGTCGCGATCACCCTGCGCGAGAGCCTCTCCGCCGACCGCAACCTCTGGTCCGCGGCCCTCGACGGCAAGGACGGCTTCCGAGTCTCGCGCAAGTACGAGTTGTGCGACATCGTCGACCGGGTCGGCGGCGGGGACTCCTTCGCCGCGGGCCTCGTCTTCGGCCTCCTCGAGTACGGCGACGAGGCGAGGGCCCTCGAGTTCGCGGTCGCGGCCTCGGCGCTCAAGCACACGATCCCCGGCGACCTCAACCTGGTCTCGCGCGCCGAGGTCGAGGCGCTCGCGGCCGGGAACGGCACGGGCCGGGTCAGCCGCTAGGATGGGAGGGCACATGGCACAGGCAGGGGCGGGCGCGCCGGTCAGGATCCTGCAGTTCGGCGAGGGCAATTTCCTCCGGGCCTTCGTGGACTGGATGGTCCAGAAGATGGTCGAGGCGGGGAAATTCGACGGGAGGGTCGCGGTGGCCAAGACCATCCCCGGCCCCTTCGCGCCGGAGTTCGAGGCGGGTCGCGGCGCCTACCACGTCGTGGTCCGCGGCAGCCAGGGCGGCCGCGCCTCGGTGGAGCGCCACAAGGTCGAGGTCATCTCGAAGCTCGTCAATCCCTACGAGGACTTCGAGGGCTTCCTCGCCGCGGCCTCCGATCCCTCGCTCCGCGTCGTGTTCTCCAACACGACCGAAGCGGGCATCGCGATGCGCGAAACCGACGCGGCCGCGGACCGGCCCGCCCCCTCGTACCCCGGCAAGCTGACCCAGGCCTTGCGCGCGCGCTACCTGGCCCTGGGCGGCGGCAAGGGCACGGCCCTCCTCGTCATGCCCTGCGAGCTCATCGAGCGCAACGGCGCCACCCTGCGCGAGTACGTCCTCGCCCACGCGCGGCGCTGGTACGCGGACCCGGCCTTCGAGCGCTGGCTCGCCGAGGACTGCTCATTCTACGACACCTTGGTCGACCGCATCGTGCCGGGCCACGACGCGAAGGCCCGCGAGGAGCTCCACCGAGAGACCGGGACCGACGATCCCCTCCTCGTGGTCACCGAGCCCTACTACATCTTCGCGATCCAGGGAAAGGAGCGCGAGGACATCCTCCCCCTCCGCGCCTCGGGGCTCAACGCGGTCTGGACCGACGACATCACGCCCTACCGCAGTCTCAAGGTGCGGATCCTGAACGGCGGCCACACCTTCCTCGCCATGGCAGGCCTCGGCCTCGGCGTCAAGACCGTCCGCGAGGGACTCGAGCATCCCCTCCTCGGCCCGGCCCTCCGCTCCCTCCTCGAGCTCGAGGTGGGGCCGGTCGTCGGCAGGCCCGAGGCCGAGGTCCGCGAGTACATCGGCAGGATCCTCGACCGCTACGCCAACCCCTACATGGAGCACCAACTCGAGAGCATCGCCCTCAACAGCGCCTCGAAGTGGCGCACGCGGCTCGAGCCGAGCCTCGTCGGCTACGCCGCGGACAAGGGCCGCCCCCCCCGCCTCGTCGCCTACTCCCTCGCGGCCCTGATCCAGCGCTACAGCTCGGGCGCGGCCGTGAAGGACGACGCCCCGGTCCTCGAGGGCTTCGCCGAGGTTTCGCGCATCGCGTCGACGGACCCGCGGGCGGCCGCCCTGGCGGCCCTGGGCGACCCGCGGATCTGGGACGGCGGCCTGCCCGCGGTCCCCGGCTTCGCCGGACTCGTCGCCTCGACCTTCGCCGAGATCCGCGGGCGGGGCCCCGAGGCGGCCCTGGCCTCCGCCCTCGAGGCGGCCCGGGCAGGGCGTTAGGCGACTCCGATGACTGCCGGAAAGCGCGCGGTCCTCCTCGACGCGGCGGACTCCGTCGCGGTGGCCCTCGACGCGCTGGCGCCGGGCGACCTCCCCATCCTCTCGGGCGGGGGGCGGGCGGCCTGCCCCGCCGCGCTCGAGGCCATCCCCGCCGGACACAAGTTCGCGTTGCGCGACATCGAAGCCGGCGCGGAGGTCCTGAAGTACGGGCACCCGATCGGCCGGGCGGGATCGCGCATCGCGGCGGGGTCATGGGTCCACTCGCACAACCTCGTGACCGGCCTCGCGGGCCGCGTCGCCTACTCGCCCTCGCCGCCCTGCGAATGGCCCGGCCGGGCCGCGGCCCTCGAGCTCCTCGGCCGGTCGGGCCTGCCCGGAACCTTCATGGGATACCGCCGGCCGGAGGGCCGCGCCGGGATCCGCGACGAGCTCTGGATAGTGCCGACGGTAGGCTGCATCAACCGGAGCGCGGAGCGCTTCGCCGAGCTCGCGCGGCGCGAGTACGGCCTGCCCGCCCTCGCCTTGGGCCATCCCTACGGCTGCTCCCAGCTCGGCGGCGACCTCGAGGCCACGCGGCGGCTCCTCGCCCGCCTCGCCTTGCACCCGAACGCGGGCGCCGCGCTGGTCCTCTCCCTCGGCTGCGAGAACAACACGTTGCCTGATTTCAAGCGCGAGCTCGGGGATTGCGACCCCGGGCGGATCGGTTTCCTGACCCTGCAGGAGGAGGCAGACGAGGAGAAAGCGGTCCGGGCCTTCCTGGACCGGGTCGCGCCGGCCTTCGCCTCGCGCCGCCGCGAGGCCTGCCCCCTCTCCGACCTCGCCGTCGGCGTGAAGTGCGGCGGCTCCGACGGCTTCTCCGGAATCACGGCCAACCCGCTGGTAGGCCGGCTCTCCGAGCTCGTGGCCGCCGCGGGCGGCTCCGTCCTCATGACCGAGGTGCCCGAGATGTTCGGCGCGGAGACGGTCCTGATGGCGAGGGCCGCGGAGCGCGGCGTCTTCGACGCGACGGTCCGCCTCGTCGACTCCTTCAAGGACTACTTCGCCTCGCACGGGCAGCCCGTGTACGAGAACCCCTCGCCGGGCAACAAGGACGGGGGCATAACGACCCTCGAGGAGAAGTCCCTCGGCTGCATCCGCAAGGCGGGAGCGGTCCCGGTGGCCGACGTGCTCGGCTACGCCGAGGCCGCGCGCGCGAAGGGCCTCAGCCTCATCTGGGGGCCCGGGAACGACCTCGTCTCCTCCACCGCCCTCTGCGCCGCGGGCGCGCAGATCATCCTGTTCACCACCGGCCGCGGCACGCCCTTCGGCGCCGTCGCGCCGACCCTCAAGATATCGACGAATTCGGCCCTGGCCGCGCGCAAGCCGGCCTGGATAGACTTCGACGCCGGGCGGCTCGTCGACGGCGCCTCCTTCGATTCGCTCGCGACCGAGCTCCTCGGCCTCGTCCTCGAGACCGCGGGAGGGAGGGCGACGAGGGCTGAGGAGGGAGGCTACCGCGAGATAGCCATCTTCAAGGACGGAGCGACGCTATGAAGCCCTTCATGGACGCGGATTTCCTCTTGCGGGACGAGAGCTCCCGCAGGCTCTTCCACGACTACGCCGAGGACGAGCCCATCCTCGACTACCACAGCCACCTCCCGCCCGCGGCCATCGCCTCGGACGCGAGGCTCGGCACGATAGCCGAGGCCTGGCTCGGCGGCGACCACTACAAGTGGCGGGCCATGAGGGCCGCCGGCGTGCCCGAGTCCGACATCACGGGCCGCAAGCCCGACTACGCCTCCTTCCTCGCCTGGGCCCGCACGATGCCCGACCTCGTCGGCAACCCCCTCCACCACTGGACCCACCTCGAGCTCCGACGCTACTTCGGCGTCGAGGAGGTCCTCTCCGAAAGGAGCGCGCCCGCGGTCTGGGAGGCCTGCAACGCCGCCCTCGCCTCGCCGGGCTTCGGCGCCCGGGGGCTGCTCAAGAAGATGAAGGTGCGCGCGGTCGCCACCACGGACGATCCCGCGGACGACTTGGCGCGGCATCGCGCCTACGCGGCCGACCGAGCGGCCGACGACCCCGTCATGGTCCCGACCTACAGGCCCGACAAGGCGCTCGCGTTAGGCGACATCAAAACCTGGAGGGCCTATCTCGAGCGGCTCGGGGCCGCCGCGGGCGCCGAGATCCGCTCCTACGCGGGCCTCGTCGCGGCCCTCGAGGCCCGGCACGCCGCCTTCCACGCCCTCGGCTGCCGCTCCTCGGACCACGCCCTCCTGGGCCCGCCCGCGCGGCCCGCGACCCCGGCGGCGGCGAAGGCCTCCTTCGACCGCGCCTTCTCGGGGAGCGCCCTCGCGGCCGAGGAGGCCGAGGCCCTCCGCGCCGCCCTCCTCGCCGAGGTCGCGCGGATGGACGCGGCCGGGGGCTGGGCCATGCAGCTCCACATGGGCTGCGTCCGCAACAACGATTCGACCATGTTCGCGCGGCTCGGGCCCGACACGGGCTACGACGCGGCCAACGACGAGCCCCTGGCCCGCGGCCTCGCCGCCTTCCTCGACGCGGTCCAGGCCCGGGGCGGGCTGCCGCGGACCATCCTCTACTCCCTCAACCCGGGGGACTACGAGTCCCTCGCCACGGTGATGGGCTGCTTCAACGACGGCTCGATCCCCGGCAAGATGCAGCTCGGCTCGGCCTGGTGGTTCAACGACCACATCGAGGGCATGACGAGGCAGCTCGTCGCCCTCGCGAACCTCGGCCTCCTCGGCCGTTTCGTCGGCATGCTCACCGACTCGCGATCCTTCCTCTCCTTCCCCCGCCACGAGTACTTCCGCAGGATCCTCTGCGGCCTCGTCGGGGGTTGGGTCGAGGCGGGCGAGGCTCCGGCCGATTTCGAGGCCCTCGGAGCCCTGGTCCGGAACATCGCCTACCGGAACGCGGCCGGGTACTTCCGCATCCCGGGGACGGAATAGTCCAAGAAGAGGCCGGGATATTTCGGCGGGCATGCCTGATAATCGAGGTATGTCCGATACGGTACCCGCGCGGGCGAGGGGCCGCGGTCTCGGCGCCGTCAGGCGCCACGCGGCCTTCTATGTCATGCTCGCCCTGCCCCTCGCCTACTTCGCGGTCTTCAAGTACGGCCCCCTGGTCAACGCCCAGATCGCCTTCAAGGACTTCATGGCCCTCGACGGGGTCTGGAAGAGCCCCTGGGTGGGCTTCGCGAACTTCAAGGCCTTCTTCTCCTCGATCTACTTCTGGCAGCTCCTCCGCAACACCATGGGCCTCTCCCTCGGCAAGCTCCTCCTGAGCCTGCCCGCGGCGGTCCTCTTCGCGCTGGCCCTCAACGAGTCCTGCCTCAAGCGCTTCAAGGGCCTCGTGCAGACGGTGGCCTACCTGCCCCACTTCCTCTCCTGGGTCGTCATGCTCGGCGTCCTCATCCTCCTCCTCTCGCCGGACGAGGGCCTCGTGAACGAGGTGATCCGGAGGCTCGGGGGGAGGGAGATCCACTTCCTCCAGGACCCGCGCTGGTATCCCGTGATCGTCGTCCTCTCCGACCTCTGGAAGGAGCTCGGCTGGAGCGCGATCATCTTCCTCGCCGCGATGACGGGCATCGACCCGGGGCTCTACGAGGCGGCCGAGGTCGAGGGGGCCACGCGTCTCCAGCGCATCCGCTACATCACGCTCCCCGGCATCAGGGACGTGGTGATCACGGTGGCCCTCCTCCGGCTCGGCACCATCCTCGACGCCGGCTTCCACCAGATCTTCGTGACCTACTCGGTCCCCGTGCTCTCCTCGGGGGACATCATCGACACCTGGGTCTACCGCCAAGGCATCCTCGACTTCCAGTTCGGGCTCGCGACCGCCGTCGGGCTCTTCAAGGGAGTCATCGGCCTCGGCCTCGTGTGGACCTTCAACCGTCTCGCGCGGCGCTACGCCGACGCGGGCCTGTTCTGAGGGGCGGACGCGATGCGCAAGATACGGACCCGCGACGAGCTCGCCTTCCAGGTCGCCGTCAACTCCTTCCTAGGCCTCGTCCTCGTGCTCGTCCTCCTGCCGCTGTGGAGGGTCTTCATCCTCTCGGTGACGCCCTTCAAGCACGTGGGCCCGGGGCTCGGCCTCTTCCTCAAGCCCTCGCTCTGGACCGCGGCCGCCTACGAGCAGTTCCTCTCCCACCCCTCCTTCTTCGTGGCCTTCCGCAACAGCGCCTTCATCACGATCGGCGGCCTCGCCATCAACCTCCTCATGACGATACCGATGTCCTACGCCCTCGCGACGCGGAGCCTCCCCGGCAGGAAGGCGCTCAACGTGATCGCGATGATCCCCTTCCTCTTCAACGCGGGGCTCATCCCCTCCTACCTCGTGGTCACGGGCGTCGGCCTGCAGGACAGCCTCCTCGCGGTGATGGTGCCAGGGGCCATCGGCATCTCGAACATGTTCATCATGCGGAACTTCTTCATGGAGATCCCGATGGACTTCATGGAGGCGGCGAGGATCGACGGTGCGAGCGAGTTCTTCATCCTCGCCCGCGTCGTGCTTCCCCTCTCCGTGCCGATCCTCCTCACGATCGGCCTCTTCTACGCGGTCGGGCACTGGAACGAATTCTTCACGCCGATCCTTTACCTCAACGACGCGAAGCTGCAGCCCCTGCCCGTGCTGCTGCGCAACATCCTCATCGGCATCAACACGAACGAGTACATCGAGTACGACACCGCCTCCGAGGTCGCGGTGCAGTCGCTCAAGGCGGCGAGCATCTTCATCACGATGCTGCCGATGATGGCGGCCTATCCCTGGGTCCAGAAGCACTTCGTCAAGGGCTCCCTCGCCGGGGGCATCAAAGGTTAGTCGATACAGGCCATTCAAGGAGGTTTCGGATGAAGAGATCGCTCATCGCGCCGCTGGCGGGCCCGCTCGTCGCGGCCATCCTGCTCGCGGCCTTCCCCTTCGCGGGGGCCGCGCAGGCCAAGCCCGTGGAGATCGAGCTCTGGGCCCTCGGGGCCGTCACGGAGGCCGGTCCGCCCCCCGCCGACTGGGTGGGCTACCAGATCATCAGGGACAAGCTCGGCATCGACCTCAAGATCGTGCTGCAGCCCTCGAGCCAGACCGACCAGAACACGAAGATCTCGGTCGCGGCCGCCTCGAACAACCTGCCGGACCTCTTCGGCGTGGACCGCACCCTCCTCATGACCATCGCGAAGCAGGGCCTCGTCGCGCAGGTCGACTCCCTCCTCCCGATGATGCCCGAGCGGACCAAGGGCCACTACGCCGACGACGGCCGCAACAAGCTCGTCAAGCTCAACGGGAAGATGTACGGCCTGCCGGACCCGGGCGCCATGGACCGCGTCGAGGGCCTCGTGATCCGCAAGGACTGGCTCGACAAGCTCGGCCTCCCCGTGCCCAAGACCCTCGAGGAGCTCTACAAGGTCGGCGTGGCCTTCACGACGAGGGACCCCGACGGCAACGGGCAGAACGACACCTACGGCTTCGGCGCCTGGCAGGAGGTCGGCACGATCCCGACCTTCGGCTTCGGCAAGCGCTTCGACTACATCTTCGGCGCCTACGGCGTCCTCGGCCCCTGGTGCTTCGAGAGCGCCGACAAGTTCGGCCTGAACGTCCGCAACCCGAACTTCCGCAAGGGCGTCGAGTACATCAAGCGGCTCAACGACGAGAAGCTCATCGACCCGATGTGGACGACCCCGAACAAGGACGAGTTCCGCCTCCGCTGGAAGCAGGGCAAGTTCGGCATCATGTGGGAGCAGTTCGCCGCCCTCCACATGCAGTCCAACTACAAGGCCTTCGACGACAACTTCCCGAACGGGGAATGGATCCCGATCATGCCGCCCACCGGCCCCGAGGGCAGGAGCGGCAACGGCTACGACACGGTCAACGCCCGCATCTACGCGGTCTCGGCCAAGGCCATGAAGGCCGGCAAGGGCCCCGCGATCGCCAAGCTCCTCGAGTGGATGGCGACCGACGGCTACTACCTCTGCGGCTTCGGCGTCGAGGGCGTCAACTTCAACAAGGACGCGAAGGGCGACATCGTCCTCGACGGCATCCCCGCCGAGAAGCGCTACAGCCACGCCTCCCAGCAGAACCTCACCCAGCTCCGCAACATGGTCTACATCAACAACGACATCGAGCTGAAGGTCCGCTACCAGGACTACAAGAGCAAGAACGGCAAGACCATATCCCCCCTCGCCACCTGGAAGTTCTTCAAGAACACGCCCTACGTGGCCGCCGCGGGCGCGAGTCTCATCGACAAGCCGACGAACTACGCCGACTTCGTCCGCTACTACGAGGAGAACCTCATCAAGTTCGCGCTCGGCCAGCAGCCCCTCGACGACAAGAGCTGGGGCGACTTCCTGAAGGGCCTCGACTCGCTCGGGGCCAGGGAATGGGAGAAGGCCGCGAAGGCCAAGCTCCTGGAGAACGGCCTTCTCGATTAGGCCGACCATAGCCCAAGCGCTGGATACGGCGCGTCGCGCCGGCCGCCGCCCCCCGGGGCCGCGGCCGCGCGGCGCGCCTCTCGAAAGGGTCGTTATGTCGTACAACGCGGGGCCCCCGGCCCCGGGACGCGAGGCCGCCCTTGCCCTCGCGAGGACGCTGATCGAGGGCATCGAGGCGCGGGGCGCGGCCTGGCACTACGAGGAGGGGCTCTTCCTCGGCGCGGCGCGGGCCGCCGGGGCCGCCTGGGCCGACGAGGCGCTCGCATCCTCGGCGACGCGGCTCGCGACCTCCCTCGTCGGCCCCGGCGGCTCGATCGAGGGCTACCGCGAGGGCGATTACAACCTCGACCAGGTGAATCCCGGCAAGAACCTCTTCGGCCTTCCGGACCCGGACGGCCGCTTCGCGAGGGCCCTCGACGCCCTGGCCGGCCAGCTGGAGCGCCAGCCCCGCACGGCCTCGGGCGGCTACTGGCACAAGGCGATCTACCCGGACCAGATGTGGCTCGACGGCCTCTACATGGCCCAGCCCTTCCGCGCGCGTTATGCGGCCGAACGCGGCAGGAAGGCCGACTTCGACGACATCGCGCGGCAGTTCGTCCTCATGGAGGGCCGGGCCCGCGACCCGAGGACGGGCCTCCTCCGCCACGGCTGGGACGAGAGCCGCAGGCAGCTTTGGGCCGATCCCGAGACCGGGCTGTCGCCCAACGCCTGGGGCAGGGCGGTGGGCTGGTTCGCGATGGCCCTCGTCGACTGCCTGGACTGGTTCCCGGCGGGGCACCCCGGCGCCGACGCGTTGCGCGACATCCTGAGGCGCCTGGCCGCGGCCGTCCTCGCCGTCCGCGACCCGGATACGGGCCTCTGGCGCCAGGTCCTCGACCAGGGCGACCGAGCCGGCAACTACCTCGAGGCCTCGGCCTCCTGCATGCTCTCCTACGCCCTCGCCAAGGGCGTCCGGCTCGGCGTCCTCTCCGACGCCGACTCCGGACGGGCCTCGGAAGCCGCCCTCGAGTCGGCGACCGCGCGCTTCATCCGCCTCGACGAGTCGGGGCAGGCGCACATCGAGGGCAGCTGCGCCGTGGCGGGCCTCGGCGGCAAGCCCTACCGCGACGGCAGCTACGCGTACTACGTCTCCGAGCCCGTCCGGACCGACGACTGCAAGGGCGCGGGGCCCTTCATCCTCGCCTCGATCGAGTACGACCGGAGGAAGGCGCGATGAGCGACATAGGCTTCATCGACGTCCGTTCCCGGGGAGCGGCCGGCGACGGGACGACCCCGGACGGCCCCGCCATCCAGGCCGCCATCGACGCGGCCGCGGCGGCGGGCGGCGGCACGGTCCTCCTGCCCCCGGGCGGCTACGTCTCCGGCAGCCTCTTCCTCCGCGACCGCGTGACCCTCAGGCTCGAGCCGGGGGCCGTCCTCCTCGGGAGCCGCGACATGAGGGACTATCCCCTCGTCGAGGCGCGGTGGGAGGGCAGGACCCGCCGGGCGCACGCGCCCCTCGTCGGCGCCTTCGGGGCGCGCGACGTGGCGGTGGTCGGGCGCGGCAGGATCGACGGCCGCGGCGAGGCTTGGTGGGGCCTCTTCCGCGACGGCGCGCTCGAGCACCCGCGTCCTCGCCTCGTGGCCTTCGAGGACTGCGAGCGCGTCCTCCTCGAGGGCTTCGAGGCCGTCGATTCGCCGAGCTGGACGATCAACCCCGTGCGCTCGAGCGACGTCCTCGTCCGGGGCCTCACGATACGCAATCCCTCCGACTCCCCGAACACGGACGGCATCAACCCGGACTCCTGCCGCGCGGTGCGCATCGCTGACTGCTACGTGAGCGTCGGGGACGACTGCATCACGATCAAGGCCGGGGTCGAGGGCGAGGACGGCCGCCTCGCGCGGGCCTGCGAGGACATAACGGTGACGAACTGCGTCCTCGAGCGCGGCCACGGCGGCGTCGTGATCGGCAGCGAGATGTCCGGCGGGGTCCGCGACGTGGCGGTGTCGAACTGCGTCCTCAAGGGCACGGACCGCGGCATCAGGATCAAGACGAGGAGGGGGCGGGGCGGCTCCGTGGAACGCGTGCGGGTCTCGAACCTCGTCATGAGCGAGGTGCTCTGTCCCCTCGCGATCAACATGCGCTACGCCTGCGGTGCCTGGGGCGACGAGCGCGTCTCGGACCTGGGCCCGCGCGACCGCGACCGCGGCACGCCGACCATCCGCAACGTGGCCCTCTCCGGCGTCAGCGCCGAGGGGGCGCGGCTCGCCGCGGCCTGGATCGACGGCCTGCCCGAGTCGCCGGTCGAGTCCCTGTCGCTCAGCGACGTCTCGATCGCGATGGGCGGCGACGAGGATCCGGCGCCCCCCGAGATGGCCGACTTCGTCGAGCCGCGCTCGAGGGCGGGCTTCGTCGCGCGCAACGTCTCGAACCTCTCCCTCCTCGGAGTCCGCGTGTCGGGGCAGCGTGGCGAGGCCTTCGAGATACGGAACGCGCCGGGGCTCTCCGCGGCGCTCTGCCGCCCAGCGATATCGCCTAACGCGAATCCCTGAAGGCCTGCGGGCTCGAGCCCGTGGCCTTGCGGAACACGCGGCTGAAGTAGGCCTGGTCCGAGAAGCCGACCTCGCGGGCCACGGCCGCGACGCTTCGGGAGCTGCCGCGGAGGAGCTCCTTCGCGCGTTGCACGCGGAGCCGCGTCAGGTATTCCCAGGGCGTGAGGCCGAGCTCGCGGTGGAAGACGCGCGAGACGTAGTCCTCCGACGCGTTGACCGCCTCGGCGAGCTTCCATCGGGTGATCGCCGAGGCGTAGTGGCCGTCCAGGAAGGCGACGGTGCGCCTCACGATGGAGCTCGTCGCAGCGGGCAGGCCCTCCTCGCCGTAAAGCAGCCGCGCGATGCCCGACCTCGCCTCGCCCTCGCCCCAGATGCCCTTGTTCTGCACGAGGACCCGCGAATGGCCCTCGAGCCTGCGCACGTCCTCCATCGTGACGACCTTGTTCGTGAGGAGGAGGACGGGCGTCGCGGCGAGGCGGGCGTCCGCGCGGATCCGCTCGACCAGCTCGATGCCGCCGAGGCCGGGCATGACGACGTCGAGGATCGCGAGCCGGGGTCGTCGCGAGCGGAGAAGCTCCCAAGCCGCGGCCCCGTCCGCGGCCTCGACGACCTCGACATCGGGGAAACCCCGCCTGATGGTTTCGCGCAACGCTTCCCTCGCCTCGGCGTCGTCGTCCGCCACGAGTACGGGCTCGTCGCCGCCCGGCGGGCAGCTGAGCATGATCGCCTCGAGGAAGGCGTTGCGCCCGCCCGCGCGGTCCTCGCCAGCGGCCGGCCCCTTGGGCACGAAGGCCGCGGTCCCCCCCTCGGCGCCGTAGAGGAGGAAGGGCAGGGCGGCGAGGGAGGGCCGCTGCCTGACCTTGCGGAACACGCTCCACTCGGCGCCTCCGGCCGAGGACAGGTCCCAGGCGATGGCCGCCGCCTCGACGCCCTCGAGCCCGCCCTCCTCGACCTCCTCGAGGCCCATGCGCCGCGGCTCGAGGCCGCGCCTCGCGGCGACGGCCGCGATCTCGGGGTCGATCTCGCCGCGCGGCGAGATCACGAGGAGGCAGGGCGAGGAGGGGGCCCTCTCGCGGGGCTTCCGGCCCTCGAGGCTCGGCAGGGGCAGGCGCAGGCGGAAGGTCGAGCCGACGCCCTCCTCGCTCTCCACCTCGATCGAGCCGAAGTGGAGGGCGACGAGATGGCGGGCGATGCTGAGGCCCAGGCCCGCGCCGCCCCGCCCCTCGGCGCCCGAGGCCGAGGCCGAGACGAAGGGCTCGAAGAGGTGCCCGAGGCGGGCGCGGGCGATGCCGCGGCCCGTGTCCCGGACGGAGACCACGAGCTCGGGGGGCGCGACCTCGGCGGACAGCTCCACGAAGCCGCGGTCCGTGAACTTGCGGGCGTTGCCGAGGAGGTTGTAGAGCACCTGCTTGATCCTGAGCCGGTCGGCGAGGACCAGCGGAAGGCGCTCGGGCAGGTCGAGCCTCCACTCCACCGAGCCCGCGCCCGATGCGAAATCGGCCAACGCGTCGCGCAGGATCGGGCCGAGGTCCGTCGGCTCGCGGTTCACGTCGAGCTCGTCCATCTCGGCGCGCGAGAGGTCGAGGAGGTCGTTTACCAGGCCGAGCTGGTGCTCGGCCGCGGCCCGCGCGCGGGCGAGCTCGGCGCTCCCGGGGCCGGCCGGTCCGACGGAGGCCTCGAGGCGGCCGAGGCAGCCGAGCACGATGCCGACGGGGGCGCGCAGCTCGTGCGACACGTTGGAGAGGAGCTGGGTCTTCGTCTCGTCGGCCCGCTCGGCGCGCTCGCGGGCCTCCTCGGCCCGGGCGAAGAGGATGACGCTGCGCAGGGCGCCGCTCAACGTGTCGCGCAACTCCTCGTACAGGGCGCCCTTCCCCGGCCCGATCTCGAAGAGGGCGTGGCCGATCCGGGTCTCGTGGAAGAAGAGGGGCTCGACGACGAAGGCGAGGCGGCGACGCGGCAGGGCCTCGGGCGGGACGAGCTCGCCGGCGGGGAACGACGAGGCCGAGGGGGCGAGCTCCTCGCCGTCGCGGAGGGCGAAGGCGAGGGTCGCGCGCCCCTCCTCCTCGCCGTAGAGGCAGACGTAGGCGCTCGGCAGGCCGAGACGCGGAAGTGTTTCGCGCAACGTGCGTCTCAGGCGGTCCATGTCGAAAGTCATGAGGAGCTCGTGGTCGAGGGAGCGCAGCTCCTCGGCCTGCCGCTCCTCCTCCCAGGCGCGGCGCACCGCGGCCCGCTCGGCGGCCTCGGCGACGAGGACGCGCGCGCGGCCGGCGAGGTCCTCGACGCGGCGCCGCCGGACCTCGCCGGCGCCCGCGAGGGAGGCGCGCCGCAGGACCGAGACCGCGCCCTGCCAGGCCCCGAGGTCGGCGCCCGCGCGTATGAGCCGGTCGGCGACGCGGCCGAGGAGGTCGTAGAGCCGCTCGGCCGCGGCGTCGCGCGGGGACGCCCCGCCGGCCCCGGGGCCCTCGACGGCGGCGTGCCAGGCCTCGACCAGGGGCTCGACCCACTCCCGCTCGGCGCGCCGCGAGCCGCCGACGACCTCGAGGACGTCCTCGACCGGGTCGGGATGGCCCTCCTTGCCCTCGTCCTCCTCGCGGGCGAGGAGGAAGGAGCGCGAGGGGCAGCCGCAGGAGCGGCGCAGGACGAGGGTCGCGGGGAGGCGGCGGACTGGCTCGATGGCCTCGCCGCGCACCGCGGCGAGGAGGCTGCGCAGGGCCTCGGCGCCGAGCTCGTCGAAGGGGCCGTGGACCGTCGTCAACGGCGGCGCGGCGAGGCGGCTCTCCACCGAGTCGTTCATGCCGATGACGGCGACCTCCTCGGGGATGCGGTAGCCGCGCGACTGCAGGACGCGGACCGCGCCGAGGGCCATGAGGTCGCTCGCCGCGATGATCGCGCGGAAGTCCCGGCCCGGGGCCAGCCTCCTTGAGTCGAGGAGCTCGAGCATGGCGCGGTCGCCCGCGTCCCAGCCGCGCGGCGAGGAGGCGAGGCGCTCCTCCGCCTCGATGCCCTCCGCGGCGAGGACGTCGAGGAAGGCGCGGTAGCGCTCTCGCGCGCCGGGATGGCCCTCGGGCCCGCGGATGAAGGCGAGGGAGCGGTAGCCGTGGGCCTCAACCGCGTGACGCGTCGCCTCGGCCATGCCCCCGTAGTAGTCGATGGTGACGACGGGCATGCCGGCGATCCCGTCGGAGAGGGAGACCGCCGGCAGGTCCCTGAAGCGGTCGATGAAGCGTTCGACGACGCCGGGGCCCTCGGCCCCGCTCAGCGAGGAGGACCAGAGGAGGAGGCCGTCGAGGGGCCCCGAGGCCGCGAGCTCGTAGACGAAGTTGCGCGAGGCCTCGTGGCCCTCGCGGAGCCCGACGCGGCCGCCCGGGAAGCAGAAGAGGTTCACGTCGGCCCGGGCCGCCTCCTGGGCCACGCTCGGCCAGACGTCGGCGCTCGCGCCCGTGTGGAGGCTCGCGAGGACGAGGCCGACCGTCGGCCTCGAGTTCATCCTCATGCTCGTTCGCATCGCGATCACGATGATAGCCTCCGCCGGCCCGGGCGGCGAGTGGGGCCGGGGCGGACGGCGGGGGCTCTTCATTTCCGGTGTTATTATCCGGCGAAACGCCGTTTTTGCGTTTGACAACTCGGAATACGCGCCCTACGATGGTCGAGCCGCCCGGCCGGGATCGGCTGCGGCATCGCCAAAGGAGGTTTCGGCAATGAAGAAGTCCCGCATCCTGCTCGCACTGCTCGCCATCCTGCTCCTCGTCCCGGGCTCGGCCTTCGCCCAGAAGACGATCAAGTTCGGCGTCTTCGAGCCCTTGACCGGCGCGAACGCCGCCGGCGGCGCCGAGGAGCTCGACGGCATCCGCCTCGCCCAGTCGCTGTACCCCACCGTCAAGGCGGGAGGAGTTGAATACAAGATCGAGCTCGCCATCGCCGACAACAAGTCGGACAAGGTCGAGGCCGCCAACGCGGGCCAGAACCTCGTCGACCGCGAGAAGGTCCAGGTCGTCCTCGGCTCCTGGGGCTCAGGCCTCTCCATGGCGGCGGGCCCGATCTTCCGCGACGCCAAGGTCCCGGCCATCGGCCTCTCCTGCACCAACCCCCTGGTCACGAAGGGCAACAACTACTACTTCCGCGTCTGCTTCCTCGACCCCTTCCAGGGCACGGTCATGTCCTCCTACGCCTTCAACAACCTCAAGGCGAAGAAGGCAGTCCTCATCCGCGAAGTCTCGAACGACTACTCGGTCGGGCTCGCCAAGTTCTTCGCCGACAACTTCGTGAAGCTCACCGGCGACAAGAACGCGATCCTCGCCACCCTCAACTACAACACCGGCGACCAGGACTTCTCCGCCCAGCTCACCCAGGTCAAGGGCCTGAAGCCGGACGTCATCTTCGCGCCGGGCAACTACACCGAGAGCGCCCTCATCATCAAGCAGGCCCGCGAGCTCGGCATCGCGACGCCCTTCCTCGGCGGCGACACCTGGGAGATCGCGGAGTTCATCAACGTGGGCAAGGCGGCCGTCGAAGGCGCGGTCATGTCGACCTTCTTCGACAACGACGCCCCCCTCACCCCCCTCTCCAAGGTCTTCGTGACCGAGTACCAGAAGAAGTACGGCAAGCTCCCCTCGGGCACCGCGGTCCTCGGCTTCGACGGCTACCTCCTCGCCATCGACGCGATCAAGCGCGCCAACAGCGTGGACACCGTGAAGATCCGCGACGCGATCGCCGTGACCAAGAACTTCGCCGGCGCCTCGGGCTTCATCACCCTCGACGCCGAGGGCGACCCGATCAAGAGCGCGGTCATCAAGGAAGTCAAGGGCGGCAAGTTCGTCTACAAGGCCACCGTCAATCCGTAAGTTCGCATAACGCATCGAGGGCGCCCTCCCCCCGCGGGAGGGCGCCCTCGAAATCCACGCGGGCGCGCGGGACCGAAGCCGGGCGCCAAGGGAACGAGCGCCTATGGATCCCTCCCTCCTGTTCCAGCAATTGGCCAACGCGCTGAGCCTCGGCAGCCTCTACGCCCTCATCGCCATCGGCTACACGATGGTGTACGGCATCCTGAGGCTCATCAACTTCGCGCACGGCGACGTCTTCATGCTCGGCGCCTACGCGGCCTTCTACGCGCTCACGGCGGCGGCCATGCCCTGGTGGATCGCCTTCATCGTCGCGATCGGCCTGACCGGCCTCTTCGGCGTCCTTCTCGAGCGGGTCGCCTACCGGCCCCTCAGGGACTCCCCGAAGATCTCCATCATGATCAGCGCGATAGGCGCCTCGTTCCTCATCGAGAACATAGGCGTGGTCGTGTTCGGTGGCAGGCCCAAGAGCTTCCCGAGCATCAAGCTCTTCGACACCGTCGTCAGGCTCGGCGGGGTCCAGGTCCTCTCGGTGAGCCTCTTCATCCCGGTCTTCACCGCCCTCATCCTCGCCTGCCTCCTGTGGCTCGTCGGCCGCACCAAGACCGGCATGGCGATGCGCGCCGTCTCCACCGACGTCGACGCCGCCCGCCTCATGGCCATCGACGTCAACAAGGTCATCTCCCTGACCTTCGGGGTCGGCTCCCTCCTCGCCGCGTTGGGCGGCATCATGTGGACCATGAAGTACCCCCAGCTCAACCCCCTCATGGGCGTGATGCCGGGCCTGAAGTGCTTCATCGCCGCCGTCATCGGCGGCATCGGCAACATCCTCGGGGCCGTGATCGGCGGACTGCTCCTCGGGTTCATCGAGATCATGGTCGTGGCCTTCCTCCCCCAGCTGACCGGCTACCGCGACGCCCTCGCCTTCGTCCTCCTCATCGTGGTCCTCCTCGCGAAGCCATCCGGCATCCTGGGCAAGCGCCAGACGGTGAAGGTGTGAAGCCATGAGCAGGAAGACAAGGAACGCGATCCTCACCGCGGCGGCCTGCGCCGCCCTCGCCGGCCTCCTCGCGCTCGCCAACGCGAGGCTCGGCGGCTACGCCATGCGCATCCTCAACCTCTCGGCGATCTACGTAGTCCTCGCGCTTTCGCTCAACCTCCTGAACGGCTTCACCGGCCTCTTCTCCCTCGGCTCCTCGGGCTTCATGGCGGTCGGCGCCTACGTGAGCGCGCTGCTCACGATGAGCCCCGAGGTCAAGGAGATGAACTTCTTCCTCGAGCCCCTCGCGCCATGGCTGGCCGGCCTGTCGATACCCTTCATCCCGGCCCTCCTCGCGGCGGGCTTCTGCGCGGCCCTCGCGGGCCTCGTCATCGCCCTGCCCGTGCTCCGGCTCCGCGACGACTACCTCGCCATCGCGACCCTGGGCTTCTCGGAGATCATCCGCGTCCTCATCACGAACGCCCAGGGCCTCACGAACGGCGCCCAGGGCCTCAAGAACATCCCGAAGAACGCGACGACCTGGGTCGTCTGGGGCACGGCGGCGCTGGCCGTCGCCTTCATGGCCCTCCTCACCCGCTCGGGCTACGGCCGCATGATCAAGGCCGTGCGCGACGACGAGGTCGCGGCCGAGGCGATGGGCGTCAACGTGTTCCGGGTCAAGGTCGCCAGCTTCACCGCGTCGAGCTTCATGGCCGGCGTCGGCGGCGCCCTCCTCGGCCACATGATCACCACCATCGACCCGAAGATGTTCACCTTCATGCTGACCTTCAACATCCTCCTCATCGTCGTGCTCGGCGGCAACGGCTCCATCACCGGCTCCGTGATCGCCTCGATCGTCGTCACGGTCCTGATGGAGGCGATGCGCTTCCTCGACGCGCCCCTCAACCTCGGCTTCATGAAGACCGAGGGGACGCCCGGCCTCCGCATGGTCGTGTTCTCGGCCATGCTGATGGCCGTCGTCATCTTCCGGCAGCGGGGCCTCATGGGGGACAAGGAGCTCAGCTGGGACGCGTTGGCTGATTCCGGAATCCTCCCGCGGCGCCGGAAGGGAGGCGCGGCATGAAGCTCGAGACGAAGTCGATCACCATGCGCTTCGGCGGCCTCACCGCGGTCTCCGGCCTTGACATCGCCCTGGACTCCGGCGAGATCGTCGGCCTCATCGGCCCGAACGGCGCGGGCAAGACCACGGCCTTCAACATGGTCACGGGCGTCTACGCCCCCACCGAGGGCCGCGTCCTCCTCGACGGGAAGGACATCACCGGCTGGAGTCCGCACCGCATCACGGAGGCGGGCATCGCGCGCACCTTCCAGAACATCCGACTCTTCCCCACGATGAGCGCCCTCGAGAACGTCCTCGTCGGCTGCGCCGTCCGCGAGCGCCCGACCTTCCTCGGCTCGACGCTGCGCCTGCCCGGCTACCTGGCCCGCACGCGCGCGTCGCGGGAGCTCGCGATGGAGCTCCTCGGGCGGACCGGCCTCGCGGACGTCGCGGGCGAGGGTGCGACCGGCCTGCCCTACGGCAAGCAGCGCCGCCTCGAGATCGCGCGCGCCCTGGCCACGAAGCCCTCGGTCCTCCTCCTCGACGAGCCCGCGGCCGGCATGAACCCCCAGGAGTCCCTCGAGCTCATGGATTTCATCCGCAAGGTGCGCGACGAGTTCGACCTCACCATCCTCCTCATCGAGCACCACATGCAGGTCGTCATGGGCGTCTGCGAGCGCATGTACGTGCTGGACTACGGCGTAACCATCGCCCACGGCGACCCCGAGTCGATCCAGCGCGACCCGAAGGTCATCGAAGCCTACCTGGGGGTGGAGTGATGCTCAAGATAGAGAACCTGTCGGTCCACTACGGCGGCATCCACGCCCTGCAGGGCATCGGCCTCGAGGTGCCCGACGGCAAGATCGTGTCCCTCATCGGCGCGAACGGGGCCGGCAAGAGCACCACCCTCAAGGCCGTCGTCGGCCTCGTGAAGCCGAGCTCGGGCTCGGCCTCCTGGAACGGCGAGCGGCTCACGGGCCTCCCGACCAAGGAGATCGTCGAGCGCGGCGTGGTCCTCGTCCCCGAGGGCCGCCGCGTCTTCCCCAACCTCACCGTCGCGGAGAACCTCGCCCTCGGGGCCTACGCCCGCAAGGACGCGGCGGGCGTCGCCGCCGACCGCGCTCGCGTGTACGGGCTCTTCCCGCGGCTCGAGGAGCGCGCGCGGCAGAAGGCCGGGACCCTCTCGGGCGGCGAGCAGCAGATGCTCGCCGTCGGCCGGGCCCTCATGTCCAAGCCGAAGCTCCTCATGATGGACGAGCCCTCGCTCGGCCTCGCGCCCATCGTGGTGCAGATGATCTTCGGGATAATCCGCGAGATCAACAAGGCGGGCGTGACCGTCCTCCTCATCGAGCAGAACGCGAAGGCCGCCCTCGAGGTCGCTGACCGCGCCTACGTCCTCGAGACGGGGCGCATCACGCTGCAGGGCACTGGCGCGGAGCTCCTCGCCGACGACCGCGTGCGCGCCGCCTACCTCGGCGAGGCCCGCTAGGGCCCATTGCTAGCCCGCTAGGGCTCATTGCCAGCGCGTTAGCGCTGTTTGCTAGCCCGATAGGGCTCATTGCCGGCGCGTTGCGCGGTGCCCGTATGGCGTCGCCCCACCCGCGTCTCCCAACACCAAACGGTCGGCGCGGGAGCTGTCCACGGCGAACAAATAGCGCCTACGG
>CAYNPQ010000008.1:0-7558 GCA_964399065.1 uncultured Treponemataceae bacterium | reverse complement strand
GTTGTCGGTACGGATGTCACCCGGCGACTACCTGGTGTTCGCGGTTTTTGCTCGCCCGTTCGGGCTCTTTGCGGGCGGGTGGCGCGCGGCCATTCTGGCTCCGCCAACCCCGCTTCTCACAACTCGAACCGGTCGGCGCGGGAGCTGACCTCGGCGATCAATGAGCGCGTCCGGTCCCCGATGGCGGTCGCGGCCGAGACCGCGGCGGCGATGCCCTCCGAGCTCCGCGCGATCTCCTCGTTGTCGCGCACGACGAGGGAGTTCGCGCCGCGGAGCCTGCCCACCTGCGCGAGTATGGCCGAGTTGCCGGCGGCCATCTCCTCGGAGCCGCGGGCGATCTCGCCCGTGATCCCGCGGAGCCGCGCGAGCTCCTCGGTGAGGCGACGCCCGGATTCCCGCTGCTCCGACATGGCGCGGCCGATGTCGCGGAGGGCGGAGCCCATGCGGGTCGCGCGCTCGAGCAGGGCCGAGAAGGAGCCGACCGCCGCGCCCGAGGCGCCGCTCACCGAGCCGATGGCCGAGGCGACGCGGTCGAGGCCCGCGGAGATGTCGGCGGCCTGGGCGGTGGACTGCACCGCGAGGCGCCTGATCTCGTCCGCGACCACCGCGAAGCCCTTGCCCGAGGCGCCGGCATGGGCCGCCTCGATGGCGGCGTTCATCGCGAGGAGGTTCGTCCGCTCCGCTATCTCGGTGACGAGGGCGGCCGCCTCGCCGAGGGAGCGCGAATAGCCCACGATCGAGGCGACGGCGGTCGAGACCTCGTCGATCCGGGCCCTGCCCTCGGCGCTCTCCGCGAGGGCGCGCGCGCCCTCCTCCGCCGCGGCCTCGGCCGACGAGGCGACCGACTCGACGCCCGCGACGCTGCGCTCGAGGTCGCCGGCCGAGCGGGCGAGCGCCTCGTTCTGGTTCGAGATCATCGAGGCGAGGGACTCCACGTTGCGCGCGAGCTCCTCGACCGCCGCCCCGACCTCGCCCACCGCGGCGGACTGCTCGGCGAGCTGCGACTCCGTGCTGGACACGCTCGAGCCGATGCCGCCGACGCAGGCGCCGGCCCGCGACATCGCCCCCCCGAGCTCCTCGCCCGCCGCCGAGAGCTCGGCCAGCCGGCCCTTGATCTCGCCGACGAGGCCCCGGAGGTCGAGGACGAGGGCGTCGACGCCGGCCGCGATGCGGCCGAGCTCGTCGCGGCCCGCGACCCCCGTCCCCTCGCGGAGGTCGCCCGCGCCGATCCGCTCGACCGCGCCGAGGAGGCGCCCGAGGGGGCCGACGACCGAGCGCAGGGCGAGCGCCGCGATGGCCGACACCGCGGCGAAGGCGAAGGCCGCGACCGCGACGCCGGCGGCCGCGGCCGAGGACTTGACCGCGAGTGCCTTCGAGACCGACTCGCCCGAGGCCGCCTTCACGAGCTCCTCGAGCTTGAGGACCTCCGAGGAGAGGGCGCCGTACCGCAGCATCGCCACGCGGAACGCGTTGTCCGAACCGGTCCCGCCCCCGTAGGTCGCGAGGGCCTCGCGGGCGGCCTGGCGGAAGGCGTCGAAGGAGCGCCGGATCGAGCCGATCGCGTCGGCGACGGCGCCCGGGCCCTGCGAGGCCTCGAGCTCCGCGATGATCGCCTCGCTCGAGGCCAGCCCGTCCTCGGCCTGGGCGACGGAGGCCGCGAGCTCGGCCGACTTCTCGAGCCAGGCGGCCCGGGCGCGGAAGATGGACAGCCAGGCGGAGGAGGTGGAACGGTCCAGGCCCGAGGCCGCGAGCACGAGGGTCGTGCCGCGGGCCTCCGCGTCCACCGCCCGGGAGAGGCGGCCGAGGGAGAGGAGGGAGACGAGGCCTATCGCCGCGACCGACGCGAGCGAGAGGGCGGAGAGGGAGAGGAGCTTGAACACCAGGCTCAGCCTGGACGAACGCCGGTTCATGCCAAGCCTCCTTGACGCCAGTATGCCCCATCCGCGCCGATAGTCAAGTACGGGACGGGTTAGGCGATACATAGGCGCGGCTCAGGGCGAGGAGGCGCGGTACGAGGCCGGGCTCTCGCCGCGCAGGGCCGCGAAGGCCCGCGAGAAGTGGGAGCGGTCGGCGAAGCCCAGCTCCTCGGCGATGCGCTCTATCGGCTCGTCCCCGTGGCGGAGCCGGATGCAGGCCTCGCCGATCCGCAGCCAGAGCGCGTAGGCGTGGAGGGAGCGGCCCGTCGCCGAGCGGATCCTCCGCTCGAGGGTGGGCAGGCTCATGCCGAGGGCGGCCGCGAGCTCGGCGTTCGAGGGCGGAGCCGACAGGCGCGAGCGCACGAGCTCCGCCACGCGGGAGGCGGCGCCGCCGGGATCGGCGGGCTCGAGGCGAGAGGCGGGGAAGCGGGCGAGCGCGCCCAGGCAGAGCGAGGCCGCCCTGAGGAGCCAGGCGCGCGCGGCCGCGGGCCCGGAGGGCGGCGAGGCCGCGGCGCGGGCGAGCGCGCGGAGCGCGGCGAGCTCGGCGGGGCCGGCGCGCGATCCGGACACGCAGGGCAGGGCCGCGTCGAAGGGCGGTCCCGCGAGGAAGTGGACGTAGAGATGGTCCATCGGCGACTCCGCCCTCGCCGAGAAGTGCGTCTCCGGCGGGATGAGGAGGACCGCGTCGCCCTCGAGGACGTGGCGCCTCCCCCCGAGGCCGACGATCCCCCGGCCCCGCGCGTTCCAGTACAGCCGCCAGAAGGGCGCGGCGCAGTCCGGGTAGTCCCAGTCCGAGAGCGAGCGAGCGAGCTCCACGAGGATGACCTTCAGCGCCGGGGTCTGGGCGGGACCAAGCATGATCGGATTATACACATGCTTTGATCCCAATCAATATAGGCAGAACGCGTTCATGAGGCTTGAATATACCTATCGATCCGCACAAGGAGGCTGACATGGATCCTGAGGTCGTCGAACGGGAGCGCCGCACCGCATGGTTCAGGGAGGCGCGCTTCGGGATGTTCATCCACTGGGGGCTCTACTCGATACCCGCCAAGGAGGAGTGGATCCGCGGGATCAAGCGCATGACCGAGGACCGGTACCGGGAGTACTTCGAGACCTTCGATCCCGACTCCTACGAGCCGCGCGAGTGGGCCAGGCTCGCGAAGCGGGCGGGGATGCGCTACGCCGTGCTCACGGCCAAGCACCACGACGGCTTCTGCCTCTTCGACTCGAAGCTGACCGGCTTCAAGGCGACGAACACCAAGGCCGGCCGCGACCTCGTCGCCGAGTACCTCGAGGCCTTCCGCGCCGAGGGCATCGAGGCGGGGCTCTACTACTCGATCATCGACTGGAACCACCCCGACTATCCGCACTACGGGGACCGCTACCATCCCCAGCGCGACGACGAGTCCTGGAAGGGCCGCAAGCACGACTTCGACCGCTACCTCGACTACATGCACGGCCAGGTGCGCGAGCTCTGCTCGAACTACGGGAGGCTGCCCATCCTCTGGTTCGACTTCTCGTACAACGAGATGACCGGCGAGAAGTGGAAGGCCTCCGAGCTCATGCGCATGGTGCGCTCGCTCCAGCCCGAAGTCATCATCGACAACCGCCTCGAGGCCTCGGGCGAGAGCCTCGGCTCGATGTACACGGGCCATCCGACCATCTATGCGGGGGACTTCGCCTCGCCCGAGCAGATCGTGCCGCCCGAGGGCATCGTCGACGTCGAGGGCAACCCCCTGCCCTGGGAGGCCTGCGTCACGATGAACAACCACTGGGGCTATTCGGCCGCCGACCTTTCATGGAAGAGCTCGCGGCAGCTGGTCCGCAAGCTCGTCGAGTGCGTGGCCAAGGGCGGGAACCTCATCCTGAACGTGGGTCCCGACGCCCGCGGCCGCATTCCGCGCGAGTCCGTCGAGATCCTCGGAGGAATCGGCGATTGGATGTCGCGCAACTCGTCGTCGATCCGAGGCTGCGGCAACGCGGGAAGGCCCAAGCCCGACTGGGGCTGGTTCACGGCCAAGGGGAACAAAGTCTACGCCCACGTCCTCGAGGCGCCGATCGGCCCCCTCTGCATCCCGGGCCTGGGCGGCGGGAGGATCAAGCGGATGCGGCTCCTCAAGGACGGCTCCGAGCTGCGGGAGAACGAGGCCTGGAACACGAAGCTCTTCGAGGACTACGCCTTCGTCAACTTCGCGGAGCCGCCCGAGCTGACCTACCCCCTGCCCGACGAGGACGACACGGTCATCGAGATCGAGCTGGCCTGATCAGGACAGGGGCGGAGAGAGCGTCGGGATCAGGCGACCACGTAGTCGGCGCCGCCCAGGGCGCTCAGGACGACCCTGCCGCGGGGCGGGAGCTCGAGGCTCTCGTCCGCGCCGAGGATGTGGTCCTCCTGGTCCCCGTCGCGGGTGACCCAGAGCATGCCGGAGGTGCAGGTCACCTTCCTGGCCCTGCCGCCCGCGAGCGCGAGGGCCTGGCCCTTGGCGAGCCTGCCCTGTTCCTTTGAATCGGCGGCGATATTGATCTGAGCGGTCCCGAAGAGGGATGCGATGTGCTTGTTCATGATTTCCTCCCGAGGCGGAACCTTTCCGGGCTCCCCTGCAAGAGAAATATAGTGAGGAGAAGCATACTAATAACAGTAGCAGGAATTGAAAATTATTAACGTAACAGTTAAAATGAACCATATCTGTGCTTATCGTGAACCACGAAAACTGTACCGTTTTGTACTGTTTATGCAAGGAGGCCGCATATGGATAAAAAAATCCCCTTATACGAGCGTTTTGCGGCCGACTTGGAAGCGCAGATCCGGGCGGGGACCTTCCCCGAGGGGGGGAGGATCCCGGCACTCCGTGAGTCGAGCCTCCATCATTCCTTGAGCCTGTCGACGGTGCTCCAGGCCTACCGCCTCCTCGAGACGCGGGGGATCATCGAGGCGAGGCCCCAGTCCGGCTACTACGTGAAGTACCGGCCGAGCGGGAGGACCCTGCAGGCCGATCCCAGCCCCGCGCGGGAGGACCCCACCGCGGTGAGCATCGACGAGCTCTCGATGCAGCTCTTCCGGGACACCCACGACCCCGACTTCGCGAAGTTCGGGGCCGCCTCCCCGGATCCCGAGCTCCTCCCCATGGCCCGGCTCGACCGCATCCTCGTCCAGCTCGCCAAGAAGGGGAGCTTCGCCCTCGACACCTCCTTCTATCCCGAGGGCAGCGAGGAGCTCCGCGTCCAGGTGGCGCAGAGGGCCTTCGGCTACGGCTGCTCGATCCGGCCCGACGACGTGGTCATCACGGCGGGCTGCAGCGAGGCCATCGCGCTCTGCCTCCAGGCCGTCTGCAGGCCCGGCGACCTCGTCGCCATCGAGTCGCCGACCTACTTCGGCATCCTTCTCGAGATGGAGGCCCTGCACCTGAAGGCCCTCGAGATACCGACGAACCCCGGCACGGGCATGAGCCTCGACGCCCTCGCCTTCGCGCTGGAGAACCACCCGGTGCGGGCCGTCATCGCGATGACGAACTTCAACAACCCCCTGGGCTCCTGCATGCCCGACGAGGCCAAGCGCGAGCTCGTCGAACTCCTCGAGCGCAAGGGCGTGCCCCTCATCGAGAACGACATCTACGGCGAGCTCTACTTCGGCGACCGGAGGCCGAGCGTGGCCAAGTCCTACGACCGCTCGGGCTCGGTCCTCCTCTGCTCCTCCTTCTCGAAGGACATCTCGCCCGGCTACCGCATCGGCTGGGTCGCGCCCGGCCGCTTCTTCCAGGACGTGAACAAGCTCAAGCTCGCCTTCAACAACGGCACCTCGGTCCTGCCCCAGCTCACCATCGCGAGCTACCTCGCGAGCGGGGGCTACGACCTCCACCTCCGCAAGATCCGCCGGGCCTACGCGCAGAAGGTCGCCCGCATGTCGAGGGCCATCATGGAGACCTTCCCGGAGGGCACGAGGATCACCGAGCCCGGCGGGGGCTACGTGCTCTGGGTCCGCCTCCCCGAGGGCCTCGACTCCCTTCTCCTCTACCGCGAGGCGGTGAAGTCCCTCATCACGATCGCGCCAGGCCACATCTTCTCGCCGACGCACAAGCACCGCGACTTCATCCGGCTCTCGGCGGCAGCCTGGTCCGAGAAGACGGAGAAGGACCTCGCGCGCCTCGGCCGCCTCGTGCGGCAGCTCGCCGGGGCCGGCCGCTGAGGCCCCCTCGCCCGCGGGAGCCGCGGCGCGGCGCGGATCCCCTTGGCAGGAGGCCGCCGCGATCCGTATTATCTATGCCATGAGCCACGAGATCACCGTCACCGCCGCCAACTTCCAGGAGAAGGTCGCCTCCTCCCCCCTCCCCGTCCTCCTCGACTTCTGGGCCGAGTGGTGCATGCCCTGCAAGATGATCGCCCCCTCGGTCGAGCAGATCGCGGCCGCCTGGGCCGGCAAGGCCCTGGTCGGCAAGGTCAACGTCGACACCGAGCCCGACCTCGCGGGCCGCTTCGGCATCGTCTCGATCCCCTGCCTCATCGTCCTCAAGGGCGGGCAGGAGGTGGCGCGCCACGCCGGCGCCCTGCCCAGGCCCGAAATCGAGAAGCTCCTGAAGAACAACTCCTGATCATCGAGATCGCCTAACGCTTCCTGAGGCCCGGCGGCGCGTTGGGCGATCCCGGCGTCTGCGCGCCCGGGTCCGAGGGATACCAGGACTCCGGGCCCGGCGCCGCTTCGCCCTCGCGCCTGCAGATCGAGCGGGCCGCGGAGGGCTTCCACCTGAAGGCGTCCTCCCAGGCCGGCGCGGCTCCCGCGACCGGCCAGGCCTCGCCGAGCGAGGCGACGAGGGCGCACAACTTGTCCGCCCCCAGGGGGCCCGAGCGCGAGGACTCCGCGTAGAAGAGCGCGTCCTCGACGGGGCCGCCGGGCCTCGAACGCAGGGCCAGGGCCCCGTTCGCGTCGGGCAGGGGCCCCGCGGCGCACCAGAGGTCGCGTCCGGCCGCGGTCGCGTCGGTCCCGCCCGAGGCGGAGAGGTCGGCGCCTTTCTCGTCGAGCTCGGCGGGGAGGCCCTCGGGCGCGAGGTGGAGGACCACGCGGTCCCCGGCCCGGACCTCGACCCCGGGGAAACGGTAGGAGCAGAGCTTCGCGGAGCCCGCCCAAGAAAGCTCGAGGCCGCCGAGATTGCCCGGAACCAGGACGAGGAGCTCGACGAAATCGCGGCGCGGCCTCGTCGCGGAGGAGTTGCGCGCGGTCTGGGCCTCGGAGAGGGCGAGGCGGGCCGGGCGGCCGTTCCAACCCGCGAAGCGGAAGACGAAGCGCGTCGCGTTGCCCGCCCCGTCCTCGACCTCGCCCGACAGGGCGTACTCCGCGCCCGGCTCGCAATCCGCGCCGAGGTCGAGGCGGAGGGAGCTCCCTTCGGCCGAGGCCGCCGCGGCCCGCGGTCCCGGCTCGAGGCCGAAGCTGCCCTCGACCGGGTTCACCTCCTCGTCGAAGCGGAGGAGGAAGCTCCGCGGCCCCTCGGGCCCGGCCTCGAGGACGAGGGGCGGCTTGAGGTCCGAAGGCGGCAGGACCGCGTCGGAGACCTGCCCGGGCAGGCAGGCCGAGAGCGCCGCCGGTATGGCCAAGACGGCAAGGGAGAGCTTCGCGCGCATGGCGCCTCCTCGAGGCGATAACGCGCGCG
>CAYNPQ010000007.1:0-65378 GCA_964399065.1 uncultured Treponemataceae bacterium | reverse complement strand
GAAGGCCTCCGGCTCCTCGTCGCGGACCCAGTGGTGCTTCCACAGGGGATCCTTGACGGAGGCCGAGACGCCGCCGGTGACGATGAGGGAGGGCAGGAGCCTGAGGACGTCCATGCCCGCCACCTTGAGGCCCCGCTCGATGCCGCGGCGCTTCTGCAGGACGCCCCGCTGGTCCATGTAGCTCATCGCGGGCCGCACGGGGACGCCCGCCTCGTCGACGAGGACGAGGCCCTGCATCTGGCAGCAGAAGGCCATGCCGCGGACCGAGGAGGGGCTCGCCCCCGCGCGCTCCAGGGCGGCCCGGGTCGTGCGGCCCAGCGCGGCCCACCACTCGTCGACGTCCTGCTCGACGCCGCCGTTGGGGAGGAATCGCAGCCCGTACTCGGCGGTCGCGCTCGCCTCGAGGCGGATCCCCGCGCCCCCGATCGCGTAGACGCAGGTCTTCACCCCGGTCGTGCCGAGGTCGCAGGCGAGGACGCGGGTCTCGTCCCTCATTTTCCGCCGCCGCCTTCGGAGGCATCGCCCACGCTCTTCCGCGAGTACTTGCGCAGGTAGACCTGGTGCATGAGCGTCGCGTCGAAGGCGCCGACGCTCTTCGCGCCGCCGAGGAACTCCGCCTCGACGAAGGCGCGGCAGCCCTTCTCGACGATGCGGGCGCAGGTCAGGGCCTCGCCCATGGTCCGCCCGAGGGCCACGGCCCCGTGGTTCGCGAGAAGGACCGCCATCCGGCCCTTGAGGGCCTTGAGCGCCGCGCGCCGCATCTTGCCGGTGCCGGGCAACGCGTACTCCGCGCAGCGGAGGCTCGGCCCCACGATCTGGGCGAGGTCGTCGAGGACGGGAGGCACGTCGCGCCGCGCCGCGGCCACCGTCGAGGCGCTCATCGAATGCGTGTGCACGACCGCGCCGATCTCGGGCCGCGTCAGGTAGATCTCGCGGTGGAGGTCCTTCTCGGAGGAGGGCTTCCCTCCCCTCGCCTCGCCCGTCGCGAGGTCGACGATGACGATGTCCTCGGCCCTCATGGAGAGGTAGTCCGACCCCGTGGGCGTGATGGCCATGAGGGAGTCGCCGAGCCGGACCGAGACATTGCCCCAGGTCCCGGCGACGAGCCCTTCCTCCGTGAGGGCGACGCCCGCCGCGCGGACGGCCTCCCTCGCCTCGGCCTCGTTCCCTATCGCGCTCATGAGGAGCTCCCCGCCGCGGCGTCGACGTTGCGGAAGACCCGCTCGAATCGGCCGAGCGCGTCGTCGACCACCTCGTCCGTGTCCGCCGCGCTCGTGTACATCCGCGAGCCCGCGAGGGTGACGAGGCCCTCCGCCGCGTAGGCCGCCCCGTACTCCTCCATGAGGTGCTTGCGTACCTTGATCTCCTTCAGCACCTTCGCGATCTTGAGGTAGTCTATGTCGATGAACATCGCGCCCACCGTCTCTAGATGGCAGATGGAGCCCTGGTTGTAGGCCACGAAGGGCAGTCCCATGCGCTCGATCATCGCCTTGAGCCCTGAGGTCAGGCGGTCGCCCGCCCGCCCGGCGACGGCGCAGGCGTCGCGCTTCTCGATCTCCTTGATGGTGAAGTAGCCGGCGGCGGCGGAGAGGGGATTCGCGGCCATCGTGCCGCCGACGTAGGCGCGCTTCTTGCCGCTCTCGAGGCCGGCGGCCATCCTGAGCACGAGGTCGCGGCGGCCGCCGAGGCCGCCCGCCGAGGGGTAGCCGCCCGCGACGATCTTGCCGAAGCAGGTCAGGTCGGGCGTCACGCCGAAGTAGCCCTGGGCCCCGCCGAGGCCGATCCGGAAGGCGGTGACGACCTCGTCGAACACCAGGAGGGCGCCGTACTTGTCGCACAACGCGCGCACGCCCTTGTTGTAGTCCTTGTCGACGGGGCGGGTCCCGCTCTCGGGCCCGACCGGCTCGACGAGGACGCAGGCCGTGCCGCCGCGGAGGCGGTTCAGGAAGAGCTGCCGCTCGAGGGAGCCGAGGTCGTTCGGCGCCGCCTCGCGGGTCAGGCGCTGCGCGGAGGCCGGGATGCCGTGGGCCTCGAAGCGCTTCGTCCGCGGCGACTTGAGGCTGTACACAAGCTGGTCGCTCCAGCCGTGGTAGGCCCCGCCCATCTTGATCACGTTGCGCTTGCCGGTCGCGAGCCTCGCGACGCGGATGGCCGCCATCACCGACTCGGTGCCCGAGCCGAGCATGCGGAACATCTCGACCGCGGGCATGTGGCGGTTGATCTCTTTCGCGAGGGCCAGCTCGAACTCGTGGAAGAGGCCGGTCGAGGGGCCGACGCGGCCGAGCATCTCCATGACCTGGGCGCGGACCGCGGGGTCGTTGCCGCCGAGGATGGTCGGGCCGCCGGCCTGGAGGAAATCGATGTAGCGGTGTCCGTCGACGTCGTGGAGGTAGGCGCCCTCGCTCCGCTCGATCACGAGGGGGAAGGGATAGTTGAAGGCGAGGTTGTGCTGGACCCCGCCGGGGATGTACTTCTTGGCCTCCTCGACCGCCGCCTTGGATTTCGGGCAGCTCGTCTCGAAGAACGTGAGATAGGCCTCCATGGCCTCGCGGCGGATCGGGACCGCCTCGCGGCCCATGAGGGCGTCGAGGCGCGCGTAGATTTCGCGCGCGTCAGGGTATTCGCTTATGGCGTAGCTCATGGCGGCTCCTTTGCGATTAGGTGAGTGATTGCTCACTTACTAGATTATTATCCCCTCTCCACCATATTGTCAACGCCGAACATAGTGGTACGAAGATTATGGTTATGTAGCTATTTTGTTTTTATACATGCTCTTACTCTTCACAACCTGTCTGGAGTCTAGTCAGCCGACCCAAATCACGACTTCCCCAACAATCTTCGTACCACTATGGCCGGGCGATCTCCACGACGCTGCCGGCAAGCCGCGAGCGTTCCGCGGCGAAGCACATGAGGTGGCTCTCGAGCGAGGTCGAGTCGGAGGTGAGGGCATCCTTCGCCGGCCGTCCCGCCTTCCGCCCCTCGACGGCCGCGACGAAATCGGCCATCACCCCGGCGTCGCCGCCGCCGTGCCCGCCGAGGTCGACGTCGCGGAGGAGGCTGCGGCTTCTCCCGCTGCGGTCATCATGCAGCCGGAGGAGGGCCCCGGCGAGCCCGAAGCTCCCTTCGAGGCAGCCCTTCGTGCCGTCGACGCGGATCCGCCTCCCCTCCTGGTACGAGAAGCCCTGGAGGGTGAAGCTCGCGACGGCTCCCGACTCGAACTCCACGTTCGCGACCTGCCGGTCGACGACGTCGTTGTCGCAGCGGAACACGCAGCGGCCGTAGGGGCCGAGGCGCAGGGCTTCGAGCCGGGCCTGCGCCGACTGATCGTCGGAGATGGTCGACGAGGGCCAGGCTTTCCAGTCGATGAGATCGCGGATCAAGGGCGAGGAGGCGGCCCTGGCGAGGGTACGCACCGTGAGCGAGGGCGAATGGCGGTAGCTCGCGATCATCGGCGTGCCGTGGAGGTAGAGCCTCGGCGCGTACCAGAGGCAGGTCCGGGCGCGCGGGCAGGCCTCGAGGCAGCGTTCGGGGGCGCCTTCGGGCGCGTTTACGCTCCGGTAAAAGGAGAGGGAACCGAAGGACTGGACCGCCCTCGCCCTGGAGCCGGCGAGCCAGGCCAGGATGTCCATGTCGTGGCAGGACTTCGCCAGGATGATCGGATTCGAGTCCGCGCTCCGGCGCCAGTTGCCCCGCACGTAGGAATGCGCGAAATGCCAGTACCCCACGTTCTCGGAATGGTCGATGGATACGATCTCGCCGATGTCACCGCGGTCGATCGAGGCCTTCAGCGCGGAGAAGAAGGGCGTGTAGCGCAGGACGTGGCAGATCCGGAGCTCGACGCCCGCCTCGCGAGAGCGGCGTTCGAGGAGGCGGCACTCCTCCTCGGTCGGGGCCATGGGCTTCTCGAGGAGGACCTGGTAGCCCTTCGCCATGGCCGCGAGAGCCGGTGCGACGTGATCGCGATCCTGGGTGGCGACTATGCAGGCCTCCGCGAGGCGGGGCCGGTCGAGGAGCTCCTGCCACGAGGCGAAGCGCCGCTCCCCCGGGATCCCGTGCTCCTCGGCGCAGGCATCCCGCCTCGCATCGTTGGGCTCGGCGACCGCCACGATCCTCGCCTCGCTCCTATGCCCTGCGACCCACTTCCCGTAGGCGTCCTTGCCGCGCGCGCCCGCCCCGACCAAGATGATATCGACCACCGTGTCCCACCTCGTCGGGGATTATCGCCCCCGCGACGCCGAGGGTCAATCGCGGATCAGGGAAAACGAAGCAGGGAAAGCCTCCTCGCTGGCAAAGGGGTGAGGAAGGCTTATTCTTCATCAGGGCTGATCAACGGCGCCGCGGCGAGTGAGGGGGCGGGAACGCAGGCGCGGAGGGAGGATCGCCCGTCCGCGGAATCCCGGAGGTCATCGTGTCGAGCATCCTGGTCGTCGACGATTCGGATACTTCCCGCGCATTGACGTCGGGGCTCCTCGGCCCGGCGCATCGCGTCGTCGAGGCCGCCTCGGGCCCTGAGGCCCTCGAGCTCCTCGGCTCGGAGGGCTTCGACCTCGTCCTTCTCGACCTCCTCATGCCGGGTATGTCCGGCACCGAGGTCCTCGAGGAGCTCAAGAGCGCCTGGAACCGCGTCCCGGTCATCGTCCTGACCGCGGACATCCAGGATAGCACGCGCGACCGCGTCCTCGGGCTGGGCGCGAGGGGTATCCTCGTCAAGCCGCTCTGGAAGGGCGCGTTGGACGACGCCGTCGCGTCGGCGGCGAGGTCCGCGGAGCGGCCTCCCCTGCCCCGCCTCGCCCCCCATGAGGGGGGAGCCCTCGAGGACCTCGTGGAGAGCGCCCTCGGCGAGGCCGCGATCGAGCTGTTGTTCGCCTCCGATGACGCCGCCAAGCTGGCGGATTGGATCGTCGGGCGGTCGCGCCTCGGGAATCCGGACAGGGAATCGATGCGTTCGGGCGCGCTCTGCGAGGTGGGCAACGTGGTGATCAACGCGTTGCTCGGCTCGATAGCCAACGCCTTCGGCCTCTCGCTGCGATTCTCGGTCCCCTCCTTCCTCGAGGGCGGCGGCGCCTCCCTCGTGGAGGAGATCGCCAGGGCCGCGCGGGAGGCGGTCATCCTCGTGAGGTCGAGGTTCGCGCTTGAGGGCCCGGGGATCGAGGGGGACATCGCCCTGTTCTTCAGCCCGGACTCCTTCGAGTCGCTGTCGCTCCTCCTGGGCCGCGGTGAAGGCGGGCGGCGATGAGCGTCGACCTCGCCATCCTCGACTCGATCCCCATCGGCGTCTTCGCCGTGTCGCGCGGATACGAGATCCTGTCCTGGAACCTCTGCATGGAGGGCTGGACCGACGTCGGCCGCGCCGAGGCCCTGGGCCGCGACCTCCGTGACCTCTTCCCGGGCTTCCGCGATCCCTCGATCTCCCGTCGGCTCCGGACCGTCTTCGACGGGGGGCCGCCCGCGGTCTTCTCATACCAACTCCACGGCGACCTCTTGCCCAAACGGGACCGCGGCCTCGTGCCGAGGGTCAGGCAGTGCACCGCGAGCGCCCTGCCCGAGGCGGGCGCCGCCCTCTTCACGATCGAGGACAGGACCGACATAGCCGCGAAATCGAATGAGGCTCGGAGCGAGCTCGCGCGGCGGGAAGCCGTGGAGCGAGACCTGCGGGCGGCGGTGGCCGAGCGCGAGATGCTCATGCGCGAGCTCGACCACCGCGTCAAGAACAGCTTCAACATGGTGCTGAGCCTGGTCGACCTCGAGCTGTCGTCGCTGCCGGAGGGCGAGTCGAAGACGCGACTCCTGGACCTCGAGGCGCGGGTAAACTCCATCGCCGCGATCCACGGCAGCCTGTACCGCGCGCAGGAGGGCGCCGAGGTCGCGCTCGACGAGTACCTCGCCGAGCTCGCCCAACGTCTCTTCTCGGCCTTCGGCGGCAAAGCGGGCGGGCCCGGGCTCGCGCTCGAGCTCGGGCGCGTCTCCGTGCCGCGGGACGACGCGGTCTACATCGGCCTGGCCGTCAACGAGCTCTTGACCAACTCGATCAAGTACGGGGCCGGTCGCGTCACCCTCGGGCTCGAGCGACTCGCGGACGGGCGGCTCGAGCTGCGGGTGCGCGACGAGGGCCCGGGCTCCGCTGAGGATCAATACCGGTAGCGCACGGAGCGGAGGGCGGCGCGCAAAGTCTCGCCCTCCGCGTCGCCCCGGACCTCGGCGAGGACTTCGCCCTCGGATCCGTCGTCGAAAAAGAGGTAGTGGGGCAGCTCGAGCTTGATGTCGGCGCCCGACCCGAAGTAGGAGGTCAGGAAGGCGCCCGCCGCGACGTTGAGCGCCTCGAGGAGGCAATCCTCCCCCTCGCCTCCCGCCTCCGCGCCCGCGAAGATCGTGGCCTCGACGCGCTCCTTCACCGAGGCGGGGCATTCGAGCTCGATCCGGCAGGAGAGGGGCTTGAGCACGTCGATGGCCGCGCGCACCGGGCGCTCGATGCGCGTCGAGCCCGCCGCCTGGGCCGCGGGCTCGACGTCGATGAAGGCGAGCTCCGCGAAGGTGGAGGAAAGCGCCTCCATGAGGGCCGCGGCCGCGCGGCCCGGGTCGATGGCCTGGTTCATGATTCCCCCCCGAGCGCCTTGAGCATCTTCGCGGGGGACACGGGCTTCTTCACGACCGAGGCGACCCCGAGGGAGCGCAGCTCGGCCTCGAGCGCGCTGTCGGCGATGCTCGAGACGACGACGAGCGCGATGCCCGCCGTCGCCCGGTCCCCCCGCAGCAGGCTGGCGAAGGTCCGTCCGTCCATCTTGGGCATGTTGATGTCGGTCACGACGAGGTCGATGTCCCCGTTGGCCTTGAGCGAGGAGAGGGCGTCGAGGCCGTTCTCCGCGTGGAGGAACTCGGCCACCGGCACGCCCGCCATCTGGATGCAACGCTCGATGATCATGCGCGAGGTCGACGAGTCGTCGACGATGAGCACCCGACCGTAGTTCCTCATGCCGGTCCTCCTGGCTAGATCGTCCATTGCCGCTGGCCCGAGTAGACGACCGTCTCGCCGTCGGCGACGGAGATCGAAACCGTCCTGCCCATCGCGCCGCCGGTGTCTTCGGCTATGGGGCCGAGCGAGCTGCCCCACAGGATTCGCTTGGCCGCGAGGACGTTTCGCTTGCCGATGTCGAAGAGGCCGGCCGGGTCCATGACCGCGGCGCCCCCCGCGAGCTTGACCCACACATTGGCCCTGACCGCGCCCCGCAGCTTCATGTCCTCGATCATCCGTGGCAGCCCCGTGTCCGCGAAGTAGCCCGGCATCGAGGCGGCCCGCCCGGGGTCCACCTTGGAGTCGGGCAGGGCCACGTGGATCAGGCCCGCGATGGCGAGCCGGGCGTCGTAGATGATGACGGCGACGCAGGAGCCGAGGGCGTAGGTCTTCAGGATGTCGGACGCGTCGTCCGAGACGGCCCACTCGCCGATGCCGACGTTCAGGAGGCCCACGTCAACTCCTCCGGAGCGCGGCAGGGCGCCGCGGGGCCGCGAGGCGGTCGACGAGCTCGTCGACCGCCGAGTCCAGGCTCACGAGGCTCTCGGCGGCCCCGAGCTCCCACGCTTCCCTCGGCATGCCGAACACGACGGAGGAGGCCTCGTCCTGGGCGAGGCAACGCGCCCCGGCCCTCCTCATGGCGAGGAGGCCCGCGGCCCCGTCTCGTCCCATGCCCGTGAGGAGGAGGCCGAGCGCCTTGTCGCCCGCTGCCTCCGCGACCGAGGCGAAAAGGACGTCGACCGAGGGCCTGTGGCCCGAGACCTTGGGGCCGGGCCGGCAGGCGGCCACCCATCCCCCGCCCTTCCTCGAGATCGTGAGGTGGAGGTCTCCCGGGGCGACCAGGACCAGGCCCGGCCTGATCTCGTCGCCGTCCCCGGCCTCGCGGACCTCGACTTGGGAGGACCGGCCCAGGGACTCCGCGAACATGCGCGTGAAGACGGGCGGCATGTGCTGGACGACGACCGTCCCGGGCATCGCGGGCGGGAAGAGGGGGATGATCCGGTTGAGGGCGGCCGTCCCTCCCGTCGAGGCGCCTATGGCGATGACGCGGCCATCCCCCCGCATGGCGGCGGGTTTCGCGACCGCCCTTGCGAGGATCGCGCCGCGGCGCATCTTGGAGACGTCCGCGCGGGCTGCCTCCTTCACCGCCTCGGCGAGCTCGGCCAACATGGCGAGGAGGCCGGCGCGGTCCTCGGCCCTCGGCTTGGCCACCACCGCCACGGCGCCCGCGTCGAGGGCCTCGAGGGCGTGCCGCGAGCCTTCGACGGTGACGGCCGAGACGATGACCGCAGGCAGGGGGTATTGGGGGAGGAGCTTCTTCAGGAAGGCGATGCCGTCCATCCGAGGCATCTCCACGTCGAGGGTGATGACGTCCGGCTTCAGGAGCACGATCTTGTCCCTGGCGTCGTAGGCGTCCTTCGCCTTGCCGACGACCTCGAGCTCCGGATCGCGGGAGAGTCCCCGCTCGATCAGGTCGCGGGCGATCGCTGAATCGTCGATGACGAGGACCCGGACCCTCATCCCGCGCTCCGCTCGAGGCGCTTCAGGTCGGCCCCCTCCTCGAGGAATAGATGCTCGCCCTCGAAGCGATAGGCGATCCTGGCGGCCTCGCCGGAGGCGCCGAGCTCCCTGACGGCGGCGGGATCCCCGCCGAGGGAGCTGGCCTGGTAGCCGAGCTCGGGCCGGACGTAGATGCATCCCGGGCCGAGCTCCCAGGAGATGGCGACCCCCATCGAGTAGGCGTACACGACCGGGCCGCCCTCCGTGTCCACGCGCCCCCCGATCCGCACGCGCTTCAGGCAGAGGGCCTCCCGGAAATCATAGACCGCGGCGTAGGCCGGCTCGCGCAGGTCGACGCCGCGCAGGGCCGAGGCGGCGAAGCGCTCGACGTAGGGACGGCCGTCCACGGTGTGCTCCGACACCTGCCAGATTCCGAGGAAACGCCGCCGCTCGTGCTCAGCGAGGGCCTCGGAGACGCGATACTCCCCCTCCGAGTCGGGCATCGCCGCCGCGATCGAGGCGGCGAGCCGGTCCAGTCCTTCCTTCCGGTCCTTCTTCGCCATGGTCACCCCAGGAAGGCCTTGTCGATGATGCGCGCGTAATCGCGGGCCGCGAAGCTCGACGGACCGCCTTCCCAGATGGTCCGCGAACGCTCCAGGCCGCGCGGGATGTACTCGGACTTGCAGACCTCGAAGATGGGTATCCGGAAGGCGGAGAAGAGCCCGCGGTAATAGTCGACGCGGGCCACCCGGTTCTCGGCCTTGGTGAAGACCAGCGAGTGGACGCGGATCGGGCGCCCGGCCTCGTCGGCGCAGGCGGCGACGTCGTCGAGGATCGCCTGGAGGCCGGAGACCGAGAAGAGCTGGAACTCGAGGGGCACGATGACGGCCTCGCTGGCCCGCACGAGGAGGCGCTCCAGCGCCCCGTTCGAGGGGGAGGAGTCGAGGAGGATCCAATCGTAGCGGGAGCGGAGGCCGGCGACGAAGGCGGCGAAGCCGGGGGCGGCGGCGAGGATCTCGGCCTCGCCCAGCTCGCGGCGGAGGAGGCGCCTCCGCGCCGGCAGGATGTCCAGTCCCTTCCGCGCGCGCCGCGCGAGATGATCCTCGATCCTGGGGGCCCTTCCCTCGAGGATGTCCCCGAGGAGGTCCCCGAAGTCCCGCACGGATTCCTTGCCGAAGAAGAGGCTCAGGTTGCCCTGGGGGTCGCCGTCCACGGCGAGGACCCGCTCGCCCGCCCGCGCGAGGCCGGCGGCGATCTGGATGACGGTCGTGGTCTTGCCCACCCCGCCCTTCTGGTTCGCGACCGCGACGACGCCGAGCCCCAGGCTCCTCAGGCTCTCCGACACCTACTCCTCCTTCTTCCGGTAGATGGCCGGCCTCAGGTACTCGAAGGGGCAATCCGCCCTCGGGATGGTCTCCGAATGCCCGATGAAGAAATGGCCTCCGGGCTTGAGGCAGTCGTGGAAGGCGTGGATGAGCCGCGACCTCGAGGCCTGGTCGAAGTAGATCATGACGTTCCGGCAGAGGATGACGTCGAAGGGCTTCTTGAAGGGGTATCGCTCGGCCATCAGGTTGAGCCGCTTGAAGAGCACCATGCCGCGGACCTTCTCCGAGACCTCCAGCTCATCGGGGCCGGTCTTCGTGAAATAGGCGGCGCGGAGGCCCGGCGGCAGCTCCGAGAGCTTCTGCCCGGCATAGACCCCGGCCTTGGCGGCGCGGAGCGCCTGGAGCGAGATGTCCGTGGCCAGGAGGCCGAAGTCGCCGGAATCGACGGCCGTCCCGAAGGCTTCGCGCAGGTAGATGGCGAGGGTGTAGACCTCCTCGCCGGCGGCGCAGCCCGCGCTCCACATGCGCACCGGGTAGCGCGGCTCGCGCTCGAGCCGCCGCGCGATGCCGGGGAAGACCTCGGCCCTGAGGAACTCGAAGTGGTCCCTCTCCCGGTTGAAGAAGGAATGGTTCGTCGTGAGCCGGTTGATGAACTCGGAGAGCTCGTCGCCGCTCGGGTCGGCGCGGAGGAAGTCGAAGTAGTCGGCGAAGGAGGAGAAGCCGAGCTGCCGCACCCGCTTGGCGAGCCTCCCGGCGACGAGGACGCGTTTCTGCCCGCCCAGCTGTATCCCGAAATGGCGGTACAGGAGCTCCGCGACGTAACGGTACTCCGCGTCGCCGAGGGTCAGGACCTCTTCCGCGGCCATCGGGCCTCCCGTCTCAGGCCCCCGCCGGGACGGCGGCTCCCTTGACCTCGCCCGCGTCCTCGTCGCGGACGATCTTCTCGACGTCGATCAGGATCTTGACCTGCTCGCCCACCTTCCCCATCCCCGAGATGTAGCGGTCCTTCCCGGAGCTCGTCTTGAACTTCGGCGGCGGCTCGATGCCGTTCTCGGGTATCTCGAGGACCTCCTCCACGGTGTCGACGATGAGGCCGATGAGGATCCGGTCGATCTCGGTCACGACGATGCAGGTGCGGTCGTCGTAGGCCCGCTCCTCGATCCCGAACCGCAACCGCAGGTCGACGATGGGTATGACCTTCCCCCTGAGGTTGATGACTCCCTTCACGTAGCCCGGCATGTCGGGCACCGCGGAGATCGACTGCATCTCGATGATCTCGATGATGTGGCGTATGCCGATCCCGAAGGACTCCCTGGCGATCTTGAAGAAGAGGTACTTGTCTGCCTGGGTGTCCTCGTCCTCCTCGTCCAGGGCCGGATCGATCTCCTGCGCCGCCCGCCTGCCCGCATCGGCCATGCTCGCACCCTCCCTCAGAACTTGCCGAAGTTGTCGTCGTCGAGCGAGATGACGTCCGCCGGGTTCAACGCGGAGATCCTTGGTTTCCTGGCCGCGGCCGCCGGCCTCGGGGTGATCGCGGTGGCTGGGCGCTGCGGGCCCCCCTGTCTCGCCATCTCCGCGCGGAGGAGCCGGAGCACCTCGTTGTTGTCGAGCTTGCCCTCGACCTCGCGGAGCTTGAAGCGTCCGAGCATGCCCTTGACCTGCTGCGCCTGGGAGGAGAGCTCCTCGGAGGCGGAGGCGCTCTCCTCGGAGGCGGCGGTGTTCGCCTGGGTGACCTGGTCGATCTGGTTCAAGCCCGTGGTTATCTGCTCGAGGCCCTGGGCCTGCTCCTTGCTCGCGGTGGCGACGTCCTCCGCGAGGGTGGCCACCTGGCCGGCCCCCTCGACGATCTGGCCGAGCTGCCGAGCGGTCAGGTCGCAGAGCGAGTTGCCCCGCTCGATCGCGGAGATCGCCTCGTCGACCATGGAGGTCGTCTCCTTGACGGAGGCGGCGCTGCGGACGGCCAGGTTGCGGACCTCCTCCGCCACGACGGCGAAGCCCTTCCCGTACTTGCCCGCGCGGGCCGCCTCGACATTGGCGTTGAGGGCCAGGAGATTGATCTGGAAGGCGATGTCGTCGATGGCGGTGACGATCTTCTTGATCTCCTCGGCGCTCTTGTTGATGTCGCCCATCGCGACGACGAGCTTCTGCATCTGCTCGTTGCCCTTCTCGGCGTTGCCCTTCGCCGCGTTGGCGAGGCCGTTGACCTGGGCGGCGTTCTCCGTGTTCATCTTGGTCTGGCCGGCGATCTCGGTCACCGAGGAGGTGATCTCCTCGAGCGAGGAGGCCTGCTCCGTGGCGCCCTGGGAGAGGGACTGGCTCGCCTGCGAGACCTGCTGCGAGCCCGCGGAGACCTGGTCCACCGCGTTCGTCACCTGGGAGAGGATGTCGTTGATCGATTCGAGGGTGGCGTTCAGCGCGACGGAGAGGGAGTCGAGGCGTTCCCGAGTGTCGGCGCAGTCCTGGTCCGCCTCCGCGACGAGGTAGGAGCCCGAGAGGTCGCCGGCGGCCATGCGCTCGAGGAGCTTGTTGAGCTTGGCGATCTCCGAGTTCTGGAAGTCCGCGATCTTGGCCGCCTTGCGCTCGGCCGTCTTCACCGCCGTCTGGTCCATGATGACCTCGAAGGCGCCGACGACGGTGCCGGAGCGGTCGAGGAGGGGCACGCCGGTGTAGGAGATATCGTAGCTCCGGTCGAGGGGGGTGGCCCTCGTCTCGGAGCTCGCGATGCCCTTCACGCGCATGGCCTGGGAGCAGGCGCAGCGCTCCTGCCGGCAGTCGCCCGTCTTGAAGAAGTCGTAGCAGCGCCGCCGCGTGCGCGCGAGCTCCTCGCCGCTCGAGGAGCCGAGGGAGGCGCCCGCCTTGTTCATGAAGAGGACCTGGAAGTCCTTGTCGATGATCATCGCGGGCGTCGGAATGTTGTCGATGAAGCCCACGAGGCCGTCGACCACCGTGTTGATCCCGCCGATGAGCTCGGAATAGGCGCCCTTGAAGGCGCCCGGGTCGGCCCGCTCGAGGAGCCGTCCCGCGACGACAGAGTCCGAGAGCCTCGCCGCGGCGGCGATGAGCCCGCGGAGGGTGTCCGAGACCCGCCCGAGGGATTCCCCGAGCGCGGCGAACTCGTCCTTGGACTTGACCTCGAGGCGCTCGCCGAGATCTCCCTCCGCCACCTTGCCGAGGATCTCGACGGTCCGCCGGAGCGAGCGCGCGATGGAGTTGCCGAGGCCGAGGCCGATCGCGATGGCGATGGCGTTGATGACGAGGGTGATCCCGATCATCAGCGCGAGCGCGGCCTTCGCGGCGGCCATGGCGGCCGCGGACTCCTCGACGACGTAGCGCTTCTCCACGTAATCCTTGGATTTCTGGAGGGCCGCGATGAGGTTGTCGAAGACGAGCCGCTGCTCGCCCGCGACGAGCGCGAAGACCTGCGCGTAGATGCCCGCGCGCTCCTCGGCCGCCCCCGCCCGACCGGCGGCGATGTCCCTCGAGAGCGCCCTCGCCTTCGCGACGCTCGCCGATATCGAGTCGTTGTAGGCCTTGGCCGGGGGAAGCAGGTCCTTGACGGCCTTCCAGAGGGCGGCCTCCTCCCCGGTCATGGGGATAGCCTCGTAGTCCGTCACGGACTTGGAGTAGACGGTCCGGGCGTTCTCCACGTTGTCCAGCTGCCGCTGGCAGAACGCGTCGTCGTCCGCGCCGAGGGGATTGGCGAGGCTCCTGAGGGCCGCCTTGACGTTGGAGAACTGGAACTGGATCTGGCTGAGGTTGTCCACTTTGGGGATCGTGACCGAGGCCATCTCCCCGAGCACTCGCTCGAGCTTCGCCAGCTGGAGCACGCTGAAGGTGCCGACGAGGGCGCAGAGGAGCGCCACGCCGAGGAAGCCGGAGAGCAGTTTCGTCCTGATTTTCATATTTCCTCCTATCGACGCCGATGAAGGCCGCCTATTCCAGGCGGAGGGACATGAGGCGACCCGTGTCGATGATGAAACTCACCGACCCGTCGCCCAGGATGCTGCAGCCCGAGATGCCTTCTATCTTCCCGAAATACTCCGAAAGCGACTTGACGACGATCTGCTGGTTGCCGACGACCTCGTCGATGAGGAGGCAGGCGCTCCGCCCTCCCGAGTGCACGACGATGATCGTCCCTCCCGTCGGCTCGAGGACGGCGTCCGGGATCTCGAAGACCTCCCCCAGCTTCACCAGGGGCAGGATGCTGCCGCGGAGCGCGACCGTCTGCTCTCCCCGCTCGGTCTCCGTCAGCTGGGTCGGCGAGACGCGGAAGAACTCCAGGATGTCGCCGAGGGGGATCGAATAGCGGTTGCGGCCGCAGCGGACCGTGATGCCGTCTATGATGGCCATGGTGAGGGGGATCTTCAGGATGAACTCGGTCCCCTCGCCGTGGGCCGTGACGATGTCGACCTTGCCCCGGATCCGCTCGAGGTTCTTCTTGACCACGTCCATGCCCACGCCGCGGCCGGAGACCTCCGTCACCGTGGTAGCGGTGGAGAAGCCGGGCTCGAAGATGAGGGCCCAGACCTCCTTGTCCGCCGCGGCCGCGGGGTCTCCCTTGACCAGGCCCTTCTCCACCCCCTTCGCCAGGATGCGCGCGCGGTCGAGCCCTCCCCCGTCGTCCTTGACGCTGATCCAGATCTCCGAGCCCTCGTACCTCGCGTCGAGGTGGAGGGAGCCGGCGGCGGGCTTCCCCGCCGCGATCCGCCGCTCGGCCGGCTCGATCCCGTGGTCGATCGCGTTGCGCAGGATGTGGACGAGGGGATCCGAGATCTGCTCGATCACGTTCTTGTCCATCTCCGTCTCCTGCCCGGTCACGCGGAACTCGACGGGTTTACCCGATTTGCGGGACAGGTCCCGCACGAGGCGGGTCATCTTCTGGAAAAGGCTCTCGAGCGGGATCATCCGGATCATCATGGTGGTCTCCTGGATCTCCCGGCTGATCTTGTTGAGCCCCGCGAAGGACTTCGTGAAGTCGTCGAGCTTGAGCCCGGCGAGGTCGGGGCTGTTCAGGACGATGGCCTCGGCCGTGATGAGCTCCCCGACGAGGTCGAACAACTTGTCGAGCTTCGTCGTGTCGACGCGGATCTCCTTGCGCTGGATCTCCTCGACCGGCGCCCGCTCCGCGCCGCCCCCGAGGCTCCTCTGGAGCGCGAGGGCCTTGTCGAGGTCGGCCTGCTTGAGCCCGGCGGTCTCGACGAGGATCTCGCCGAGGGGCCGCTCCTGGAGGTCGAGGGCTTTCCGCACGTCCTCCGGCCTCGCCGCCCCGAGGTCGACGAGGATCTCCCCGAGGGGCTGGCAGGCCATGCCCGGCGAATCGGGGAGGGCCGGCGAGGCGGGGCCGACCGGCGACGGGGCGGCGTCCTCGGCCTCCGCCTCGGCCGCCTCGAGGATCCGCACGCGGGACATGGCGGAGCGGAGCTGGTCGATGCCCCCGATGACGGAATTGACGAAGGCCTCGCCGGCGGGCGCCGTCCCCTTCCTCGCCCCGTCGAGGAGGGTCTCGAAATCCATGCAGAGCCGCTCGAGGTAGGCGTAGCCGAAGAAGCCCGCGTTGCCCTTGATCGTGTGGATCGCGCGGAAGATGCCGTTGATGTCCTCGAGCCTGTCCGCCGCCTTCGCGAGGCCGAGGGCCGTCCGCTCCGCGCTCTCGGCGAGGTCGGCACACTCCGCGATGAAGCGCTGCGCCATGTCCCGGTTGACGAGCTCGCTGAGGACGATCCGGTTCACGGAGACCGAGGGGGAGGCGGTCGGCGCCGTGAGGTCGGTTCCTTCAGCGGCGGGGGGGGCTGACTCGGCCGTCGCCGCTCCCGCCGGGGCCGGGGCCTCGGCCGGGGCGGCGCCGGCGCGGAGCGCCGCGATGCACGCGGTTATGGCGGCGGTCTGCCCGGCCGCGGCAGCCGCCCCCGCCTCGTCGGAGTAGTCGCTCTCGACGATCGCGACCAACCTCCGGAGGAGGTCGATGGTCGAGTAGATCACATCGAGGCTCTCCGCGGTCGGTTCGATCTTTCCCTTGATGAGGACCTCGAGGAGGGCCTCGGCCTCGTGGGTGAGGCTCTTGATGGCCTCGAAGCCGAGGTACCCCGCGGAACCTTTGACGGAATGGAAGAGGCGAAACACCGAATTGAGGCGGCCGCTGTCCTCGCCGTCCCCGAGTTTCCCGAGCTGGGCCTCGGCGTCATCGAGCCTCTCGTAACCTTCGGCAATGAAGGAGACGATTATCTCCTTGGTCTCATCGTCGATTTCCTTTTTCATGATGGGGGGTTCCCGCTCCTTTTTTGTGCTAGAACAACCTCTCCTGCCGGACTTCCTTGAAGACCACGCTGCAGCGGACGCCCTTCCCGCTCCCGAAGCGGACCTGTCCGTAGAGCTGGGACTCGCCGAGCCCGATGACGGTGCGGAGGCCGGACTTCGTCGGCCGCCGCGGGTCGAAGCCGGCGGGAAAGCCGATCCCGTCGTCCTCGACCTCCATCTGGATCGCCCCGTCCAGGAGATTCTTCAAGCCCACGCGGACCTGGCCCGGGCGACGGCCGGGAAAGGCGTGGGAATAGGAGTTCGTGATGAGCTCGTTGAGGATCAGCCCGCAGGGGATGGCCGTGTCGATCTCCACCTCGACGGGCTGGAGATCGAGGACGAGGTCTACCCGGGATTGTCCGTCGTGCTCCTCGGCGATCCGTCCCACCAGCTCCGGGATGCAGGTCCCGAGGTCGACCTTCTCGAAGTCCGCCGGCCCGTTGAGCTTCGCGTGGATGAGGGACATCGCGTTGATGCGGTCAGCGACGCTGTCGAGGGCGGCGGCCGCATCCTCCCCCGGGAAATCCTCCTTGATCGCCTCGAGGATGGCGCAGATGACCTGCATGTTGTTGCGCGTCCGGTGCAAGACCTCCCGCAGCAGGGCTTCGTTCTCGGCCTTGGCCTTCGCGAAGGCTTCCTCGATGGCGACCCGGTCGCTCACGTCCCGGAACCACAGGACATGCCCCGCGAGCTCGCCATACCCCCCGCCGAGCCGCCTGCCTGCTCCTTCGAAGTACCGAAGCTCCCCGTCGGCGCCCCGCGTCGGGAAGACGGGCGCGAGCTCCGCCCCGCCGAGCAGGGATTCGATGGCCGCGGCCAAGGCGGGAAAACGCGAGCGCGGGACGGCGACCTGCCAAGGCGAGCAGGCCGCCTCGGCGGGACCGCGATCCAACAGCCGCTCGAGCGCAGGGGAAAGCCATATGATGCGGCCATCGGCATCCAGCTCGGCCTGCAGGTCAGGCAGGAAGCTGAGGGCTTTGCTGGAAGGGAACCATGTTTGATGCCGGGACGGAGGAGGACTTCCAGTGTTCGATCGTTTTACCTTGCGAGTCATTTTATGTTCTCCTGTGCGTGCCTCAGGGCGGTCCGCACTTTTTTGTACGAGTTCAAGTATGTTTAGGGAAGGTTCGGGAGCAAGGCGGCTTCGGTAAAAACCTAATATTTACATAGATATTTAAGGGAAAATGACTATAGTGGATTTTTTTGCCTTTTCCTCGCCTTGAGGGTGGCCGGGGCATCGACTATGCTTGGCGTATCTTAGCACAAAAAGGGGCCGAGACATGGCAGACCTCCGCATCCTGGTGGTCGAGGATGATTTCCTGAGTCGGAGCCTTCTCTCGAAAATCGTCTCCTCCTACGGCCAGGTCGATGTGGCCGTCGACGGCAAGGAAGCAGTCGACGCGGTGAAGCGATCCTACGCGGCCGGCGCGCCCTACCACCTGGTTTTCCTGGACATCATGCTTCCCAAGAAGGACGGGCAGACCGCCCTCCGCGAGATCCGGGCGCATGAAGAGTCCCTGGGAGTCTCCGCTCCCGACGTCTGCAAGGTCGTCATGGCCACGGCGCTCGGAGACGCGAAGAACGTCATGGGAGCCTTCGGATCGCAGTGCGAGGCCTATATCACAAAGCCCTTCTCGAAGCACGCGATCGAGGTCGAGCTCAGGAAGCTCCTGCCGCGGAAGCCCGAACGGCCATGAAAGCGACGAGGATGCTGCCCGGAGTCGCGGCCGGACTCGCCGCCGCATCCGCCTTCGTCTCGATGCTCGAGCCCGGCGCCGCGACCGCCGCCCTCCTCGCGGGCGCGGCGGCGGCGGTCTCGGTCCTCTGCGTCCTCCTCGCGGGCCGCAAGGACGCGGTCCACGCGGCCGCGGGGGCGCCGTTCACCTCCCTCGAGGCGCGCGCCCTCCCGGCTCCGCCGCTCCAGGCGCCGATCCTTCCGGCCGTGGAACCGGGGGCTGTCCTGTCGATGACGGGGACGGACCGCGCGGAGCCTGAAAAAGACCGCAGGGAGGCCGAGGTCCCGGCCAAGGCGAACTCGGCCCTGCGCCGGCTCCGCTTCGCCGACTCCATCCTGGCGAAGGTCCCGGTCAAGACCGAGGAGGCCGCCTTCGCGCTCATGGATCGGCTCATCGCGATCCGGGATCAATCCGCGAAGGCGGCCGGCGCGGTCACGACGGCGGAGTCGGGCAAGGGCGACGCCGGTGGCGTCGCGGCGCTCGCCGAGGAGGCGAGGGCGACCATCGCCCGCGTGCGGAGCGCCCTCGAGGAGATGCGGCTGCGCGACCGCGAGTCGTCGAAGGGCCTGCAGGCCCTCGGCAAGGAGCTCGGCTCGGGCATCGAGCTCCTGGCGGGGATCGAGGAGATAACCGAGCGCTCGAGACTCATCGCCTTCAACATGGCGATCGAGGCCGCGCGCATCGGCGAGAAGGGCCGCGGCTTCAAGGTCATCGTGGGCGAGCTCCGCTCCCTCAACGACCGCACCGCGGAATTCTCCAAGCGCGTGACCGGGCTCCTGGGGCACTTCAAGGAGTACAACGAGACCCTCCAGAAGGCCTCGGTCTCGAGCACGGCCCTCGTGGCCGAGGAGGTCGGGCGGGGCCTCGGCGAGGAGGAGCGCGCCATCGAATCCCTGCTCGCGGCCAGCGGCTCCTGCGCCGAGCTCGCCCGCGGGGTCGCCGAGGTCGTGCGGGACGTCAACCGCGAGCTCGACGGCGTGCTCGAGTCCCTGCAGTTCCAGGACATAACGCGCCAGATGGTCGAGGGGGCGCTGGCGACGATCGCGGAAGCGGAGGCGGACATCGCGCCGCTGGGCGCCTCGGAGGGCGGCGCGACCTCGCGAGAGGAGGAGCGCCGCCTCGTCGAGGAGCTCCGCGCCGCCCTCATCGCGCGCGCCAAGACCAAGGGCGAGAAAGAAGCCATCCGGGAGGTAAGGACATGAGGTTCCTCGTCGTGGACGACTCCTCGACCATGCGCAAGATCGTGACGATCGCGCTGACCGGCGCGGGGCACGATTTCGCCGAGGCGGAGAACGGCAAGCTCGCCCTCGAGAAGCTGCGAGCGGGCGGCTTCGGCTGCGTGCTCCTCGACATCAACATGCCGGAGATGAACGGCCTCGAATTCCTCGAGGCGAAGGCCGGGCTGCCGGCCCTCGCGGGTCTGCCGGTGATCGTGCTGACGACGCAGGACGAGGAGGAGCTGCGGAGGAAGGCGCTCGCGCTCGGCGCGAAGGCGTTCCTCGTGAAGCCCTTCAAGAAGGAGGAGCTGGTCTCCACCCTCGCATCGGTCGGGATCGCCTGAGGCAGTCAGTCCCGGTTCCCGCCGAGGGGGAAGTCCAGGACGGCGCGAGTCCCGGGCTCGCCGGGCTCCAGGGAGAAGGAGCCGTCGATCTGGGCCGCCAGTCCGGCCATCAAGTCGAGGCCGAGGCCGCCCTGCCCTCGCGGCCCGGGCCCGCCGACCGGGCCGACGCCGTCGTCCGAGACCTCGAGGACCGCGCCGCGGGCCGTCTTGGCGAGCGAGACGCCGATCGTCCCGCGTCGGGCCCCGGGGAAGGCGTGCTTGAGCGCGTTGGTGACCGCCTCCGCCAGCACCAGGCCGATCGGCGCGGCCTCCTTGACGCTGGCCACGAGGGGCTCGGCCTCGACCCGGAGCTCGACCGCGTTCGCGAGCCTGAGGAGCGAGGAGGCGACCCGCCTGCAGTACTCGTCGAGCCTGATCTCCCCGGTCTCGCCCGAGGAGTAGAGCATCGAGTAGAGCTCGGACACCGACTTCACCCTCGATTCCAGATCGGCGAGGACGGCGCGGACCTCCGGCCCGGCCTTCGGCGAGGCGGCGAGGCTGATCATCGAGAAGATCATGTTGAAGCTGTTCTTGGCGCGGTGCTGGAGCTCGCGGAGGAGGTCCTTGTTCTCCCGGAGCGCGTCCCGGAGCGCGTCCTCGGCCCTCTTGAGCCGGGTGACGTCGCGGGCCGCCGCGAAGACGCCGGCCACCCTGCCCTCCTCGTCGCGGTAGACCGAGGCGTTGTACAGGACCTCGGTGACCGCGCCCGAGGCCTGCCGTATGGCGAGGGGATAGTCGACGACGCTGCCCTCGATGAAGGCTTTCCGATAGCCCTCCCGCGCCGAGGCGGGATCGGTGAAGTAGTCCGCGAAGTCGCTCCCCACGAGCCGCTCCCGGGACTCGCCGGTCGCGAGGATCGTGGCCTCGTTGACGTCGGTGATCTTGCCGTCGGCGGCGATGGTGACGAGGGGATCGAGGCTGGTCTCGATGAGGGTCCGCGCGTACCGGAACGACTCGCGGAGCTCCTCCTCGATCCTCCGCTGGTCGGTGATGTCCACGGCCAAATCGTATCGCACGACGCGCCCGTCCGGCCACGTGATCTCGCGGTCGGTGCAGCGGTACCAGCGGTCGTTCCTCCCGTTCCGCGCCTCCCGGGTATGGATCTCGCCGAAGAGATCGCCGGGGCCGCGTTCGTCGCGGCAGCGGGGGCAGGGCGACGTCCTTGCCTGGAGGTGCTCGTAGCAGGGTCGGCCTCCGGCCTCGCCGAAGAGTTCGACGAGGGCCTTGTTCATGAAGAGGAGCTCATGGCTCTCCGGGTCGGCGACATAGGTGGGATTGGGATTCGCCTCGAGGATGGCGAGGAGGCGCTCGTGGCCGTCGCGCGCCTCCTCCTCGGCTCGCATCCGCTCGGTGACGTCCTCGCCCGAGCTCAGGATGCCGAGGATTTCCCCGGCGTCGCCACGGAGGACCGCGTTGTGCCAGCGGATGTGGCGATGGCCGCCGCGCTTCAGGAGCACCTTGTTCTCGTGGACCAGCGAAAGCTCGGCGCGGCCTTCCCTGATGAGGCTGAAGAATTCCCTGACCGATTCCCGCTCGGACTCCGGGAGGCAGGTCTCGAACCAGTCCCTGCCCACGAGCTCGCCGGCCTCGTAGCCGAGGAGGCGATGCCCGCTCTCGTTGAGGAGCGTTATGCGACCTTGGATGTCGAGCGACAGGATGATCTCGGCCGCGATGTTGAGGTAGCGCTCCGCGAGTCGCTTGCTCTCCACGAGGGCGGCCTCGGCGGCCTTCAGCCCGGAGATGTCGACATTGGTCCCGTACAGCCCTGTCGCCCGCCCCTCCCCGTCGCGGCGCGCGACGCCGCGGGACAGTACCGTGATCCAGTGCCCGTCCTTGTGGCGCATGCGCATCTCGACGGCCAGCTCGGGGCTATCCCCCCGGAGATAGCCCTCGACGGCCGCGTCGACCCTGCCCCGGTCCTCCGGATGCATCAGCCGCTCCCATTCCCCGATGTCGCTCCCGATCTCGTCTTCGGCATATCCGAGCATCGTCTTCCATTGCGGAGAGAAGTAGACCTCGTTTCCGGGCAGCTCCCACACCCAGAGGCCGTCCCGGGAACCGGCCATCGCGGCGGCGTAGCGCTCCTCGCTCCCACGGATCCGCTCCCCCTCCTCCCGGATCCGGTCGAACATCCGGGCCATGAGGATGACGCCGAGGAAGAAGAGGAGCGAGATGGCCAGGGTCAGGAGCTCGGCGGGCGCGAGCTTCGCGTCGACGCTCCTGATCTCGCCGAGGGTGGCCGCGCGCCGCGCGACGATGAGGAGGGAGGAGAGCGCGATGAGGAGCCAGGGCAGCCTGCGGGGCGCCTTCCGGGTCGCCGCGAGGGCGAAGGCGGCGGCGAGGGCCTGGAGGATGATGCCGGCGACATAGACGCCCGCGTTCATGAAGTGGTCTCCGCCGGCCTCCCCCCGCCGGATGCAGTGACGGGGCCGGTCTCGCGGGAAGGCTTGTTTTCCTCTCCTGTACCCACCGATCCCTCCGCCGCCCTACGACATCGATTCCAGGATCGAGTCCTTGGAACTCCAGTATATCCAACTCCATCCTGCCCGCAAGATGCGCCGCCGGTCACATCCTTGTCCAAGGCCTCCGCCTCCGGCTAGACTTCCGCCATGCCCGACCGGATCGACATCCTCGGACTGACCTCCCGCGAGCTCGCGCGCGAGGCCGCCCTCGCCCTGCCTTCGGGCGCGGGCGTCTCGGGCCGTCTCTACGCGCGTGCCTTCGAGACCGGCCGGCTCGAACCCGGGGAGGCTGGACTCTCCGAGGCCTCCTCCCGCGCCTGGCTCGAGCGCTTCGCCGTCGGCCTCCTCGAACCGGCGCGCGTCGTCGACGAGGAGGGCGAGGTCGGCGTCACCTCCAAGGCCGTCCTCAGGACGGCTGACGGCCTCGAGGTCGAGTGCGTGCGCATCCCCATGCGGGGCGAGGCCCGCTCGACCCTCTGCCTCTCGTCTCAGGTCGGCTGCCGCATGGGCTGCGCCTTCTGCGAGACGGGCCAGGGCGGGCTGGTCAGGAACCTCTCCGCGGCCGAGATCGTCTCCGAGGTCCTGACCGCGCGGCTCCGCCTCGGCTGGGACTGCCGCAACCTCGTCTTCATGGGCATGGGTGAGCCCCTCGACAACTTCGACTCCCTCTCGCGGGCCCTCTCCGTCCTCATGGACGGCAGGGGCCTCGGCTTCGCGCAGGAGCGGATCACCGTCTGCACCTCGGGCCTGCCGGATGGCGTGCGCGCGTTGCGCGATCTCGGTTACAAGCGGCTCGGCCTCTCGATTTCGCTCAACGCGGGCGACGACGCGAAGCGGTCGCGGCTCATGCCCGTCGGGCGCCGCTGGGGCCTCGCCGAGTTGGGAGCCGCGCTCGCGGCCTATCCGCAGCGGGCCAACTTCGCCCTCGGCGTGAACTACTGCCTCCTGCCCGGCCTCAACGACTCGCGGGAGGACGCCGCCTCGGTCGCCCGCTTCTGCGCGGGAATCGGCCGCTGCCTCGTCAACCTCATCCCCTACAATCCCGGGAGCTCGCCGGTCGCGCGGGCGCCGAGCGGGGAGGAATGCGAGCGTTTCCTCGGCTGGCTCCGCGAGGAGGGCCTGCAGGTCCGGGCGCGCGAGGCCAAGGGCGGCTCGATCATGGCGGCCTGCGGGCAGCTGGGGGGATCGCGCCGGGCTTAGCCCGCCCCGGCCTCGCGGGCGAGCGCCTCGATGCGCGAGGCCAGGCCCGCCGCGTAGGCGGGGAGGTCGGCGATCTCGGAGCGCGGGAAGCGGAAGCCGACGGCCCCGGGGTGCCCGCCGCCGTTCTTGATGTCGAGGCGCGAGAGGACCTCGCGCAGGTCGAGGCCGCGGTAGGACTGGCTGCGCCTCAGGCGGAACTGGACGAGGTCGGAGACCTCGGGGTGGTCGGGGTAGGCGAGCATGCCGAGCATGCCGCCCTCCTCGGCGAGGGCGTCCGAGACGGCCTTCGCCACCGCGGTCATGGTCTCGTCGCCGTAGGCGGCGCGCAGGCGCGCGACCTCGGCCGCGTCCAGCGTCGCGTACCGCAGCGAGCGCGAGCCGGCCCGGCGCGCCATCATGGCCGCGAAGCACTCCTCCTCCTCGGAGGAGAGCGAGGCCAGGGCGTCGAAGACCTGCTCCTTCGAGGTGAAGTTGCCCGAGCCCTTGAGGGTCTTCTGGGCCAGGAGGCGGTCGAAGAGGCCCGAGAAGCGCTCGTAGAACCAGCGCTCGCGCCTCGTCTTGAGGTACTTGCCCATCCTCGAGTCGCCGATGATGCCCGTGAGCACGGCGAGGACGAGGTTGCGCGACATGAAATCCGGTATCGCCCAACGCGCCTTGAGCTCGTCGTCCTCGTCCATCTTCAGGGCGAGGTAGCCCACGAGCTCGCTCGCGGAGGAGGCGGAGGCCACGAGCCGGTAGCCCTCGTCCCCGAAGTGGCTCGAGTCCGCGCCGAGATGGTGGTCGATCTCCATGCGGAGGGGGGACTCCTCCTCGAGCGCGCGGAGGGCCGTCGGCCCGAGGTCGAGCATGTCCGGCTTGGGCGTGTCCATGGCGACGACCGCGGCGACGCGGCCGGGGATGGGGTCGTCGGCGCCGAGGACGGCGATGGAGTTGAAGGTGCAGATCTTGAGGAGGTAGTCGAACTGCCCGTGGGGCTTGGCGCCGAAGTGCAGGTAGACGTTCTTGCTCAGCTTGCCCGCGAGGAGCCCGAAGGCGACCATCGAGGCGACGCAGTCCTCGTCGGGGTTGCGGTGCCCCACGACGAGGAAGCCGTCGAGCTCCTCGAGCGCCCGCACGAAGGCCGAGGCGGTCTTCTTCTTGAGCGCCAGCGTGGGGAAATCGACTTTCGCGATCCCTTCCCGACCTTCCATCCAGGGCCCCCGACCTTCGTCGTACTTTTGGCCCAGTGTAGCCTCGCCCCGGCGGGCCCGCAAGTGCGATTCGCGCGCGCCCCGCGTCGCCTCAGCCGAGGGAGGCGCGCACGAGGCGGGCCTGGTCGCCGAGGTCCTCGAGCTCCTTGATCCAGAAGGCCTCGCCGCCCCAGTCGGGGAAGGCGGAGCGGAACCAGGCGTCCCCGCGCTGCCTCGCGCGCCAGGCGAGGAAGTGGACCATGCGCATGAAGCGCAGGGACTCCACGAGGGCGAGCTCGCCCCGGTCGAAGGGCAGGAAGGACTCGTAGCCCTCGACAAGGAGGGCGAGCTCGCGCCGGCAGGCCTCGGCGTGGTCGGGGAGGAGGAGCCAGAGGTCCTGCGCCGCGGGCCCGGTCATCATGTCGTCGAAGTCGATGACGAGGAGGCCGTCGCCGGGGCGGTCGAGGATGTTGCCGCGGTGGAGGTCGCCGTGGATGCGGCGCGCCGCGCGGCCCGCGAAGAGGGGCGCGACCTCCTCGAGGAGGCCTGCGCAGAGCGCCTCGAAGGCTGCGGCATGGTCGGGATGGACATGGCCGCCCGCGATGAGGGATTCGACCTGGGGGATGGAGAGCTCGAGGGGGCCGCAGCGCAGGCGGCGCGGCGCCTCGCGGCCGGCGCCGGCGAGGTGGACCCGGCCGACGAGCGAGCCGAGGCGGAGCCAGTCCTCGTCGGACTCGGCGTCGAAGTTGCGGCCGCCCATCCGCGGGTAGAGGGCGAAGGAGAAGACCCGCTCGCGGCCCGACTCGTCCTCGAGGATCGCTTCGCCGAGGGTCCCGCCGCCCGCCAGGGCGAGGGGCGCGGCCACGGGCAGCTCGGCGGCCGCGCAGTCGAGGACGAAGCGGTGCTCCTCGAGGATGGCCGCGCGGTCCCAGCGCCCGGGGCGGTAGAACTTCGCGACGAGCTCGCGGCCCTCCTCGCTCCGGAGGCCGTAGACGCGGTTGACGTAGCTCGGGTAGGCGACGACGCTCCCCTCGAGGCGCTCCCCGCCGAGGGCCGCCTCGGCGATCTCCACGACGGATTCGGGTCCGAGGAGGTCGAAGGCGCCGCTCAACGCGTGGCCTCTTCGCGCGCGGCGAGCTCCTCCCAGCGGGCCGTCCGCGCCTCGATGAGGCGCTCGAGCTCGGGGTAGCGGCGCTTCGCCGCGGCCAGGGCGGCCGGGTCGGGCGAGGCCCCGGCGAAGAGCGCGTCGAGGCCGGCCTTCTCCTCCTCGAGCCCGCCGATCTCGTCGAGGAGGCCCTCGAGCTCCCGTCGCTCGGCGAAGCTGAGCTTCTTCGGCCCGGCCGGCGCCGCGGCTGGGGTCCCGGCGCGCGCGGCGGCGGGGGCCGCGGGGCCGCGGCGGGCCTGCGGGGCGGGGGCCTCGCGCGCCTCGGCGGCGGCGAGGGCGCGGTAGTCCGCATAACGTCCCACGTACTCCCTGATCCCGCCCGAGCCGTCGAACGCCAGGATCGAGTCGGAGATCCGGTCGAGGAAGGCCCGGTCGTGGGAGACGGCGAGGACGCAGCCGCGGAACTCGGACACGAAGTCCTCGAGGAGCTCGATGGTGTCGATGTCGAGGTCGTTGGTCGGCTCGTCGAGGAGGAGGAAGTTGGGCGAATCCGCGAGGAGGCGCACGAGCTGGAGCCTGCGGAGTTCCCCTCCGGAGAGCCGCGACAGGGGGGTCTCGAGCATGTCCCGCGGGAAGAGGAAGCGCTCGAGGAGCTGCTCGGGCGTCAGGGTCGAGCCGTCGGCGAGGGGGATGCGCTCGGCCTTCTCGCGCACGAGGCCGAGCACGGTCAGGCGCGGGTCGAGGGAGGAGGCGAGCTGGTCGAAGTAGGCGAAGCTCGTGTTGTCGCCGCGCTCGACCTTGCCGGCGTCGGGTTCGACCTTGCCGGAAACGAGGTCGAGGAAGGTGGTCTTGCCGGAGCCGTTGGGCCCGACGATGCCGACGCGCTCGCCGGCCTTGAACTTGCGGGAGAAGGGCGCGATCACGACGCGGCCGCCGTAGGACTTCGAGGCGCCCTCGAGCTCGAGGACCTTCTTGCCGAGGCGGCGGTGGATCGAGGCGAAGCCCTCCATGGAGGCCTCGCGCTCGAGGCCCGCGGCCTGCATCTCCCTGATGACGCCCTTGCGCCGCTCGCTCTTGCCGGCCCGCGCGCGGGCGCCGCGGCCGAGCCAGGCGAGCTCGATCCGGAGGTTCGCGATCCGCCGCGACTCGGCCTTCTCGAGGGCGGCCTCGCGCTCGATGCGGCGCTCGAGGTATTCCGAGTAGTCGCCGGGATACTTGCGGAGGACGCGCCGCTCGATATCCATCATCACGCCGCAGACGTCGTCGAGGAACCAGCGGTCGTGGGTGACGAGGACGAAGGCGAAGGAGGACTGCGCGAGGCGCCTCTCGAGCCACTCGATGGTCTCGACGTCGAGGTGGTTCGTGGGCTCGTCGAGGAGGAGGAGCTCGGCCCCGGGGGCCAGGGCCCGCGCGATGGCGGCCTTCTTGACCATGCCGCCGGAGAAGGTCGCCATGGGCCGGTCGGGGCCGGGAAGGCCGAGCTCGCTGCAGAGGGAGGCGTAGGCCAGCTCGAGGGCCGACTCCGCGGCGAGCTCCTCGGCGGCGGGGTGGGCCCCGGCCTCGCGCGCGGCGCGGGAGGCGGCGGCGCGGGCGATACCGGTCGAGCGGCCGCCCCAGAGGAAGGAGCCGAGGCTCTCCCCCTCGGCGAAGGAGGGGCGCTGCTCGAGGAGGCTCGTCGAGAGGCCGCGCTTGCGGGCGAGGGAGCCGCGATCGGGCTCGAGCTCGCCGGCGAGGAGGCGCAGGAAGCTCGACTTGCCGCGGCCGTTGCGGCCGACGAGGCCGACGCGCTCGCCCGAGTCGAGGCCCGTCGAGGCGTCCTCGAAGAGCAGGGTACCGCCCTGGGAGAGGGAGACGCCGTCGAGGGAGATGAGGTTCACGGGATGGGACTATACCCCCGAGGCCCGATCGGAGGCAATGACGCGGGGAGGCCCGAGCCGAGCCCCGCGGGGGCCGTCTTTGCAGGGAGGGAGCTTTCAGGTAAGATCGGGGCATGAAGCTGCGCAGGATCGCCGGTATCGGCTGCGTCGTGTTCGGCGTCCTCAACATCATCGACCTCGGAGACCCCCTCATCCCGACCATGGGCCTCCAGGCGATCATCGTGGGTGGACTCTTCATCGCGGGCGGAGCCTTCCTCCTCAGGCCCGAGGGCTCGGGCAGGCCCCGCCTCTCCAACCTCTTCCCCGGTTCGCGCCGGGCGGTCGGAGAGCCGGAACGCCGCATCGACCCCCTCCTCCCGGTCCGCGTCCTCAAGCTGGCCGAGCAAAGGAAGGGAGCCCTCACGGTGAGCGCCGTGGCGATGGCCCTCGAGGTCGGGCTCGACGACGCCCAGGCCGCGCTCGACGAGCTCGCGCGCAAGGGCGCGGCGAGCGCCGAGATCGACCTGGGCTCGGGCCTCGCGACCTACCGCTTCCCCGAATTCTCCCCGCCGCGGCCGGACGAGCCGAGTGCCGGGAGCTGATCTCCTCGTCGTCGGCGCCGGGCCGGCGGGCCTCTTCGGGGCGATCCGCGCCGCGGAGGCCGGCGCCCGGGTCCTCCTCCTCGAGAAGATGCCGCGGCCCGGGACCAAGCTCCTCGCGAGCGGCTCCGGCCGCTGCAACTTCAGCCACTCGGGCCCGATCGCGGATTTCCCCGAACGCTACGGCAAGGCCGGCCGCTTCCTCAAGCCCGCCCTCCTCGGCTTCACGAACGCCGACCTCGTCTCATGGCTCGAGGCCCGCGGCCTCGCCATCCTCGAGGAGGAGGGCGGCAAGCTCTTCCCGGCGAGCGGCCGCGCCCGCGACATCCTCGGCATCCTCCTCGGCGAGCTCTCCCGCCTCGGGGTCGAGCTCCGGGCGGAGAGCCGGGTCCTCGGCGCCTCGCGCGGCGCCGGAGGCTTCGAGGTCAGGACGGCGGGCGGCGCCCACGAGGCGGGCTCCCTCCTCGTGGCGACGGGCGGCCTCTCCTACCCCGGCACGGGCTCGACGGGGGACGGCTACGCCCTGGCGGCCTCCTTCGGGCACGCGATAGCCGAAACCGCCCCCTGCCTGGCGCCCGTCCTCGTCGAGGGCTTCGCCTTCGCCGCCTGCGCGGGCATCGCGCTCCGCGACGCGCCGATCGAGGTCCGCCGCGGCGAGGGCGGCAGGATCGCGGCGAGGGGCCGCGGCGACGTCCTCATCACCCACCGCGGCCTCTCCGGGCCCGGCATCCTCGACCTTTCGCGCTCGATCCTCGCCGGCGACGAGCTCCGGGTCGGGCTCGCGGGCCCGGAGGCGGGCGAGGACGCGGGCGCCCGCCTCCTCGAGGAGCTCGACCGCAACGGCAAGCGGAGCTTCAGGTCCTGCGTGCAGGCCCTCGGCCTGCCCGAGCGTCTCGCCGCCGCCCTGATCGACCACGCCGGCGTCGATCCCATGGCCAAGGCGGCCACGGTCGGCCGGGAGGCGCGGCGGGAGGTCGCCGCCTCCATCGCCGGCTGCCCCTTCCGGGTCGCCGCGCTCGGCGGCTACGGCGAGGCCATGGCCACGCGGGGCGGCGTCGTGCTCGGGGAGGTCGACCCGCGGAGCATGGAGTCGCGCCTCGAGCCGGGGCTCTTCTTCGCCGGCGAGGTCCTCGACATCGACGGGGACACGGGGGGCTACAACATCCAGGCCGCCTTCTCGACGGGGGCCATGGCGGGGGGCCATGCCGCGCGGCGGGGCTGAAACGGGTCCGCTTCCGCCCGACGAGGCGGCCTGCGCGGCGAAGGGCCTCCTCGTCCTCGAGGGCGGCTTCCTCGTCGAGCGGGGCGGGAAGGCCGGCCTCGACTTCGAGGCCCTGTACTGCGTCCCGGCCCGGGAGGCCTGGGCGCGGGGGCTCGGCATCCCCGGCCTCGAGCCCGAGGTCCTGCCCGAATCGGCCATCGCCTCCATCGCGGGCTACCCCTTCCACCGGGGCGTCCTGGGCCTGGCCCGCCGGCCGGCTCCCCTCCCCTCCACGGAGCTCGCCCGGCTCTCGGCCGCCGCCCCGCCCCCCTCGACCCTCCTCGCCCTGCCCGAGGCGACGGACCCGGCCAACCTCGGCTCGGCCTTCAGGAGCGCGGCGGCCCTCGGCTGCGCCGGCCTCCTCCTCGGCCCCGGCGGCCCCGACCCCTTGTCGCGGCGGGCCCTCAGGGCCTCGATGGGGGCGTCGCTGACCCTTCCCTGGTGCCGCCTGGAGGGCCCGGAGGGGCTCGGGCCCTTCGCGGAAGCCGGCTACGAGGCCGCCGCCTGCGTCCTCGACGAGGGCGCCGAGGACCTGCGCTCCTTCCGCCGCCCGCCCCGGTTCCTCCTGGTCCTCGGCAACGAGGCCTTCGGGCTCTCCGGGCCCTGGCGGCGCGCCTGTCCCCTCGCCCTGACCCTCCCCATGCTCGGCGGGGCGGACTCGCTCAACCTCGCGGCCGCCGCGGCCGTCTTCCTGTACGCCCTCGGAGTCGCATGACGCGTCCCGGCGATCGAGGTTTTTTTTGCCGGATTGACGATTGTTACCGGGATCGGGATACGCTAGAATACCTAGGCATATGGATCCCCTAAAGTCCGTTTTCGGGCCCCGGGTCGCGGGCACGCGAGTCGTCCCGATCGTCACGAAGATCGTCTCCCTCTTCACCGTCTTCCTCCTCGCCTCGAACTTCGCGACGAACTACATCAACCTGGTCCTCAACCGGGGCGAGCTCCAGAGGCTCGCCAACCGCCTCCTTGTGAAGGACCTCGCGGACGCCTACGGCTTCGCCGCCAACCAGAACGAGATCTACAAGTTCAACGGCAACCTCGCCGAGGCGGTCCGCGCGATGGAGGAGAGCGCCGCGAAACCCCTCACCGGCGAGTACTCGGCCTCCTTCGCGCTCAAGCGCGACGGGACCTTCCTGTTCTGGGCCTCGAAGCGGCCGAGACCGGAGGTCTTCGACGACGCGGCCGCTCTCGGGACCCTCTCCTCGCCCGGGGAGAGGCCGGAGGGCAAGCTCAACTTCTCCCTCGGGGGCTCGTCCTACTTCGGCGTCTACAAGTACAACGCCAAGTGGGACGCCTTCCTCATCAGGGCCGAGGAGCTCCACGAGTTCAACGCGGACACCCAGGCCATCTTCGCCCGGGTCGCGGCGATCATCATCGCCATGACGCTGGTCTGCATCGTCGTGGGCGCCCTCCTGGTGCGGCGCATCCTGCGCTTCGTCGGGCGCATGACGCAGAGCATCATGAAGATGCAGGGCGACCAGAGGCTCGAGCTCGTCGACCTCTCGGGCGCGCCGAACGACGACGTCTCCTACCTCGGCGCCTCATTCAACTCGCTCTCGGCCTCGATCGACAACCTGATGACGATCTTCCGCCGCTTCGTCACCCAGGACATCGCGCTCAGGGCCTACCGCGAGCGCTCGGTCAAGCTCGAGGGCACCACCCGCGAGCTCACGATCCTCTTCTCCGACATCAAGGGCTTCACCTTCATGACGGAGACCCTCGGCAACGACATCATCGACGTGCTGAACCTCCACTACCAGCGGGCGATCAGCCGCATCCACGAGGAGGGCGGCATCGTCGGCTCCATCATCGGCGACGCCCTGCTCGCCGTGTTCGGGACGATGGAGGGCACCGGCAACAAGTCGCTGGATTCGCTCAACGCGGCCTACAAGGTCCAGGACGTCGCCGCCGAGCTCAGGCGCGACATCGCGTCGAAGCGCGAGGAGATCGTCCGGCGCCGCGGCGCGCTGAGCGACGCCGAGGAGCGGGTGTTCCGCGCCGTCCTCCTCGAGGTCGGCGTCGGCATCGACGGCGGCGAGGTCTTCTACGGCAACATCGGCTCCTACGAGCGCATGGCCAACACGGTCATCGGCGACAACGTCAACTCGGCCAGCCGGCTCGAGGGCCTGACCCGCATCTACCGCGTGCCCGTGGTCTGCTCCGAATTCGTCAAGGACGACGTCGGCCGCGCGGGCACCGCCTACCGCTTCGTCGAGATGGACCGCGTGCAGGTCAAGGGCAAGACGACGGGCAAGCGGATCTTCTGGCCGGTCCGGACCGAGTACATGGACGACGCGCTCGAGGCCGAGCTCAACGCCTTCTCGACGGGCCTCGAGGCCTACTACGCGGGCGACTGGGCCGCGGCCGGGGCCGCGTGGAAGGCCGTGACACTGCCGCTCGCGGACGTCTTCCGCGACCGCATCTCGGGCGGGAAGGCTCCCGAGGATTGGAACGGAATATGGGCGATGACAACGAAATAAGGCAGCTCATCAGGCGGGAATCCGAGGCCTTCCTCGCGAGGGCCTTCAAGGAAGCCGAGCAGAAGGGCTCCGCCTACGACTTCGAGCGCGAATTCGCGCAAACGGCGAAGAACAAGTCCCTCGTGGTGCTGGTCGCCACCTTCGCCACCCTGGTCGCGCTCGGCGGCGTCGCCTTCGGCGTGACGCGCATCATCGAGCGCCGCACCGCCGCGGCCCCCGTCGACGTGACCGCCTTCGAGGACCTCAACCTCAAGGACATCCTCGACACGGCCAAGCGGAACGAGTCCGAGATGGAGCGCTCGCGCCTCGAGATGGCGAAGCTCGATTATGAGCTCAAGACCGGGGTCGAGGCCTCCGACCGCAACTACCAGGCGGCCGCCGAGTCGATCCAGGCGCTCGGCCTCCCCTCCTCCGAGGAGTCGCGGCGGCTCAAGGAGGCGCAGGCCGCGGCCGCGCGCGAGAAGAAGCAGATCCGCGACGCCTACTCCGCCAAGGCCAAGGCGAAGCAGGCCGAGATCGCCGAGCTCCAGAAGCGCATCGACCAGTACGACAGCAGGCTCATGGAGCAGGCGAAGAAGCAGCAGGAGCTCCTCGACGCCGAACGACGCCTCTTCGACATCGAGAAGCAGAAGCAGGCCTCGGTGTACGAGGCGCGCATCGCGGAGATCGCGGGCGCCAGGACCAAGGACGTCGCGACCCTCAAGCGCCAGAAGGACGAGCTCGCCGCCTCGCTCACCTCCCGCTACAACCCGAAGCTCACGGACGAGCGCTCCGATTCCCTGCTTTCAGGCTACAAGCCGCCGTCGGCCATCGCCCCCCAGGCCGACATGAATCCCTACATCGAGTCCTCGGGCGTCGCGGCCCAGGGCACGGGCGCCGCGCTCCGGCGCTCCTTCTCGGACTTCCTCTACCTCTCCTCGAAGATCAGGGCCGTGCCCTACATCAACTCCGTGCCCCCCGCGCTCGCCCGCATGGAGGCCGAGGCCCGCGAGTCGGTCGCGCTCTACAGCGGGGCCCTCGCGCGAGCGGGAAACGGCCTCCAGGAGCGGGACGCGCGCATCCGCGAGCTCCTCGCGCGCGCGGAGGCCGCCGAGAAGGCCCTCGCGTCCTACAAGTGGGCGATCGACCAGTACGTCAGGGCCAGCCAGGAGGGCGGCTACGTCCTCGACCCGCGCGACCCGGCGGGCCTCACGGTGTCGCTCAACCCGGGCGTCCCCGTCTCGGAGGGCTCCGTCGGCTACGTCGTGAGGGGCGACAAGGCGGTCGCGACCATCAAGTTCTTCACGAAGGAAGGCACGACGCGGGCCCGCGTCGTCGAGGTCGCGGAGGGCGAATCGATCCGGCCCTTCGACGCCGTCCTCGTCGAAGCCGTGCCGGAGGCCTCGAAATGAAGGGAGCAGCATCCATGAAACGATACGCGATCGCGGCCATGCTTGCGGCCTCGGCCCTCTGCGCCGCGGCCTACGACCTCGCGGGGACGGGCTTCTCGCCCGCCGGCGAGCGGGTCGAGGACGGCAGGACCTTCGCCGTGCTCGACGACGGCTCGGGCGGCGAGCTCCTCTTCTGCGCCGAGGCCGATCCTGACGCCCGGCGCTTCGACGAGCTCAGGGTCCTCTACGAGGCGGTCAAGTCCTGGCCCGGCCTGGAGGCCCCGACCGTTCGCGCGATCAACTACGCGGAGCGGCTCCAGGTCGTCGCCATACCGAGCCGCCTCGCGGTTGAGGGCGAGGACCTCGCTCCTGCCTTGCCGAGCGGGATCCAGCTCTTCCGCTCAGGCGCGGCGGCCGCGGCGACCGAGTACGACTTCAAGGTCAAGTCGGGCAAGAACGTCATCAGGGTGAGGAGCGTCTACACGGGCTGGGAGGAGCTGTCCCAGGCGGCCCTCTCGGCCTACCGCGACCCCGCGGCCTTCGTGCAGGCCCGCGACCCGATCTACTCGCTGAGGCGCTTCGCCGACCTCGACGGCCAGGTCGCCGAGGTCGACGGCAAGGTCGCCGGCCTCGCGACCGAGCTGGCCGCCCTGGACGAGCTCGTCGCCGGCTCGGCCGCGCGCGCGGACGAGCTCGACGCGCAGGCCAGGACGGGCAACAAGACCCTGGCCGAGCGCCTCGCGGGACTCGAGGAGGCCCTCGCCGCCGAGAAGGCTTCCTCCGAGGCCCTCGCCGCGAGGCTCGCGGCGGCGGAGGCCGCCGCGGCCGACGCGAAGGCCGCGGCCTCCTCGGCCGCCGGCGCGCGCGACGCGGCCATCATGGCCGCCCTCTGCGGCGGCAAGGCCCCCGACGAGAAGGCGGTTGCGAAGCTCGTCGAGCTCAAGGCCGCCGATCCCGCCCTCGACAAGGCCAAGGGCGCTCCCGCCGCCCTCAAGGCAGCGGGGCTCGCCCTCTCCGCGAAGGAGATCGCTGCCGTCTACCTCGTCAAGTTCGGGGAAAAATAGCCCGACCGCAGATCCGGGACGCATTCCTCCCTGGGCCCGCGCGAGCGGGCCCAGGACGTCTCAGGGATGGAAAGTGCTCACGGATGCGCCTTTTCGATCGAGCCGGGCGGGGGAGCGGCGGCTTCCGCAAGGCGTCCCTTGGCCTCCCTCGCCTCCTTTTCGGCCACCAGCACCTCGAGGATATCCCCCGGCAGGACGGCCATCGCCTTCCGCGGCACGAGCTCGCGGTCGCCCCTTCGGATGAAGACGAGCACGCATCCATCAGGCAGCGAGCCGCCGGCTTTGTCGCAGTCATCGATCCTCGAGCCTTCCAACACGGGGACCCGGATGATCGTCATCTTCCCGGCGGGCTCCGGGGAGGCCGCCTCCCCGCCGACCGGGAGCTTGAGCCTCTCGAGAAGCAGGTCGTACACGGGCTCGGCGCGCGCGAGGCCCGCCGTGACCGAGGCCGCGAGGGCGACGAGCATCAAGGCGGGGAAGTGGCCGAGGCTCCCGCTCATCTCGGTCACGAGCACCGCGGCGGTGATGGGGGCGCGGACCACCGCGGTGAAGAAGCCGACCATGCCGATGATCGCGAAATTCGGGCCGTAGCCCGCCTCGACGATCCCCAAGGCCGAGAAGCCTCTCCCCGCCAGGCAGCCGGCGGCCGCCCCGATGGCGAGCATCGGCAGGAAGATGCCGCCGGGGGCCCCCGAGGCGTACGACGCGACGGTGAACAGGAACTTGCCGACGATGATGGCAGCCAACGCGTCCATCGCGAGCTCGCCCGAGGCCGCGCGCTCGACGATGGCCTGCCCTCCCCCGGCGATCGCGGGGAGGAGTGCGGCGACGAGGCCGCCAGCGGCGAAGACGGCGACCAGGCGGGGCGCCCGGCCGGGCAGGAGTCGGCTCGCGGCGGCCTGGGCGCCGAGGAGGCAGGCGTTGAAAAGGGAGCCGAGGAGACCGCAGGCGATCCCGAGGATGATCACGAGGTGGAAGCTGCCGAGCGGCAAGGTCGCGGAGACGCGGAGGGCGAAGACGCTGCCGCCTCCCGTGAGGATCCACGAGACCGCGTTGGCCGCGAGCGAGGCGATCATCGCGCAGGTGAGCATGACGGGAGAGAAGCTGCGATGGAGCTCCTCGAGGCAGAACAGCAGCCCCGCGAGCGGCGCGTTGAAGGCCGCGGAGATGCCGGCGGCCGCGCCGGCCGTCGCGAGGTATCGCCTGTGCTCCGAACGCCGAGTGAGGTCGGCGACGCCCGCGCCGGCGAGGGCGCCGAGCTGGATGGACGGCCCTTCCCGCCCGAGGGAGAGCCCCGCGCCGATTCCCAGGGCCCCGCCGGCGAATTTCAGTGGAAGCTCCCGCGCCCAGTCGAGGCGCAGGCGCCTCATGAGCGCCGCCTTGACCTGTGGTATGCCCGAGCCCCCGATCATCGGGGCGGCGGCGAGCATGGCGGCGACCGCTGCCCCGGCCGCCGCAGAGAGGACCATCCAAGCCGGCGCCCGCGTCCACGAAGCCCCGCCCAAAAAGGCCAGCCTCGCCGATTCGAGACCCTCGATCGAAACGCGATAGGCGACGGCGAGGAGCCCGGCGAGCACGCCGGTCAGGGCGCCTAGAGCGTAGATGAGGACTCGCTGGGATCTCCCCCCGAGCAGGACGGGGCAGGCGTCGTTATCTCGCATGCGCACGAGGATAGCGATTCCTGCGCCGCCCGCCTACTTCCCGACCTTGATCTCCTGCCAGGCGTTGTTGTACTTGTCGAGGTCGGCGCCGACGTCGAGCTTGAGCTCGCAGGCCGCGAGATCCTCGGCCTTGTACCACATGTCCCCCTTCTTCAAGGCGCGGGCGGGGATGTTGGCGGTGGCGGGGAAGCCGAAGGCGTCGCAGAACTCGGCGTAGATCCCGGGCCTGTGGATGAAGTCGATGAACTTCATCGCGAGGTCGACGTTCTTGGAGTCCTTGAGGATGACCATCGAGTCGATGTAGAGGGGACCGCCCTCCTTCGGGATGAAGAAATCGACGTCGCCCTTCTTCGCGGGATCGTACTCGAGGAAGATGGACTCGGCGTAGCCCTGGGCCACCCAGGTCTCGCCGGCGGCGAAGAGCTTGGCGAAGGCCTCCGCGTCGAACTTGAGGAGGTTGGGCTTCCAGGACTTGTCGACGAGCTCCTGCGCCGCCTTGATCTGGCCGGCATCGACCGTGTTGACCGACTTGCCCTGGAAGGCGAGCGCGTCGCCCATCACCTCGCGCATGTCGTCGAGCATGGTCATCTTGCCCTTGAGGTCCTTGCGGGCGAAGATCGACCAACTCTTGTCGTATGACTTGACCTTGGTCTTGTTCACGGCGACGCCGGCGGCGCCCATGTAGTAGGGCACCGAGTACTTGTTCCCGGGATCGTAGTCCTTCGACCTCGCGAGGACCGCGGGATCGATGTTCTTCCAGTTCGCGAGCTTCGACTGGTCGATGGGGGCGAGCATGCCCTCCTTGGCCATGATCATCACGTAATCGGCCGAGGGGAAGACGATGTCGTAGCTCGAGCCGCCCGCCTTGAGCTTGGCGAACATGGACTCGTTCGTGTCGAAGGAGTCGTACACGACCTTGACGCCGTACTCCTTCTCGAATTCCTTGATCACGGTGTCCGGCGTGTAGTACGTCCAGTTGAAGATGTAGAGGTTCTTCGGCGCGGCCGCGGCCTTCTTCTTGTCGGCGCAGGAGCCGAGGACGAGGGGGAGAGCCGTGGCGAGCGCCGCGATCGCCGCGGCGCGGAGAAGACGTTTCATGTCGTCCTCCCTATGTTTGGTGTAAGGCCGGCCCAAGGCCAGCCCGACTCATCCGAGGCCCTCATCGGGCCGCGAAAGCCTTGAGGAAATTCCGCAGCGGGTACACGAGCAGGACCGTCCCCGCGACCATGACCGCGGAGAGCGCGTTGATCACGGGCGAGACCCCGAAGCGTATGGCGGAATAGATGAACAGGGGGAGGGTCGTCGAGCCGGGGCCCGAGACGAAGAAGGTGATCACGAAGTCCTCGAGGGAGAGCGTGACGGCCGTGAGGAAGCCGGAGGCGATCCCCGGAAGCGCCATCGGGATGACCACCCTGAGCAAAGTCTGGACCTCGTTCGCCCCGAGGTCCCTCGCCGCCTCGACGACCGTGGGGTCCGACTCCTCGAGCCGCGCGGACACGAGGAGGTAGACGAAGGGCACGTTGAAGGTCGTGTGCGCGATCCAGACGCTGAGCATGCCGAGCTTCAGGCCCACGCCGGCGAAGAAGACGAGGAGGGAGACGCCGACCACGATCTCGGGCATGATCATCGGCACGAAGCTCATGGCGGCGACGTAGGGCCGGTACCAGAAGCGGTGGCGGCCGGTGCCGACGGCCGCGAGGGTGCCGAGGAAGGTCGCGCCGAGGGCGGAGCCGAGCGCGATGACGATGGAGTTGCGGAAGGCCCGCCAGAGGTCCTCGGAGCCGAGGAAGAGCCTCTCGTACCAGATGAGCGAGAAGCCCGTCCAGCTCCCGCCCTTCGAGGAGTTGAAGGAGTAGACGAAGAGGACGGCCAGGGGCGCGAAGAGGAAGGCGACCACCGCCGCGTACACGAAGTCGGAGAATGCGATGCCGCGCTTCCGCGGCGCGCCCGAGCGCTCCACCGTGGAGCGCACCCAGCCGCCTCCGAGGGCGCGTGCCCGGCGCACGAGGTGGACGGCGCGATGCGGCACCGCGAGGGCGATCCGGCGCAGCCTCGGGCGCCGGCGCCGGCCGCCGGCCGCCTCCCGGCCGCCCGTCACGACGCGCCCCCCGAGTCGCCGCCGAGGGCGGCCGGCGCCGGGCCGAGGGGCTCGACGCCGGATTCGGCTATCGCGCGCGCCGCCTGGGCCCTGCTCCGCAGGCCGAAGAGGAGGGCCGCCACGGCCGTGAGGAAGGTGACGGACATGGAGATCGCCGAGGCCAGGGGCCAGTTGCGCGTCTTCGTGACCTGGTCGGCGATGACGTTGCCGAGCATGTAGGAATCCTTGCCGCCGACGAGGAGGGGCACCGCGTAGGCGCCGAAGATCGGGATGAAGGTGAAGAGCACGGCGGTGACGAGGCCGCCGCGGATGTTCGGCATGAGCACCTTGCGGATGGCCTGCAACCGCGTCGCGCCGAGGTCGCGGGCGGCCTCGAGGAGGGTGAAGTCGAACTTGTCGATCGTGGAGAAGAGGGGGAGGATGGCGTAGGGCAGGTACATGTACACGAGGACGAGGATGACCGCGCCCTGGTTGTACAGGAGCTGGACGGGCTCGTTCACGAGGCCGACCATGCGCAGGAAGTCGTTGACGAAGCCCTCGTTGCCGAGGATGGCGATCCAGGCGTAGATGCGCACGAGGAAGTTGGTCCAGAAGGGGACGATGACGAGGAAGAGCATCACGGACTGGTTGCGGCTCCTCGCGATGCTGTAGCCGCAGGGCAGGGCGACGAGGATGGTGATCACGGTCGCCGCGACGGAGGCCCAGAGAGTGCGGATCGCGACGACGAGGAGGGTCGGGTTCGCGAGGGCGCGGTAGGCGTCGAGGCTCGCCTGCGGCTCGACCCCTCCGTAGAGGCCCTTCTTCATGAACGAGTAGGCGACGATGATGACGAGGGGGGCTGCGAAGAAGAAGGTGAGCCAGAGGGCCTGCGGGGCGGCGTAGAGGCCGCCGTAGTCGCGCTTCATGACGCCGGGTCCGGGGGCTTCGCGGCCACGTTGCTCTCGACCACGACCGCGTCGCGGGCGCTCCAGGAGACGAAGACCTCGTCCTTCCACTCGATGTCGGGGCCTCCCTCGGACCAGTTCGCGTGCTGGCGGAAGACCGTGACGCTGCCGCCTGAGTCGAGCTTGATGATGTACTTGGTCTGGAAGCCGGAGTAGATGGGCTCAGATACCCTTCCCCTGCGCACGTTGAGCTCGGGGAAGCCCAGGGGCTCGTCCGCGCCGATGCGGATCTTCTCGGGCCTGACCGCCACGCTCACGACCGCGCCGACCGGGGCCTCGCCGTTGGCCTCGACGAGGAGGGACCCGAACTCGGGTGCCTCGACCGTGGCGAAGCCGTCCTGCCTGGAGGAGACCCTGCCCTGGAACATGTTCGTCTCGCCGATGAAACGCGCCACGAAATCCGAAGAGGGGTTCTCGTAGATCTGCTGGGGGGTCCCGACCTGGAGGACGTCGCCCTGGTTCATGACCGCGATCCGGTCGGAGACCGAGAGGGCCTCCTGCTGGTCGTGGGTGACGTAGATGAAGGTGATGCCGACCTTGTCGTGGATCGCGTCGAGCTCGAGGAGCATGTGCTGCCTGAGCTTGGCGTCGAGGGCCGAGAGGGGCTCGTCCAGGAGGAGGACGGAGGGTTCGTTGATGAGGGCCCTCGCGATGGCGACGCGCTGCTTCTGCCCGCCCGAGAGCATCGAGGGCTTCTTGTCGGAGTGCGCCTCGAGCTGCACCAGTGACAGGTGCCTCATGACGAGCTCCCTCACCAGGCGGTTCGGCACGCGCCGGATCCGCAGCGGGAAGGCCACGTTCTCGAAGACGGTCAGGTGGGGGAAGAGCGCGTAGCTCTGGAACACCGTGTTGCAGCGGCGCTTGTCGGGAGGGAGGCCCGAGACCTCGCGCCCGTCGATCGAGACGGAGCCCGCGTCGGGATCCTCGAATCCCGCGATGACCCTGAGGAGGGTCGTCTTGCCGCAACCCGAGGGACCGAGGAGGGAGAAGAACTCGCCCTTCTTGATCTCGAGGGAGACGTCCTTCAGCGCCTTGAAGTCGCCGAAGGACTTGGATATACCCGAAACGGCAACGTCTGAGCCTTTCACCGCTTCAAGCTCCTCGTCGGAGGTATCTTCTGCGCAAGGTATATGTAATAGAGGCGGTCTTCGTCAATACTCCCGGAGCATAAATATCCGGCGCCGGCGCATACTCATCCACGGCTTCCCCTACTCAGGCATCGGGCAAAGCGGGGACCGGCCACCGATCAGGGGGCGCGTCTCAACGCTCCGCCTCGTCCAGGCCGAGGGCCTCGCGGAGGAGGCGGGCGACGAGGCCGGGATCCTCGCCGCGGAGCGCCGCCAGGTCGACGAGGAGCCGGCCGTCGCGGATCGCGGGCACGAGGGGCGGCTCGCCCCCGCGGAGCCGCGCCGCGACGCGCTCCGCGCCGCCCGAGCCCTCGACGAGCTCCGGGTCGGGCTCCAGCGCCAGCGAGGGGAAGGACTCGTCGGGGGAGGAGCCTCCCCCGGTGGTCGCCGACGAGGGCACGAGGCGGGACGAGCCCTTTGGCAGGCGGCGCCTGATCGACTGCCCGAGCCCCTCGAGCTCCCCGGCGTCGGGGAGGGCCGCGGCGCCCGGCTCCCCGTTGAGCGCGCGCACGAGGCGCTCCTCGAGGAGACTGATGACGGTCTTGCCCGGCCGCAATGCCCGCGCGAGGGGGTCCGTGCCCATGGCCGACACGATGGCGGCCCTCCCAGCCGCGATGCCCGACTGGGGCCCGCCCAGAAGCTTGTCCCCCGAGAAGCAGACGAGGGCGGCTCCGTCGCGCAACGCGCGCGCGAAGGGGACCTCGCCGGGGATCCCCTCGCCGAGGCAGCCCGAGCCCTGGTCGTGGACCAGGGGCAGGCCGGGAGGGAGGGCGGCGGCGAGCTCGGAGGTCGAGGGCCGCGAGGCGAAGCCGCGCATAGCGAAGTTCGAGGGATGCACGGTGAGGACGCAGGCCGTGGCGGGGCCGACGGCGGCGAGGTAGTCGCGAACCGTCGTGACGTTCGTCGTGCCGACCTCGACGAGGCGCGCCCCCGAGAGGGCGAGGATGTCGGGTATCCTGAAACCGCCCCCGATCTGGACCTGCTCGCCCCTCGAGACAATTACTTCGCGCCCCGAGGCCAGGGCCCGCAGCGCGAGGAGGACCGCGCCGGCGTTGTTGTTGAGCAGGATGGCCGACTCCGCTCCGGCGAGGAGGGCCGCGAGCTCGGCGGCCAGGTACCCCCGCCTGCCCCGCTCGCCGCTCGCGAGATCGAGCTCGAGGTTGGAATAGCCCGCGTTGGCCGGCATCGCGGCCTCCCATTCGGCCGCTCCGACGGGGCTGCGACCGAGGTTCGCGTGGAGGAGGACGCCGGTGCCGTTGAGGACGCGGCGCGTGCGGCGCCGGGCCAGCGCGGCGAGGCGGGCCGCGACGGCCGAGGCTAGCGCCTCCTCGGCGAGGATCGACGCGGCGTCGGGCCCCTCCGGGACCGCGCTCCCCTCGGGGCGCGGGGCGGCCGCACGGGCACGCGCGTAGTCCACCTCGGCGCGGACCGCGCGGGCGACCAAGGGACGGGAGAGTATCGGGAAGAAGCGCGCTATCTCGGGCCGCTCGAGGAGGCGACCCACCGCCGGCGGTCGCGGGGATGCGTTTTCTTGCATACGGAAGAGGCAGGAATCGGACCTGCCGCCGCGCGAGGCGCGGCCGTCGGCCTTTTAGGCACCGCGGGGGCCACCGGGCCCCATCAGCTTCCACGCTATCCTAGGGGGCGCCGCGCGTGGCCGTCAAGCTCGGGCTCGGCGGCGGACGCTGCCGGAGGTTCCGGGCTTCATTGACATCGCACGGGTCGGGCCTTATTGTATCGACGCCGGCCCGCGCGATGCGGGAAGACCCGCGTCACCCGCGGAACCGAGGGGCAGGTCGGAAGCGTGCAGCGAATACTGGGTTTCTTCAAATCGATGCGGCTCGCGGTCGCGCTCATCGCGATCCTCGCGGCCGGGAGCGCCCTCGCCACCGTGGTGCCGCAGGGTCTCCGAAGCGAGGAGTACATCGCGGGATACGGGCGGACGCTCGGCGGGATCCTCGTCGGATCCGGCATGTCGCGGTACTTCCGATCGCCCCTCTTCCTCGCGCCGGCCTTTCTCTTCTTCGCCAACCTCTCCGCCTGCTCGGTCGACCGCCTCATCCGCGAGCTCCGGAAGAAGGGAAGGCGCCGCCACGGCCCCGACCTCCTCCACCTCGGCCTCATGCTCCTCGTCATCGGCGCGCTGCTCTCCTTCTCGGGACGGCGGGAGGGGGCGGTCAGCCTCGCGGAGGGCGAGGTCGCCGGCCTCCCCGACGGCCGCCTGCTCCGCATGGACCGCATCGACTACCTGGCCTACGAGGACGGTCGGCCGAGGGACTGGATCAGCAGGGTGACGGTCCTCCGCGACGGGAAGGCCGAGATCGAGGGCTATTCCATCAGGGTCAACAACCCGCTCAGGCTCGGCGGCGTCGCGCTCTACCAGTCCTCGTATGGAATCGAGGGCGGAGTCGAGCGCTCGGGCATCAAGGCCGTCGCCGACCCCGGCTACGCCCTCGTCCTCGCCGCCCTCGTCATCGCCTGCGCGGGCACCTTCCTCACCTTCCTGCAGAAGCTCGGAGACACGAAGCCATGAACGCCCTGCCGACCCTCGCCTTCGCGCTGATCCTCGCCGCCGCCGCGGTCGAGGCGGCCTTCCTCCTCCGCCGCGGATCCCGGAAGGACCCGGCCTCGCACTGGATCCTCCTCGCGGCGGCCGCCGCACTCCTCGCCTGGGAGGTCGACCGCTCCATCGAGATAGGCTTCCCGGCCCTGACCGGCGCCTTCGAGTCCCTCGTCTTCTACGCCCTCGCGCTCTGCCTCGTCGGTTTCGCCTATCGCGTCCAGCGGAGGACGCCCTTCCTGCCCGCGGCCCTCTTCGGCGGGACCCTCGCGGCCGCGATTCTCCTCGCGGTCGCGAGTTCGCCCATCGCGCCCAAGGCCGCGCTCGCGCCGATCCCGGCCCTGCGCTCGGGCTGGCTCGCCCTCCACGTGGCCTTCTCCTTCGTCGGCGAGGCCTTCTTCGTCATCTCCTTCGTCGCCGCGACCTGCTTCCTCGCCTCGAGGGACGAGGCGCGCCGGCTCGAGTACGACCGCCTGGCCTACGTCGCCGTCGGGATCGGCTACCCCGTCTTCACGGCGGGCGCCCTCGTCTTCGGCGCCATCTGGGCCCAGCGCGCCTGGGGAACCTGGTGGTCCTGGGACCCGAAGGAGACCTGGGCCCTCGTGACCTGGCTCGTCTACACCTTCTACCTGCACCTGCGGCTCACGCGCCGCCGCTCGGGCCGCCTGCCGGCCTGGGTAGCGGTGATCGGCTTCGCCTGCACCCTCTTCACCTTCTTCGGGGTGAATTACCTCCTGCCCGGCCTCCACAGCTACGGCTGAGCCGCACCGGAAGGGAATCCCGGCGGCCATCCGTCGACTCTCCGCGCGGTTAAGCCCTGGCTAGGCGCCGATCGCCTTCCTGGTCGCGGCGAGGGCCGCGTCGCGGCGCCGGTCGGCCTCGCCGAGGAGGGCCTCCGCCTCCCCGCGGACGCGTTGCGCGAACTCGGAATCCGTCACCGATCCGAGGTTGATGAGCACGTTGAGGACGGCCCCCTCGACGCCCGCGCGGGCCATGAGGGCGCCGACGCCGGCGTCCGAGACCGAGTTCGCGTTGCCTCCCGCGGCGGCGTCGGCGCAGAGGCCGATCGCGTCGAGGCAGGCCTTCGCGGTCTCGAGGGGGACGAGGCAGGCCTTGCGGTAGGCTTCCTGCACCGCGGCCTCGCGCGCCTTCTTCTCCGCATCCGTCGCCTTTGGAAGCTTCATCGCCTCCATGATGCCGTTGAAGGCCGCGGTGTCCTCGTCGACGGCGCGCAGGAGGGCCGCCTTGATCCGCTGGGCCTCGACCGCGAGGTCGGACATGCCCGCCCAGGCCGCCTCGTAGCCCTTCTTGCCGACGGTGAGGTTGGCGACCATCGCGGCGAGGGCCGCGCCCAGGCTCCCCGCGAGCGCGGCGACCGAGCCGCCGCCCGGCGCGGGGGACTCGCTCGCGACCTCGTCGACGAAGTCGGCGACCTTCAGGGAGACGAGGGGCGCGGGGGCGCGGCCGGCGTACTCGACGATCTTCTTCGCGGGATCGAAGGGGCCGAGGGAGCCGAGGCCCATGGAGCGGACCGCGGTCTCGACGAGCTCGGCCTCGTTCGCGCCCTCGCTCTTGCCCATCTTGCGGAGGAAGTGGCGCCCAGCCTGGAGCATGGGCTCGAGGGGCACGAGGCCGACGAGCTCGCTCCCCGTGACGACGAGTCCGAGCTTCTCGGCTTCCTCCTTGACGGTCTCGAAGACGCGGTGCAGGGCGGTGGCCTTGTAGTTGACGAGGTTTATGGAGACCTGGGCGCAGCGGTAGGCCTCGATGTACCAGCCGATGGCGCGCACGTCCTTGAGCCGGCCGGGCAGCTTGACCGTGTTGCCGGCCGCGTCCTTGACGATGTTGCCGGCCGCGTCCTTGGCGGCCCGCCCGCCCTCGCGGATCGTGAGGGCGATTTCGTTGGCGAGCTTCTTGTCCCTCGTGTTGAGATTGACGTTGTATGCTATGAGGAACTCCCGGGCGCCCACGACGGTGGCGCCCCAGCGGGGCACGAAGGCCGCCGGCCCGAAGTCGGGGGCCCACTCGGGCTTGGCCAGCTTGGCGGGCAGGGCCTCGTACTCGCCGGCGCGGATGTCCGCGAGGCTGCGCCGCTCGGGCCGCGTCGCCGAGGCCTCGTAGAGGTAGGTCGGCACGCCGAGCTCCCGCGACATGGCCTCGGCGACCTTCCGGGAAAGCGCGACGCAGTCCTCCATCGTCGCGCCGGAGACGGGGACGAAGGGGCAGACGTCGAGGGCGCCCATGCGCGGGTGGGCCCCGGAGTGCCGGGCCATGTCGATGAGGGCGAAGGCCGTCCTGGCGGCGGCGAGGGCCGCCTCTCCGACGGCGTCGGGCTCGCCGACGAAGGTATAGACCGTGCGGTTCGTGTCGGCGCCGGGGTCCACGTCGAGGAGGCTGACCCCCGCGACGCCGGAGATCGCGCGGGCGATCGCGTCGATGATCCCGCGGTCCCGTCCCTCGGAGAAATTCGGGACGCACTCGACTATCTTCCTGGCTGGCATGGGGGCTCCTTTTCGCTGTAATGCGGCCTCATTCTAGCACGCGAGCTTCGGGAAGGTGAACAGCTCGGGCCCGGCCGGAGCCGATCGAATTGCGAGACCATATCGGGAAAAACGCGTTATACTGCCGAAGGTCCGAGGCGGTTCAAGGCAGCATGCGAAAGATCATCATCCACACCCTGTGCGCCGCGCTGTCGTTCCCCTGCTTCGCCGCGCCCCTCGGCGGCGGGGTGGAGCGGATCATCAACGTGGCCGTCAACGCGAACCTCCCGCCCTACCAGTTCAGCGATGGCCGCGGCCTGGCCGGCGCCCACATCGCCATCCTCGACAAGATAGCCTCGGACAGGAATTACCGCGTCAGGTACTTCCTGAAGGACAGCGACGCCGCCTGCCTGGCGGCCCTGAGGAAGGGCGACGTCGACGCGATCCTCGGCGTCAACCGCGTCAACGCCGCGGGTCCCGGAATCGCCGTCTCCGACATCCTGACCTCCACCTCGCTCTGCATGGTGGTCCGCAGCGATCTCATGCGGAGAAACCAGCAGGAGAAGAGGCCCTTCCCCACCTCGGCGGCCGTGGAACTCGACAGCGCGCCCTATACCATGATCTCGAACCTGGGCATCACCACCTACCTGGCCCTCGGGGACCAGCAGCGGGTCTTCGACGCCCTGAGGGACGGGACCGTCGACGCCGCCGTGGCCGTCAAGGATTGCGCCCTGTTCCGGATCGACCAGGTCGGGGGGAGCGACCGCTTCACCATAATCCACAACTACCTCGGTTACGTCAGCTACGCGGTCGCCCTGCGGGCCGAGGACCGGGAGCTGCTCCGCGTCCTGAACGACGGCATCTCCCGCATCCGGGCGGGGCACGAGTACGAGGCCATCCTGAAGCGCTGGCTCGTCGCCGACGAGGATCCGAGGCTGTGGCGGACCCTCCGCAGCCTCGGAGTCGCGTTCGCGGTCGCCCTCCTGGTGTCGGGCGCGTACGTCTTCATCAGCCTGCGCATCCGCACCGCGATGAAGCGCCAGGTGGAGGCGCAGACCGAGGAGATCCAGGAGGCGAACAGGAAGCTGGAACGGCAGCTGCGGCAGATCCGGGACGAGAACGACCTGCGGAACAGCATCATCAAGTACTCGCCGAACGCCATGATCCTGGTCGGCGCGGACCGCCGCGTCGGCCTCATGAACAAGAGCGCGCAACTCATGACCGGCGTCTCCCGGGGGGGCGGGGGCGCGCCGCTGCAGTCCCTGCCCGTATTCCGCGAGGTCGTCGAGAAGGCGGGGCCGCGGGTCTTCGAGCCGGGGGCGGCGGTGGAGAACGGCCGCCTCAGGCTCAACTCCAAGAGCTACCGCTACACCATGCACCAGGTCATCCTCGACGGCGAGATAAGCGGCGTGCTCATCATGGTCCAGGACGTCACCAAGGAGGACCAGGAGGCGCAGGTCGAGTTCGAGAAGGACAAGAACCGCAGCCTGGCACGTCTGGTGGCCGGCATCGCGCACGAGATCCGGAACCCCCTCATGAGCATCCGCACCTTCGCGACGGTCATCGGGAGCCGGGGCGAGGACCGCGAGGTGCAGCGCTCCTTCGCGGAATACGTCCCCGGCGAGGTCGACCGCATCAACCGCCTGATCGAGAACATGATCTGCTATTCCAAGCCGGCCAACCGGCAGGTCGGCCGCTGCGAGGTCGCCGGGATCGTCCAGGAATGCGTCGGCCTGATCTCGCCCTCGATATCCTCGAAGGGGATACGGCTGTCGACCGGGATCGGGGAAGGCCTGGCGATCTCCGTCGACCGCGACCAGGTCAAGCAGGTACTGATCAACCTCCTGATCAACAGCGTCGAGGCCATCGAGAGGAAGCTCGCGCAGTCGGACCGCGCCGAGCTCCTCGACATCAGCGTCAGGGCCTGGGACGTCGACGACTCGGTGATCCTCGAGGTCCGCGACGAGGGCTCGGGCATGACGGCCGAGGAACTGCGCTGCTGCGCCGATCCCTTCTACACCACCAAGGGCACGGGCACCGGCCTGGGCCTCACCTTGTGCAAGCAGTACCTCGAAGAGAACGCCGCCCGGCTCGACGTGACGAGCGAGGAGGGCCGCTACACCAGGATCACCATCACCTTCCCGAGGAGCCCCCGTGAAGTCCCGAATCCTGATTCTCGATGACGAGAAGAGCATCTGCGTCGCCCTGTCCCTCGCCCTGCGGGCCGAGTTCGACGTCGCCTGGGAGACGGAGCCCGGGGCGGCCCTGGACAAGGTCCGCGAAGGGGGCGTCGACCTCGTCCTCCTCGACATGGTCATCGGGGAGGTCGACGGCATCGACGTCTTGAAGGCCATCAAGGAATTCGACCGGGACGTCATGGTCATCATGATGACGGCCTTCGGGAACATCCGGTCCTCGGTCAACGCCATGAGGCTCGGCGCGTTCAACTACCTCACCAAGCCCCTGGACGTCGAGGAGCTGCAGATCCACGTCCGGCAGGCCCTGGAGATCAGGCGCCTCAACGCGAAGGTGGATTACCTGAGCGACAGGCTGACGGAGCGGTACCGGTACGGGATCATCGGCAGCTCGCCCTCGATACGGCACGTGTACGAGCTGATCGAGAAGGTCAAGGACGTGGACAGCAAGGTGGCCATCACCGGGGAGAGCGGCACCGGCAAGGAACTGGTCGCGAAAGCCATACATCATTCCGGGAAGCGGAGGACCGAGCCCTTCGTGGCGGTCAACTGCTCGGCCATCCCCGAGGGGCTCTTCGAGGGGGAGTTCTTCGGCCACAGGAAGGGGGCCTTCACCGGAGCCGTCAGCGACGCGACCGGAAAACTGGGATCGGCCGGCGGCGGCACCCTCCTCCTGGACGAGATAGGCGACCTCCCCCTCGGCTTCCAGAGCAAGCTCCTGCGCGTCCTCCAGGAGCGGAACTACTCGCCCATCGGGAGCAACGAGGTCAAGCGCTTCGAGGCCCGGGTGATCGCCGCCACCAACCGCGACATCCCGGCCCTCATCGCCAAGGGCCTGTTCCGCGAGGACCTCTATTACCGGATCAACGTGGTGGAGATCAAGCTGGCCCCGCTCAGGGAGAGGAGGTCGGACATCCCCTCACTCTGCGAGCACTTCATACGGATGAACAACGACCAGCAGAACAAGAAGATCAAGGGCCTGGTCCCCGAGGCCATGGAACTGCTCGGCGGCTATTCATTCCCGGGCAACGTCCGTGAGCTGGCCAATGCCCTGGAATACGCGTCCATCGTCTGCGGGGGCGAATGGATCGAACCCGGCGACCTCCCCGAGCGGATCGCCCGGGCGGCGCAGGGCGATCGCATCGAGGTCAAGGACTCCGGCGCGAAGACCTTGAAGCAGGTCGAGCGGGAGGTCATAGCCGACTCCTTCGCGAGGCACAAGGGCAGGCGTTCGGAGATATCCAGGGAGCTCGGCATCAGCGAACGCGGCCTTTGGAACAAGCTGAAGGAGTACGGCTACATCGACCGGGGCAAGGGAGGCTGACCCGCCTCTCGGCCCCTCCTCAATAGGCCCCCGCGCAACGGAAGCAGGCCACGAAATGACCCGGCTTGACCTCCACCTGCGGGGGGACGCCGCGGGTGCAGTCCTCGCGGGCCTCGTAGCAGCGCTTGTAGAAGCGGCATTCGTCGGGCAGGTTGACCGGGCTCACGATCTCGCCCTTCAGCGTGATCCTCTCCATGCGCGCCGAGAGGTCCGGGATGGGGATCGCCGAGAGGAGGGCCCTGGTGTAGGGATGGAACGGGTTCGAGAAGAGCTCCTCGGCCGGCGCCTTCTCGATGATCTTCCCGAGGTACATCACCGCGATGTCGTCGGAGAAGTGGTTCACCACCGAGAGGTCGTGCGTGATGAAGATGTAGGCGATGCCGCGGCTCTCCTGCAGCTCCTCCAGGAGATTCAGGATCTGGGCCTGGATCGAGACGTCCAGCGCGGAGACCGGCTCGTCGCAGACGATGAGCTTCGGCTCCATGGCCAGCGCGCGGGCGATGCCGATGCGCTGGCGCCTGCCGCCGTCGAGCTCGTGCGGATAGCTGTTGATCAGCCGCCTCGACAGGCCGACGGTCTCCATCAGCTCCAGGACGCGCTCCTCCAGCTGGATCCTGCCCTTCATGATGCGCCCTTCCCTCAGGGGCTCGGAGATAAGCTGGTTCAGGGTCTTCTTGGGGTCCAGGGACGAGAAGGGATCCTGGAAGATTATCTGCATGTCCTTGCGCAGCCGCCGCAGGTCGCCCTTGCCCAGGGAGGTGACCTCGACGCCGTCGAAGCTCACCTCCCCCGAGGTCGGCTCGAGGAGGCGCAGGATCGCCCGCCCGGTGGTGGACTTGCCGCAGCCCGATTCGCCGACCAGGCCCAGGGTCTTCCCCTCGCCCAGCTCGAAACTGATGTCGTCGACAGCCTGGAGCATGCCGCGGGAGGTCTTGAAGTACTTCTTGAGGTGCTTCACTTCGAGCAATGCCATCAGCGTTTCCTCCTGGCTATACCGAAGCCGGGCTCGTCGTATGCGATGCAGGAGACGTAGTGGGTCCCTCCCATGTGGGCGAGGACGGGCCGGCGCTCGCGGCACTCGTCGCTCGCGTAGGCGCAGCGGGGGGCGAAGGCGCAGCCGGCGGGCAGGTCGGTGGGATCTGGCATGAGGCCCTGGATCGGCTTGAGCTTCGCCGCGCGGTTGTTGATGTTGGGCAGGGAGTTGAAGAGGCCCTCGGTGTAGGGATGCATGGTGTCGTCGAAGACTTCCTTGAGGCTGCCCTTCTCGAGGATCCTGCCCGCGTACATCACGGCCACCTCGTCGCAGACCTCCGCCACGATGCCGAGGTCATGGGAGATCATGATCATGGAGGTGTCGTACTCGTGCTTCAGTCTCTTCATGAGCTCGAGGACCTGGGCCTGGATCGTTACGTCGAGCGCAGTGGTCGGCTCGTCGGCGATGAGGAGCTTGGGATTGCAGGCCAGGGCGATGGCGATGACCACGCGCTGCTTCATGCCCCCGGAGAACTGGTGGGGGTACTCGTTGCCGCGCGAGCGGGGGATGCCGACGATCTCGAGCATCCGCATCGCCTTCTCGAAGGCTTCGTCCTTCTTGAGATGCTCGTGGATCTCCAGGCTCTCGGCGATCTGCTCGCCGACCGTGAAGACGGGGTTCAGGGCCGTCATGGGATCCTGGAAGATCATCGAGATGTCCTTGCCGCGGATCTCCTCGAGCCTCGACACGGGAAGTCCCAGCATGTCGTTGCCCGCGACCATGAGCCGCCCGCATTCGACGACGCCCGGCGGATCGGGGATCAGCCGCAGCAGGGACAGGGCGGTCGTGGTCTTCCCCGCGCCGGTCTCCCCCACCAGGCCCAGGGTCTTGCGGGGACCGAGTTGGAGGTCGACCCCGTTGACCGCGTGGACGACGCCGTCATCGGTCTCGTAGCGGACGACCAGGTCCTTCACGTCTAGTATGACTTCGTTCTGGGGCATGGTGGCTCCTGATCAACGCTTGAGCTTCGGGTCGAGCGCGTCGCGCAGGCCGTCGCCGATGAGATTGAGGGACAGGACGGTGAGCATGATCGCGATGCCGGGCGAAATCATCAGGTAGCTGTAGTCGCGGATGTAGGCGCGGCCCTCGCTCAGCATGCTCCCCCATTCCGGCGCCGGCGCCGGCACGCCCAGCCCGAGGAAGCTCAGGCTGGCCGCCGAGATGATCGCCGACGCCACCCTGAGGGTCGCCTGCACGATGATCGGCGAGAGGCAGTTCGGCAGGATGTGCACCCAGACGATCTTCCAGTCGCGCATGCCGATGGCCCGGGCCGATTCGACGTACTCCTCGCCCCGCGCCGTCAGCACCGCCGCCCTGGTGACCCGGACGAAGGCGGGCGCGCTGGCCACGCCGACCGCGACCATGAGGTTGAAGGTGCTCTTCCCCAGGGAGGAGACGATGGCGATGGCCATGAGGACGCTCGGAATGGCCGAGAAGATGTCCATGAATCGCATGATCAGGTCCTCGAAGAGGCCGCCGATGTAGCCGGCCGCCGCGCCGAGGATCACGCCGACCGCCAGGGCGATCAGGACCGAGACGACGCCGATGGCCAGGGAGTAGCGCGCGCCCCAGAAGACGCGGCCCATGACGTCGCGCCCCAGGGCGTCGGTGCCGAAGGGATGCGCCGCCGAGGGATGCTGCAGGCGGTTCCCCACGTCCTGGCCGATGATGTCCGTCTCGTAGTCGAAGACAAACTGCGAGGCCAGGGCGACGAGGACGATGAAGACGATGATTACCAGTCCCGCCATCGCGCCCATGTTCTTCCGGAGCTGCTTCCACATGGAGCCGAAGGAGGAGCGCTTGACGAACTGTTCGGAGGCCGGTTTTCCGTTCCGCATGGGTCCCCTACTTCGTGTACTGGGCTTTGATCCGCGGGTCGACGAAGGCGTAGACGATGTCGACGAGCAGGTTGACGACGCTGACCAGCATCGTCGTCATGACGAGGGCCCCGGTCACCATCGGTATGTCGCGCTGGTTGATGGCGTCGACGACCAGGCGGCCGACCCCCGGCCAGGAGAAGACGGTCTCCGCCAGGACGGAGCCGCCCAGGACGTTGCTGAATTGGATCCCGAAGACGGTGATGATCGGGATCAAGGCGTTCTTGAGCGCATGCTTGTTGATGACCTTCTTCTCGGTCACGCCCTTGGAGCGGGCGGTCCGCAGGTAGTCCTGCCTGATCACGTCGAGCATCGAGGACCTGGTGGTCCTGGTCATCAGGGCGGCCAGGCCGAGGCCGACCGTCAGGGCCGGCAGGATGATGCTCTCGATGCCGCCCATGCCGCCCGAGGGAAGCCACTTGAGCTTCAGGGAGAAGAGGATGATGAGGAGGAGGCCGAGCCAGAAATTAGGCATCGAGAGACCGAGCAGGGCCAATATCATCGACACCGTGTCCTTGATGGAATTCTGGTGCACCGCCGCGATTATCCCCAGGGGTATCGAGATCGCGATGGCGACCAGCATCGTCACGGAGGCCAGGAGCAGGGTGTTGGGCAGGCGCTCGAGATAGGTCTTCATGACGTCGCGCTTGGAGATGTAGGAAGTGCCGAGGTCGCCCCGCGCCATCTTCGCGATGTAGCGGGCGTAGCGGACGAATATGTTGCCGTCGAGGCCCATTTTGACGCGGAGCGCCTGCAGTTCGGCCTGGGTGGCCTGTTCGCCGGCCACCTGGTAGACGGGATCGCCCGGAGCCAGGTCCATGATGAAGAAGACGATGAATACCACGCCGAGAATGACCGGAATGAGCATGAACAGTCTTTTCCGGATGTAACGATGCATCGAGTCCCCCGTAATCCGCGATGCGATGACGAAGCTTCGCGCCCGGGCCGCCCATGGGGCGAAGGCGCCCCCGGGCGGCCCGGCGCGGCGTCACTTGGCGATGTAGATGTCGCGATAGTCGTGCTTGGCGGTGCCGAGCCAGACCACGCCCTTCACGGAGGCCTTGGTCCCGACATTGATGATCGAGGTGCAGATGGGGATGATGGGGCAGGCGTCCTTGAGGTACTTCTCGATCAAGCGGTACTTCTCGGCGCGCTTGCCGTCGTTCGACTCCACGAGGGCCTCGTCGATCATCTTGTCGAGGTTCTTGTCCGCGATCAGGGAGCGGTTGGAGCCGCTGCCCGAGTAGTACATGCTGCGGACCGTGAAGTCGGTGCCGTCTGCGTCGGTCCACTGGTAGAGGGCGGCGGCGTGCTTCTTCTCGTTCAGCATCGACTTGAGGGCCGCGCTCTCCATCTCGACCAGCTTGGCCTTGACGCCGATCTTGGCGAAATCCTCCTGCAGCACCGTCGCGATCAGCGCCTTCACCGATCCGTTGTACGCGAGCTCGAACTGGAAGCCGTTCGGGAAGCCGGCCTCGGCGAGGAGGGCCTTCGCCTTCTTGAGGTCGTACTCGTAGCCCGTCAGGGACTGGTCGAGGCCGAACTGGCCGCGGTTGATGAAGTTGTTGTGCACGGTCCCGTGGCCGTTGTAGCCGGCCTGGATCAGCTTCTCCTTGTTGACGGCGCAGGCCAGGGCCTGGCGGACCTTCTGGTTGTCGAAGGGGGCCTTGGTGTTGTTCATCGCGATGTAGAGCATGATGACGTTCGGGACCTGGATGAGGGCGAGGTTCTTGTCGCCGGCGATGTAGTTCAGCTCGACGCTCGGCGGGTCGATGCAGACATCGATCTCGCCGGTCTGCAGGGCGATGACGCGGGCCGAGTCCTCCTTCATGAGGCGGAGCTCGACGGACTTGGTCTTGGCCGGGCCCTTGCGGTACTTCTCGTAACGCTCGAGGGTCAGGTGGTCGCCGGGGATCCACTCCTTCAGGAAGTACTTGCCGGTCCCGAGGGAGTAAGCCTTTTCATTGGCCTTCAGGGCGGCCTCGGAAAGGATGCTCAGGCTGCGATGGGCCAGGTTCAGGAGGAACTCCTGGCTGGGCTGGGAGATCTTGATGCTGAGCTCGCGGTCGCCAAGGACCTCGATCTTCGTGATCAAGGTGAGCTTCGGCTTCGTGAAGGAGGACTGCATGGCGCGGTCGAGGGTGAACTTCACGTCCTTCGCCGTGCAGGGACTGCCGTCGGTGAAGGTCGCGTCGGCGGGAAGGGTGAACTTGAAGGTCTGGCTGTCGAGGACCTTGAACTCGGCCAGTCCGGGGATGGTCTTGCCCGTCTTGGGGTCGATCTCAACGAGGGTCTCATGGGTCATGCAGAACACGATCATGTTGGCGTCGGTGTTGGACCCCTGCGGATCGGTGGTCGTGACATCGAGGGGGGTGCCGATGACGATCTTGTCCTGGAATTTGCCGCTGTTCGGGCCGCTGCCCGGGGCGCCATGGAGCTGCAGCGAAAACACCGTCGCCATGCACAGCATCGTCGCGGCGAGACGCGTAAGCCGATTCATACTACCTCCTTGAGACCTTGGTCTCGCCTATAAATGCATCTTCCATGCCAAGAGTATGATTTCGTTGCGGGGTAGTATAAATCCAATCAGGGCAATTATTTCTAAAATGCGGTCGATGGTCGCTTGTCAGGGAGCGGGACGGGTGAGCTCGCAGATTTTGCGAGCTTCCGGTATTTTTTGCCTGGCAGACTCTTCAAACCCGGCGGAGCGCGGCCCCGCGCCGAAGCCATCCCCCGATCCGCGCGCAAGGGCTCGCGGTTCAGGGGATATGAGCGAGGAAACCGGTATTCAGAGTCGGATGACGCGGCCGCGCTTTCAGTACTTACCCGGTCGGCGCTTCGTGTCCGAAGCCGTTTTCCTTCGAGGCTGGGGACCATGCTCGAAGCCGGGACGGGGAGCTCCCTTCCTCCCCCTCGCCTCTTCCCTGGGAGCGGAGCCCCGGGGCGTGGCCATACGCACCGCGGGCAGGCCTCCCGAGCGCCTGGCCTCGGCGATGGCCTTCTCCGCGGCCTCGAAGGGCACAGTCGCGAAGGAGAAGTTCTCGTAGATCTCGATGCCGCCGACGAGGCGGTCGGGGAGGCCCGTCAGGCGGCGCACGAGGGAGGCGAGCCCGCGCGGGGTGGCGCGGTCGCGCTTCCCGACGCCGATGAAGAGCCTCGCCGTCGCCGCGGCGTCGACGGAGACCTCGGCGATCTCGCGGTAGCGCGCCGGGTCGAGCTCGGCGCCGAAGGCCTCCTGCAGGGCTGCGGCGAGGGCCTCCCTCGAGTCGAGCCGCTCGAGGAGGGAGTCGGCCATGCGCCGCCAGAGCGCGGCCGGGGCCTCGACGGCGGGCTCGCCCGCGCCGGCCTCGGGCGAGGACGCGAGGGCCTCGGCCCTCGCCAGCACCTTGGACCTGATCCGCTCGCCCCTCGCCGAGAGGACCTCGTCGACCGCGGGCACCTTGGCCTTCTTGAGCCCGCCCCCGGCCGCGCGCTTGAAACGGAAGAGCTTGCGGTACTCCTCGGGAGTGACGAGGGTGAGGGCGGTGCCGGCGTTGCCCGCCCTCCCCGTCCGGCCGACGCGGTGCACGTAGGCCTCGGGATCGTGGGGCAGGGACCAGTTGACGACGTGGGTCAGGCGTTCGATGTCGATGCCGCGGGCCGCGACGTCGGTCGCCACGAGGACCCGTATCCGCCGGTCGCGGAAGCGGCCGAGGACCCGCTCCCGGCCCTCCTGCGTGATCTCGCCGTGGAGGGCGTCGGCCTCGTAGCCCCGCTCCGCGAGGGCCTTCGCGATCCGGTCGGCCTCGACCCTGGTCGAGGTGAAGACGATGCCGTAGAACTCCTCCTCCACGTCCATGACGCGGCAGAGGGCCTCGAGCTTGTCGGCCTCCCGCACCTCGAGCCAGACCTGCTCGGCCAGCTCCGTCGCGACCGCCTCCGAGGAATCCTCGACGGTCTCGTAGGCCCCGAGCCTGCGCTTCGCCACGTGGACTATCCCGGCGGGCATGGTCGCCGAGAAGAGCACGACCCGGCGACCCGGGGCGCACTTCTCCATGACGCGCTCGATGTCCTCGATGAAGCCCATGTCGAGCATCTCGTCGGCCTCGTCGAGCACGAGGAACTCGAGGCCCGAGAGGTCGAGGGTCCCGCGGTCGAGGTGGTCGAGGACCCGGCCGGGCGTGCCGACGACGATGTCGACGCCGCCGCCGAGGCGGCGCAGCTGCTCCGTCATCGAGGCGCCGCCGTAGACCGGCGCCACTCTCGGGCGGTCGCCCTGCCGCAGGGAGACGAGCTCGCCCGAGACCTGGAGGGCGAGCTCCCTCGTCGGCACGAGGACGAGGGCCCGGACCTTGGGACCGGGGGCCGAGAGGAGCTCCGCGAAGGGGATGCCGAAGGCGGCGGTCTTGCCCGTGCCGGTCCTCGCCCTCGCGATGAGGTCGGGGCCCGGCTTGAGCAGGCGGGGGATCGTCAGGGCCTGGATCGGGGTGGGCTCCTCGAAACCCTTGCGGGCGATGGCCGCGAGGGCGCCAGCGCCGAGGCCGAATGACTCGAAAGTCGGGGTATCCATGGATTTTCCTGTCCCGCGCCTGCCGGCGCGGCGGTGAGATGTCGGTCGGACTACGGCCGCGAGTATAGTGCCGGGGCCGGGGGAGCCGCTAGGACCGCCCCCCGGCGTTTTGACAAGGCCGATAGCCCGCCTTAAGCTTAATGCAATCCGGGATGGGAAAGGAGCTTTCGCATGAAACGCGGCTTCTCGATCGCTGCACGGCTGATCCTCCTGATCACCGCGCTCTTCGTCCTCGTGCTCGGCAGCGTGTCCCTGTTCATCTACCTGACCTTCAAGGCCTCCCTCGATTCCCAGCTCCAAGGTTACGCGGCGAGCACGATGTCCTCGATCAAGGGCGAGGTCCTCTCCTGGCTCCAGCCCAAGGACGCCACGATCAGCGCGCTCTGCGACTCGACCCCCGAACTGTTTCCCGACGTCAAGAAGGTCCAGGAGACCTACAAGCGGGTCGTCGCGCGGGACAAGGACCTGACCGACGTCTACATCTTCGAGACCAAGTCCTGGAAAGACGGCGGCAGGGTCATCGTCGCCTCGGGCTGGCAGCCGCCGGCCGACTACGACCAGTACAAGCGGGGCTGGTTCACCTCGGCCCTCGCCACGACGGGCGTCATCCACACCGCGCCCTACGTCGACAGCATCACGGGCAAGCTCGTCGTGACGGTCGCGCAGAAGTGCTCGTCCGGGGGAAAGGACATCGGCGTCGTCGGCCTCGACATGTACATCACGAGGGTCGGCGAGATCATCGGCGCCAAGAAGATCAGCCAGGGCGGCCAGACCATGCTCCTCTCGGCCGACGGTCTCTTCATCACCCACAAGGACGAGAAGCAGATCCTCAAGGGCAACGCCTTCGAGGGCGGTCCCCTCGCGCCCTACAAGGACCTCATCCTGAAGTCTGACAACGCCTTCGGCATGTCCGTCAAGGATCGCATCTACTTCGCCTCGACCAAGCTGCCCCAGTTCGACAACGACATCATCGTGACCTACGGCCCCATCCTGGACATCTACGGGGCCCTCAACGCCTTCGTGATCCAGCTCGCCTTCATCACCCTCCTCGGCGCGGCCATCGCCGTCGTCGCGAGCGTGTTCATCGCCCGCTCGATCTCCCGGCCGGTCGCGGCCATCACCGAGCTGTCCAAGCGCATGGCGGATGGCGACCTCTCGGTCGTCCTGGACGGCAAGATCTCGGCAAGGCGCGACGAGCTCGGCCTCCTCGCCACCGCCTTCTCGACGATGATCGCCAGGGTCTCGGAGGTCGTCGAGGAGGTGAAGGGCTCGGTCGACGTCTTGAGCCGCAGCAGCACCAACCTGAGCGAGGCCTCTGTCTCCATGTCACAGGGGGCCACCGAGCAGGCCGCGAGCACTGAGGAGGTCTCGGCCTCCCTCGAGCAGATGGGCGGGAACATCCGCAACAACGCGGACAACGCGATCCAGACCGAGCGCATCTCGAGCAAGGCCGCGAAGGACACCGAGGAGGGCGCCGGCGCCGTCCTCGAGACCGTGAGCGCGATGAAGGACATATCCTCCAAGATCCTCATCATCGAGGAGATCGCGCGGCAGACCAACCTCCTCGCCCTCAACGCCGCCATCGAGGCCGCGCGGGCGGGCGAGGCGGGCAAGGGCTTCGCCGTCGTCGCGAGCGAGGTGCGCAAGCTCGCCGAGCGCTCCCAGAAGGCCGCCACCGAGATCGGGGAGCTCTCGGTGCGCTCGGTCGGGGTCGCCGAGAAGGCCGGCGCCATGCTCGGCCAGATCGTGCCCGACATCCAGAAGACTTCCCAGCTCGTCCAGGAGATCACCGCCGCGAGCAACGAGCAGAGCTCGGGCGCGGACCAGATCACCAAGGCGATCATGCAGCTCGACAAGGTCGTGCAGGCCAACGCCGCGGCCAGCGAGCAGATAGCCGCCATGACGAACGAGATATCCCAGCTCGCCGGCAACCTCGCCACGAGGATCTCCTTCTTCAAGACCGGAGGGGCGAAGGCCGGCAGGGCGGAGCCCGCGGCCTCGGCTCGGGCGACGGCGAGGAGGCCGGCGGCGCGCCCCGGCCCCGCGGCGCCCGCCAGGGCCGCGGCCCCGCGCCGCGAGACCGGTATCACGATCAAGAACGAGGCGAAGGACGAGGACTTCGAGGAGTTCTGATCTTCGGCTCGTAGAAGGACAGGGCGGGCATCGCGTATACTCGGCGCATGAACGCGATGCCCGCCTTCGAATTCCGCCGCGCCCTCCCCTCCGACAAGGAAGCCGTCCTCGCCCTCTGCGCCAAGATATGGGAGGGCGGCGATTACGTGCCGAAGGCCTTCGACTCCTGGGTCGCCGACCGCGAGGGGGAACTCGCCCTCTGCCTCGAGTCCGGCAGGCTCGTCGGGCTCGCGAAGCTCAGCTGGCTCGGCCCGGGCGAGGCTTGGCTCGAGGGCCTGCGCAAGGATCCCGACGCGGGCGTGTCGGGCGTGGGCAAGGCCCTCTGCCTCCGCTTCCTCTCGCGCCTCGCCGGCGTCGAGGGGCTCCGCCACCTGCGCTTCTCCACCTACATCCGGAACGACGCGTCGATCCGCCTCAACGAGGCGCTCGGCTTCAGGCGCATCGCCAGCGCGAGCGTGAAGGAGCTGCCCGGGGAGGCCCTCCGCGACCCGGCCCGGCTCCCCCGCCCGGAACGCTCCGCCCTCGCGGAGGTCGTGCGCGATCCCGCGGCGGTCCTCGCCTTCGTCCGGGCCTCGGGCTGGTTCGGGCCCTACCTGCACGAATGCTGGCGCTCGTATCCCTGGTCCGAGGAGGGCTTCGTCGAGCGCTACGTCAAGCCGGGCCGTTGCCTCGGCCTCGTCGAGGCGGGGCGGCTCCGCGCCCTCGCCGCCTTCCTCGTCCACGAGGAGAAGGGCGAGGGCGCCCTCGCCTTCTTCGACGCCGAGGACTGGTCCTCGGCCGCCGTCCTCATGGGCGCCGTCGAGGACCGACTCCGCGCCGCCGGGGCGCCCTACGCGGACGCGATAGTGCCGCCGGGCGGCGGCCGCGCGCGGGCCCTCCTCGACGGCCTCGGCTGGCGGAGCTGGGAGTCCGAGGAGGACTACCTGCTCTACGAGCTGCCCCTCGAGCGCCTCGCCGCGCATCGCGGCCCGGACGGGCCGCCTCCCGCCCCGAACCGATGACACGTTAGGCGACGTTATCGCCTAACTTTGAGGCAGGGGCATGCGCCAGTACTCGACCTCGGAGACGACCTCGAAGCCGCGCCGGAGGTAGATGCCGAGGGCGCCGCGGTTCAGCGCGTCGACCTCGAGGCCGACCTCGCGGGCGCCCTTGCCGAGGGCGAGGGCCGCGGCCTCGTCGAGGAGGCGTGAGCCCAGCCCCCGGCGCCTCGCGGCCGGATCCACGACCAGGGCGTTGATCGAGGCGCGTTCCCCGTCGACGTGGACGGAGACCATGCCGAGGACCGGGCCGCCGGGCGAGGCCCGCGCCGCGAGGAGGCTGCGTTCGGGATTTGCCGCGGTGGCCTCGAGGAAGCGCAGGGACTCTTCGGCTGAGCCGCCGAATTCCGAGGCGGCCATCGCGGCCAGGGCGGGCAGGTCGGCCTGCCCCGCGCGGAAGAGGGAGACCCCGGGATCCCCGGCCGGGGCCCGGGGCGCCCTGCCGGCCTCGCCGAGGAGCATGGCGAACTCGCGGTGGTCGATGGCGGCGCCCCTCCTCGAGCCCCAGCCGGCGATGAGGGCCCCACCCGCGGCCGAGGCCGCGTCGCGGACCAGGAGGAGATCCCGGTATCCGAAGGCCGCGAGCTCCCCGCGGGCGGCGGCGAAGAGTCCCGTGAAGATCCCGCGACGCCGCGCCGAGGGCCGGACCAGGGCCGACAGTTCGGCGGTTTCCGACTCGGGCGCGAAGACCGAGGCGAAGCCCAGGATCGCGCCCGAGACCGCGCCGGGCGCCGCGCTGGTGGCGCCTTCCCTCGCCACAAACCAGCTCGCCATGTCCTTATGGTAATTGAGGGACTTGTCGCGCCCGACCTCGCCCCTCGTCCCGTCCGCGAGGTCGCACTCGCGGACGAGGGCCTCGAGCCCGGCGAACGTGTCCTCGTCGAGCTCCCTCGCCTTACTGATGTCGATCATGGTCCGAGCCTAGCCCGGGCGGGCCGGGCGCGGCCATCGCCCGATCGGGGGATACGGGCCGCCCTCAAGCCAGGGCCTCCCATTCGGCGTAGAGGCGGCCGAGGTTCCGGGAGGCCTCGGCGGCCTCCTCGGCGACGCGGCCGGCGCGGACGTAATCCCGCGCCGCGCCCGCGGCCGCCGCCGCGGCCTCCAGGGATTCCTTCCGCCTCTCGAGGGAGGTTATGCGCTCTTCGAGGGCGAGGCGGCGGCGCCCGGCCGCTTCTCCTCCTCCCGCGGCGCCCTGCGCCTGTCCCTTCCCATCCCTCGCGGAGCCCCGCTCGCGGCTCGCTCCCCTCTCCTCGAGGCCCGCCGGGCCGCCGCGCCTCGCGGCCGCCCCGCGCGCGGCGAGGCTCGCTCCGACATCGCGCCAGTACTCCGCGAAGCTGCCCTCGTAGCTCCGGAAAGCCCCCCCATCGAGGAGGACGAGGCGCTCGGCGACCTTCTCGAGGAACCAACGGTCATGCGAGACCGCGAGGATCGTGCCCTCGAAGTCCGCGAGCCCCTCCTCCAGGGCCTCGCGCGACTCGATGTCGAGGTGGTTCGTCGGCTCGTCGAGGACGAGGAAGTTCGCGCCGAGGAGGACGGCCCTCGCGATCTGGAGCCGGTTGCGCTCCCCACCCGAAAGCGCGGCGACCGGGACCTCCATGGCCGAGCGGTCGAAGCGGTAACGCATGAGGATCTTGAAAGCCTCGTCCCTCTTCACGCCGAGGGCCTCGAGCTCCTCGCCCACCGTCCTTCCGCCGGCGAGGACCTCCTGCTCCTGGGCGCAGTAGCCGATCACCATGCTCGGCCCGACGCGGATGGCCCCGCCCGAGTCCCAGTGCCCCGCCGCCGCGACGAGGTCGCGGAGGAAGGAGGTCTTGCCGGAGCCGTTCGGGCCGACGAGGGCGGCGCGCTCCCCGGCGAGCAGGTCGAGGGAGGCATCCCGGAAGAGGACGCGGTCCCCGTAGGATTTCGAGTAGCCCTTCACGATGAAGGCGTAGTCCGCCTTGGCCTCGGCGGGGCCGAAGCTGACCCTCATGCGGTCCCGGCCGAAGTCCGGACGCTCCGCGGCCTGGGCGCGCTCGCGCTCGAGCTGGCTCCTCCTCGCCCTGAGGCGCTTGCCCCAGGCGGGGTCCGGCCTCGAGCGCGCGATCTCGGCGAAGCGGCGCACCAGGGCCTCGAGCCGCTCGACCCTGCGGCGGTCGGCCTGCCAGTCCCTGCCCTGCCCCGCGGCGCGCCTGAGCTTCTCGAGGCGATAGGCGGACCAGCCGCCCGAATAGGCCTCGAGCCTCCCCGACTCCAGCTCGAGGATCGAGTCGACCGTCGCGTCGAGGAGGCGCCGGTTGTGCGACACCATCAGGATCGCGCAACGCTCGCCGCGGACGAAGTCCTCGAGCCAGGCGAGGCCCGCGAAGTCGAGGTGGTTGCCCGGCTCGTCGAGGAGGAGGAGCTCGGGCGCCTCGGCGAGGGCCTTGGCGAGGGCGAGGACGTTCTTCTCCCCGCCGGAGAGCGCGGCCGCCGGCGCGTCGGCCGCGGGGCCGAGGCCCGCGCGCTCGAGGAGCCTCCGCGCCCCCTCCTCGGCCCCGGCCCCGCCGAGGGCCTGGTAGAGCTCGGTCAGCTCGCCGTAGGCCGCGAGGGCGCGCTCGCCGGCGGCCTCCTCGCCTCCCGAGGCGAAGCAGTCCTCCATGGCGGCGAGCCGCGCTTCCAGCTCGCGCGCGGGCTCGAGGAGGAGCTCGACGCAGCTCGGCCCGAGGGGCGGCTCGAAGCGCTGCGGCACGACCGACACGCGGAGGCCGGGCTTGCGCCTCACGGTGCCGCGGTACTCCTGGTCCAGGCCCGCGACGATGCGGACGAGGCTCGTCTTCCCCGAACCGTTGCGGCCGACGAGCCCGATCTTCCGGCCCGGCTCCACCGCGAAGCTAACTTTCTCGAAGACGGGCGTTCCCGCCCAATCCTTTGAGACTTCGATGAACTCGATGAGAGGCATGATCGGCTCCTTTTCACTGGCATCGCCCCGTGAAAGCCGCGCGATCGCGCCGCAGGCAGCCGTCCCTCCGGCCCCTCGACGCAAAAAAAGCGCGGCCCCGGGGAGGCCGCGCTCGTATGGTTTCCTGAAAATCTCAAATATCTCCAGGCACCATTCCGGGTAGACCTCCCCTACCATCGGAAGCCGAGCCTTGGGGGCGGCGACCATGGACGAGGAGGCACTGCCTCGAATCAACCTGGAGCATGGACGCAATCTATCCCGGCAGGCATGCGGCGTCAAGCGCCGCTCCACTACATCCCACGTCGCCTCGACCTCGATTTCGTGTGGCCCCATATGCCAACTTGCGTGCTTGACTACATATATGTATAGTATCTTTATGGATCTCGGGGACAAACTCGCCATCCTCGCAGGGGCTGCACGCTACGACGCCTCCTGCGCCTCGAGCGGCTCCTCGCGAAAGGCCGGTCCAGGCGGCATCGGCGCCGGCAGCCCGGCGGGAGTCTGCCATTCCTTCACGGGCGACGGGAGGTGCATCTCCCTCCTCAAGGTCCTTTACTCGAACTCCTGCCGCAACGACTGCGCCTATTGCGCGAACCGCCTTTCCGCCGAGGTCGAGCGGGCGAGCTTCACGGCCGAGGAGCTAGTCCGCCTCACCATCGGCTTCTACCGGCGCAACTACATCGAGGGCCTCTTCCTCTCTTCGGGCATCTTCGCGGACCCGGACATCGTCATGGAGCGCCTCGTCGAGGTGGCCCGCCTCCTCAGGGAGCGCGAGGGCTTCGGCGGCTACATCCATCTCAAGGCCATCCCCGGTTGCGGCGACCGGCTTCTCCGGAAGGCGGGCCTCTACGCGGACCGGCTGTCCGCCAACATCGAGCTGCCTACCGCATCGAGCCTCTCCCGGCTCGCGCCCCAGAAGTCAGGCCGCGAGATCCTCGGCGCGATGCGCTTCATGAGCGAGGCCGAAAGCGAGAGCCGCGAGGACCGGGGCCGGATCAGGACCGCCCCCCGCTTCGCCCCCGCGGGCCAGAGCACCCAGCTCGTGGTCGGCGCGAGCCCCGAGGACGACCGCACCATCGTCGGACTCGCCTCGGCCCTGTACAAGCGCTACGGACTGAGGCGAGTGTACTACTCGGCCTTCATCCCCGTGGCCGGCGATCCCCGCCTGCCCGAGCCGGCGGCCCCGCCCCTCCGCCGGGAGCACCGCCTCTACCAGGCCGACTGGCTCATGCGCTGCTACGGCTACGCCGCCGAGGAGATCCTCGACGAGTCGGAGTCCTCCCTCGCGGCCGACGTCGACCCGAAGACCGCCTGGGCCCTCCGCCATCCCGAGTTCTTCCCGGTCGACGCCCTGGGCGCGGAGTACGAGCGCCTCCTCCGCGTGCCCGGGGTCGGCGTCACCGGCGCCGGCCGCATCGTCGCGGCGAGGCGGCGCTCGAGGCTCAGGGCCGAGGACCTCGCGGCCATGGGCATCGTCATGAAGCGCGCCCGGTGGTTCCTCTCCCTCGGCGGGCGACCCCTCGCCGCGGCGCCCGGACCCGAACGGCTCCGCCCCCTGCTCGCCGACGTCCCCGCCGGCCCCGGCGAAGGCCCGGGGACCCGCCCCACGGGACGGCGTCGCGCGGCCGAGGGGCAGCTGGAGTTCGCCTTCGCATGAGCGGACTCGGGAACACGTTGCGCGACGCAGGAGAGGGGCTCGATTCCCTTTTCGTCGCCGCGGCTCGCGCCCTCGAGGCGGGGTCGGCCGGCGCCGCGCCGAGGAGCGATCCGGCCGGCGCCGGGCTCTTCGACGAGGCGCCCATGGGGCCCGCCGCGCCTGAACCGACCGCGGCCGAGGCGGAGAGGGCCGCGGGCTTCGTCCGCTGCCGCTCGGCCCTCCTCTTCGACCTCTGCCTCCGAGCCTGGATGAGCGAGGAGGGCGTCGGGGCCGAGCTCCTTCGGACAGCGGCGGAGGTGGGGCTCGAGGGCGAGGAGGTCGCGGATGACTGCGCCCGCCCCCACGTCAGGCTCCTCCGCGCGGCCTGCAGGAGGGTCGACCGCGAGATCTGCAGGCTCCACGGACTCGCCCGCTTCGCGCCCAGGGCGGACGGCCTCTACTCGGCGCCGATGGAACCCGACCACAACGTCCTCGCGGCCCTCGTCCCCCATTTCTCGCGCCGCTTCGGGCGGGAGGACTTCGCCCTGGTGGACCTGCGCCGGGGCTTGGCCTTCGAGGCACGCTCAGGGATCGTGGAGGCGAGGACAGGCGCCGACGCCCTCGCCCTCCTGCCCGATCCGGGCACCGGGGAGGAAGAGGCGCTCTGGCGCCGCTACTTCGAGGCCGCCGAGAATCCGCTCCGTCGCAACGCGGCGCTGCAGAGGCGCCTCATGCCGGCGCGGTATTGGAAATACCTCCCCGAGCTGGCCGGCCAAGGCTCGGGAACCGGTCCCGCCGCGACGCGCGCCGCCGTCTTCCGGCGAGGGCGGGACGGGGCTACACTGGGGCCATCGTGATCGACACCTTCCTCCGCGGGCTCGCCTGGGACGACCCGCCCGCCGTCATGGCCTTCGAGTCGACCTACGGCACCCTCCTCGACGAGGTGGGCGCCCTCGTCGAGCGGCTACGCTCCGCGGAAGGCGGGGAGAGGACCGATGAGACCGCCGACCTCGCGGCGCGGCTCTACGTCCGGGTACCGGCCCTCGTCAACGTCACGTTGAACTACAAGATCTGCGTCGAGCACGACCTGCCCCTCCATCCCACCGTCTACTACGAGCTTGCCGAAGCGAAGAAATACCAGATATCCCGTCCGATAGACGAGCTGGAGCGGGCGAACCGCCTCTTCCGCGAATCCATCGAGCTCTCGCGGGCCGCGTACCGCCTCGCTCCGGGATGGCCGGAGGCGGCGGCCGGCTTCCGGACCAGGCTGCCCGCGGAGCTGCTGGCCTTCGTCTACACGGGCGGACTCGACAAATACACCTGGCGGGCCTCCGAGCCCGACAAGATCGCGGCCTTGGCGGGGAAGATCCGGGCCGGTTTCGCGCCGGAACTCCTCGTCGCCGCGGCTCACGGCTCGATAATCCCCGGGCTTCTCCTCGCGGAGTACCTCGCCCTGCCCCTGTACTTCGTCCGCTTCTCGATGTTCAAGCGGAGCGACGAGGCGCCCATCCTCTCCCTGGCCGACGAGGCCTGGCTTTCGGCCTGGCGCGAAGGGAAGGTCCTCCTCTTCGACGAGGACGTGGCCAAGGGCACGACCCTCGACCTGTTCACCAGGCGGCTCGGGGAGCTTTTTGCGGAGACGAGGAGCGCCTGTGTGATCAGGCACGCTGGCGCGACGCTCAAGCCGGATTTTTGCGCCCTTATATGGTGGTCCTAGGTAGTGTTACGAAGCTTATGCGGGCTCAAGCGCGACGCGGGCCGGTGCGCGTAC